>DHJN01000226.1:0-15122 GCA_002404345.1 Actinobacteria bacterium UBA4719 | reverse complement strand
GACAGGATTTGAACCTGCGGCCTCTTCGTCCCGAACGAAGCGCGCTACCAAGCTGCGCCACACCCCGTGGCCTGCCGGCCACGTCGTGATGCGGCCAGCGAAGCAAGAGACTAGCCGAGCAAGGCTGCCAGCACCGAATCGGGTCCGAAGTTCAGTTCTCGGCGGGCTTGGCCGTCAGGGTTAGCAGGGTCGCCTCGGGCCTGCACGCGAACCGCACCGGCGCGTATGGCGAGGTCCCCAGCCCAGCCGATACCTCCAGCCACGCCGCACCAGCCGGCGCCTGTATGGAGGGTGTGGCGCCAGCCCCAGGCCACCACCGAGAGACGCCCTTGGCGCGCCGCCGGTCCAGGTCGCAGTTGGTCACCAGGGTCCCGTAGAACGGCAGACACAGCTGCCCGCCGTGGGTGTGACCGGCAATCACGAGACCGGCGCCGTCGGCCGTCATGGAGTCAAGGACCCGCCGGTATGGCGCGTGGGTGACTCCCACGGTTAACGCAGCGGAGGGGTCGCTGGGACCGGCGACTGCGGCATACCGGTCGTAGTTCAGGTGAGCGTCGTCGACGCCAACGAACTCAAGCGCCTGCCCGCCGACCGACAGCGCCGCGCGAGCGTTGGAGAGGTCCGCCCAGCCGGCGCGGGTGAAGGCGTCCACAAGATCGGCGGTCGGCAGCGGAACGCTCTCGTTCGGGCGAGCGTGTGCCCTCGTCAGGTACCGCGCCGGGTTCTTCAGACTCGGCGCGAAGTAGTCGTTGGAACCCAGCACGAACACACCCGGGACGGCGAGCAGGGGCTCCAGCGCTCGCAACACGGCAGGAACGGCACGGAGATCGCCGAGGTTGTCGCCGGTGTTGATGACCAGGTCCGGCTCCAGCCTGCCGAGCGAGCGGATCCATTCGGTCTTTCGCGCCTGGCGCGGGACCAGGTGGATGTCCGAGACATGAAGGACCCGCAGTGACGCCGCACCATGAGGCAGCACCGGGATGCTGGCCCGACGCAGCGTGAATGCGTTGCGCTCGATCAGGGACGCGTAGGCCAGCCCGCCGACGCCCACGGCGGCGAGCCCGACGGCGGAGTGCAGTGCGGCTTCTTTGAGACTCATTGCCTCATCCTCGCAAACAGTCGGCACTGCGCAGTGTCAGAATGCCGATATGACTGAACCGGGCACATCACAGCTGAAGTCCACTCTCCGCGCCGATCTGCACACCTCCATGCGTGAGCGGGACCAGGTGCGCTCGGCGACCTTGCGGATGGCGCTGACCGCCGTCACCAACGAGGAGGTGTCGGGCACCACGGCACGCGAGCTGTCCGACGACGAGGTCCTCAAGGTCCTGGCAAAGGAGGCCAAGAAGCGGCGCGAAGCGGCCACGGCATACCTCGAGGCCAAGCGTCCGGAGCTCGCGGCCAAGGAGGAGGCGGAGCTTGTCTTCCTGGAGGCCTACCTGCCGGCTCAGCTGACCGACACCGAGCTCCGGGCTCTGGTCGCGCAGGCCCTCAGCGAGACGGGCGCCACCGGTATGCCGCAGATGGGCTTGGTCATGAAGGCCGCCAATGCGCTGGTCGCTGGACGAGCCGAAGGCGGACGCGTCGCCGCGATCGTGAAGTCGGCCCTGCGCGGGAGCTGACAAACGCTTGCCCCAGTCTCAACTCCAGCTCCGTCACGGCCGTCCCAGCGGTCCGTTCGCTGTCCATTTTGCCGTCCGTTCGCAGTCCGTTTTGCGGTCCGTTCCGCCGTCCGTACCGCGGTCCTAACCCTTTCCCCGCGTCGCGCGCGGCTTCGGAACGGCAGGCACCGCCTTGGGCTTCGTTGCAGCGGGTTTCGGGGCAGCAGCCTTCGGCACCGCCTTGACCGCTGGCGCCGGTGGCGGTGGCGGTGGCACGTGCCCGGTCGAGGTCATGATCACGACACTTGTGCCGCGAAGCGCCTGTGAATCGGGCTGGGTGCCCACGGCCCGGCCCACGGGGATGGTGGAGTCGACGGTGTTGCCGATCACCGGCTTGAATCCCGCGGCGGTCAGGGCAGCCTTGGCGTCGTCCACGGTCATCCCGGCAACGCCGGGGATCGAAACGATGTCGCCGGACTCCACCTTGCCACTGGGCTCGGCGAAGTCCCGGAACGGCATACCAACTGAAGCGCGGTCCATGATCTGTTTCCAGATCGGGGCGGCGATGGTGGCTCCGTAGATCTCACCGGGATAGAACGTGTCACCGATCTGAAGGTTCGCGAGCCTGGCGCTCTGGTTGGGGTCATCCGGCGTGCCGACCCACACTGCCGTGGCCAGCTGTGGGGTGTACCCGACGAACCAGGTCTCGTTGGTGCCGCCGCTGGGCAAGGCGTTCCCGGCCGTACCGGTCTTTCCGGCCACGGGACGCCCACCGGCCAGCCCCCCGGTGCCATGCCCAGTGCCCTTGGTGATGACCGTCTTGAGTATCTTGGTGACACCGTTGGCGACGTCAGGCTCGAGGGCCTTGTGGCATTGGTCCTTGGACAGCGCGAGCGGCTTCTTGTCGCTGGTGGTGATGGCGAGCACTGGCGAGGGCACGCAGTAGGTGCCGCCGGAGGCGACCGTGGCGTAGGCCGCGGCCAAGGTCAGCGGCGCGGCGCTGTCCGCGCCTAGCGTGACCGCAGCCGGGCCAGCGTTGATCGGCTTGCCGTTGCCCTTGTGCAGCCCCATTTTGGTCATCAGGTCGCGGACCGCGCAAGGCCCGAGCTTGGCGACGAGCCCGGCGAACGCGGTGTTGACCGAATGTGCGGCCGCGTCGCTCAGGCTGATCCGGCCATTGCGCGTGCCCTCGTCGTTGTGGACGGCCCACGGCGAGAAGATCTCACATTCCTTCCTGCGCGGCTTTTCTTTGAACTCGTGAGGGAAGAAGTACGCCGCGCTCTTGGCGTTGGCGGGCCTCGCGATGATGGTCGAGTTGATCGGCATGCCGGATCTCAGCGCCTGTGCGACAGCGAACATCTTGGCTGTCGAGCCGAACGCGAAGCCGCCGGAGCCGCCGTACTTTGCGTCGACCGCCCAGTTCACCGATGTCTTGCCACGCGACTTCTTGACGGAGAAGGTCGTGTTCTGCGCAATGGCCAGGACGTGGCCGGTGCCCGGTTCAATCACTGCGGCAGCGGCTCCGATGTCCACCTTCTTGGCGACCGTGCCGATCGGGACCTTGGCAAGGAGCTCCTCCTGTGCGGCCCGCTGCATCTTCGGGTTGAGCGTCGTCTGGATGGTCAGCCCGCCGCGGTTGATTCGCTTGATGCGTTCGTCGCGTGTCTTGCCCAGCGCATCCTGCTCCAGCAGCCAGGCTTTGACGTAGTTGCAGAAGTAGGGGTAGGGCGAGTGCGCACAGGAGTTCTGGGCCGGCTTGGGGTTGAGCACCATCTTGGAGCTCGTGGCGCTGTGCCAGGCCTTGTCGGTGATCAGGTTCAGGGCGTGCATCCGGTCGAGCACGACGTTGCGTCTGGCCAGCGCCCTGGCGGGGTTCCTGATCGGGTCGGTCTGGCTCGGTAGCTGGACGAGACCGGCCAGGGTCGCGGCCTGCGGCAGGGTGAGCTTGGCGGCGGTCACCCCGAAGAAGTGGCGGGCCGCGGCCTCGACGCCGTAGGCCTGGCCTCCGTAGTAGACGAGGTTGAGGTAGCCCTGGAGGATCTGGTCCTTGGTCAGGTTCTTCTCCAGCGTGACGGCGTACTTGAGCTCCTGCAGCTTGCGCGTGTAGTTCCTGGCGGTGGCGGCCCTGGCGGCCTGCACATCGTCGTTGCGCAGGGCGTTCTCCTGCAGGGTGATCTTGACGTACTGCTGGGTCAGGGTGGATGCGCCCTGGGTGTCTCCGCCGCGCAGGTTGGAGATGAGAGCGCGGCCGACGCCCTGCGGATCGATGCCCCCGTGCTCATAGAAACGACTGTCCTCGATCGCGATCTGGGCCTGTCGCATGACCGGGGCGATCTGTGCGAGCGGCACGATGACGCGGTTCTCGTCGTACGGCGTGGCGATCAGGGTGCCGTCATCGGCCAGGATGCGGGACTGCTGGGACAGCGGGGTCTGGGTGAACTCGCCGGGCAGGGCGTCAAAGACGTGGACCCCCTCGCGGGCGGCGGCGCCGGTGGCAGCCACGGTGGGCATCACCAAGCCGGCCGCGAGCAGGCCGAGGACGACCGAGGTCGCCACGAAGGCTCCCAGGAGGCTGACGATGTTGGCGTAGTTCGTGCCGCGTCCCTGCATGGGGCCAAGGGTACCCAGCACGGGGCCAGGCGTCGCCGCGGACCTGCGCCGATCGCGCTTCACGCAGAGAAGTGACTAGTCACTTCGCCCGACCGGAACTACCCGAATGCGTCATATCCGCCGTAACCGTCTCTCCATATCGTTTTAGACATCAAGCAGTGACCTTGTCGGGCACATCGCGTGACATGGATAGCTCAGGGGAGATCAGCATGACACTCACCATGACGCATCGCGAGGACGTCGCGACAAGCCGGTTCACCTGGGTGGAGGAGTGGGCGCTGCAGGGATCCTGCACTGCGGCTGAGCCTGACGCCCTGTTCGTTCGGGGGGCTGCCCAGCAGCTCGCCAAACAGGTGTGCATGAGCTGCCCGGTGATCGCCGAATGCCTCGCCGACGCACTGGACCACCACACCGAGTTCGGGGTGTGGGGCGGTATGACGGAGCGCGAGCGTCGGGCGCTGCTCAAGCGCCGGCCCGACGTCGTGTCCTGGCGTGCACTTTTCGAGGCCGACCGCATGCGTCAGGAACGCCCCGCCTCCTGAAGTGGTTCTTCCTGCGGGACCCGACGGGACCCGAGTGCTCAGTGGCCCGCGAGCGCGTCGCCCACGGTGCGCAGACCCACCAGGTCGTGAATGTCCCCTGAAGCTGCCGGCACCTCCACCATCGGTATGCCGGGGTGCCCGGCCATGAACCTCCTGGCCAGGACCTGGTGCCGGGCCGCGATCTCGGGCCTGAACCGCATGCAGCCGCAACAGCCCTTGGCTGATGGCCGTGCTGTCGGCGATAGCCGACGAGCCGCCTGATGACCCGCCTGATGAGCTGCCGTGGTGCTGGTCCCCAAGTTCTTCGGCCGCCGAGAGCGCTCGGGCCGCGGACAGATCCGGTGCGGAAACGCGATACACGCGGTTGATCACCAGCCCGGCCAGGGGCATCCCCTCCTCGTCGAGGCGGTCCACGAAGTACGACGCTTCGCGCAGCGCGTCACGTTCGGGAGCGGCGACCACGACGAATGCCGTTGCGCGGTCGCTCAGCAGCGCATAGGTAAGGTCCGCACGCTCGCGAAACCCGCCGAACATCGTGTCGAGCGCGGCCACGAAGGTCTGGACATCGGTGAGCATCTGACCGCCCAGCAGCTTGGTCAGCGTCGCGGTGACGATGTTGACGCCCGCGCTGAAGACCTTGAGGTATGCGCGGCTGCCGGCCTTCGCAGGCACGGCCAGCAGGCGGATGAAGCGGCCATCCAGGAAGGACCCGAGGCGCTTGGGAGCGTCCAGGAAGTCCAGGGCCGACCGCGACGGTGGGGTGTCGACGACGATCAGGTCCCAGCGCGGGTTGTCCGGGTCGAGGTCCGCCTCGAGCTTGAGCTGTCCCAGCTTTTCCATCGCCATGTACTCCTGGGTTCCGGCGAACGAGCTCGAGACGGCTTGGTAGAACGGGTTGGCAAGTATTTGTTCTGCTTTCTCCGCATTGGCGTGGGCCTGGACGACCTCGTCGAACGTCCGCTTCATGTCCAGCATCATCGCGTCGAGCGAACCGCCCCGCGTGTGATCGATGTCTTCGACCGGCCGGGGCGTGTTGTCCAGCGTGGTCAGGCCCAGCGACTGCGCCAGGCGTCGGGCGGGGTCGATGGTCAGCACGACGACCCGACGGCCCGACTCGGCGGCGCGCAGTCCCAACGCCGCCGCGGTGGTCGTCTTGCCCACTCCACCGGCGCCGCAGCAGACGATGATGCGGGTCTGGGGGTCGCCGATCAGCGCGTCGATGTCGAGAACGGGCCCCATCACGCCATCCCCTGCGCCACGAGCGTCTCCGCCATCTCACGGATGCCGTTGGCGTCGACGCCCTCGGGCAGCGAAGGCAACCGGTAGGTAGGCCGGCGTAGACCCGCGATGACCTTGCCTTCGTCGCGCTCGAGAGCGACGCGCTCGGCGTGGTCCCTTGCTTCGGCCAGCAGGCCGTCGACAAGGGCGTCGGTGGCCCGCACGTTGACGCGGGTGAGGTCTGCCGCGACGTCCTCGCGGGAGATCGCCGCCCGGCCTGCTGCCGCCAGGACGTCCGGGGTCAGGATCTCCTCGCGCACCTGGTTGACGACGACGCCACCGATCGGCATACCAACGGCTCGTAGCTCGGCGATGGTGTCGACGGTCTCCTGGACTGGCATCTCCTCGAGCAGCGTCACCAGGTGAACCACCGTCTGTGGAGACTTCAGCATCGCCGTGATCGAGTCGGCCTGGGAGCGGACCGGTCCGACCCTGGCCAGGTCCGCGACCTCGTGGTTGACGTTGAGGAACCGCACGACCCGGCCTGTCGGGGGGGCGTCCAGGACGACGGCGTCGTACGCGGGGGCGGCGCCGGGTCCCTTGGCCCGGTGGTCCCTGCGACGCCGGACCGCCTCATAGACCTTGCCGATGAGCAGCACGTCGCGCACGCCCGGCGCGATCGTGGTGGCGAAGTCGATGGCGCCGAACTTCTCCAGCAACCCACCCGCGCGACCGAGCTTGTAGAAGATGTGGAGGTACTCCAGCAGTGCGGCCTTGGCGTCAACTGAGAGTCCGAACACCTCGCCGCCTTGCGGGGCATGCGCGATCCGGGCCTCGGTCGAGGCCAGCGGGGGGACGTCGAAGGTCTGGCTGATGCCCTGCCGTCCCTCGACCTCGGCCAGCAGCACTCGCCTGCCCTGGCCCGCGAGCGCGAGGGCCAGGGCGGCGGCGACCGTTGTCTTACCGGTGCCGCCCTTGCCGGTGACGATATGCAGTCGCACGCCGTCCCAGTCGGTGTCGCGGGCCGACGCCGCGTGTGCTGCCATGGCGAAGAGCCTATGGGGCCCGGGTTCCGATGCGCCCCACCGGCAACCGGTGGGGATGGCCGGGTGGGCAACCCGACATCGGTCTAGGCTGCGGTCATGGCTATATGGGAGTACTCAACGGTTCCACTGATCTCGCACGCCACCAAGCAGATCCTCGACCAGTGGGGCGAGGACGGCTGGGAGCTCGTGCAGGTCCTTTCAGGCCCCGACGGCAATGGTCTGGTGGCTTACCTCAAACGAGAGAAAGAGCAGGAATAGAGCGTGTCCGCCGTCGAAGACCGCCTGGCGGAGCTGGGCCTCACCGTCCCGGACGTCGCCATGCCCGTGGCGGCTTATCTGCCCGCCGTGCGTGACGGCAACCTGATCTTCACCTCCGGCCAGCTGCCGATGGTGTCGGGCGCCCTGGTGCAGACCGGCAAAGTGGGGACAGGGGGCGGCTCTGTGTCACCGGCGGACGCCAAGAAGCTGGCGCAGACGTGTGCCCTGAACGCGATCGCCGCCGTCAGGGCCCTGATCGGTGACCTCGACAAGGTGACCCGGGTGGTCAAGGTCGTCGGCTTCGTGGCCAGCGACCCGGCGTTCACCGGACAGCCTGGCGTCATCAACGGTGCCTCCGAGCTCCTCGGCACGGCTTTTGGCGATGCCGGTGTCCACGCGCGTTCGGCAGTCGGGGTTGCGGTCCTTCCGCTCGATGCCCCGGTCGAGGTCGAGATCACCGTCTCGGTCCAGGACTGAGCATTACCACTCAGATTCGCGATTTCGCCGTCGGGACCTCGGCCGGCCGGGCCAAGGCTTGGCTTGAGGGCCGGGGTCCACGGGCGGTCGCCCCAAAGTCCGCCGCCACGGTGATGATCCTGCGTGATCGCCAGGGCACGGGCGGCGGTGACACGGACCGCCATGACACCGGCGGCCATGGGGTTGACGTCTTCATGTTGCGCCGCTCGTCCACCATGGAGTTCGCGCCGCGGATGATGGTCTTCCCCGGCGGCGGTGTGGACGAGCGCGACGCTGACCCGAGTCTTCCCTGGGCGGGGCGCTCGCCGGCGGAGTGGGGCAGGCTGCTCGTCGCCGACGAGGTCACCGCGCGGGAGCTGGTTGTCGCCGCTGTGCGTGAGGTGTTCGAGGAGTGTGGCGTGCTGCTGGCCGGGCCCGATGCCGGCTCCGTGGTCGGGGACGTGAGCGGTCCCGTATGGCAGGCCGAGCGTGCGGCGCTGTTGTCGCGTGAGGTCTCGCTGGCCCAGATGCTGATCCGCCGTGGGTTGGTGCTGCGGTCGGACCTGCTTCGGGCGCGGGCGCACTGGATCACTCCGGAGTTTGAGCCGAAGCGTTACGACACGAGGTTCTTCGCCGCGCTGCTGCCTGCCGGACAGATCGCCGATGACAAGACCAGCGAGGCCGACCACGCCGACTGGATCGATCCGGCCCGCCTGCTGGCGAACCATGCCGATGGTTCTGCCTTCATGCTGCCGCCGACCGTGGTGTGCGTCGAGCAGGTTGCGGCGGCTGCCTCAGTTGCCGAGTTCCTGGCCACTGAGATCCCTATGGCGCCGATCACACCAGTGCTCATCCAAACCCATGATGCAGTGGTGATTCGCTGCATCCTGCCCTGGGCGCAGCCGCCGATGGCGGGGGAATGACGCCCGCCTGGGTCGGCGGCTACGTCACCTCACGCGCGACCTGCGTGCTCGCGCCGAACCCGAGTGCCATGACGCTCGAGGGCACCAACACCTGGGTTCTGATGGAGCCTGGTTCGGCACACTGCGTTGTCGTCGACCCCGGACCGCTGGACGAGCAGCATCTGCAACGGGTGCTGGATGTGGTGGCGCAACGTGGGGCTCGGGTTGCCCTGACACTGCTCACGCATGGGCATCCGGACCACGCCGAGTCGGCGGGGCGTTTTGGCGAGCTCACTGATGCACCGGTTCGAGCCATCGGCGCGGGGCACGACGGTCTTGGCGACGGCGACCGGCTGTCGGTCGGCGGCCTCGACCTGGCCGTCATGGCCACGCCCGGGCACACCGGCGACTCGCTGTCTTTCCTGCTAGCTGCCGAGAACGCATTGCTCACCGGCGACACCATCCTGGGGCACGGCACCTCGGTGGTGGCCTGGCCCGATGGCGAGCTCGCGGCATACCTCGCCTCCTTGCAGCGCATCGAGGCCATGACCGGCTCGGGCGAGGTGACCCAGATCCTGCCAGGACACGGTCCCGCCGTGCCGGGCGCGGCGGCCGTCGTGCGGTACTACCTCGACCACCGTCGGGAACGGCTGGAGCAGGTGCGGGCTGCCGTTGCGGCTGGGGCAGCAGGTGTCGACGCCATTGTCGAGCGGGTCTACTCCGACGTTCCCCATGAGCTCTGGCCAGCGGCCGGGCTCAGCGTGCGGGCCCAGCTGGACTACCTGCGGACCCACCCTCAACCCTGACGGTGCCGGCTTGTTGCGCCGATACCACCGTTGGAGGCCGGTTCAGACCCGCGGAAGGTGGTTTCCGCGCAAGAAGGCAAAGAGGTTCGGTGGGGAAGGCCGCCACGGGGTCAGCGGGCGCGGCGCTGGATGCGTTCGACGTCCATCAGCACGACCGCACGGGCCTCAAGCTTGATCCAGCCCCGCGTAGCGAAGTCGGCCAGCGCTTTGTTGACCGTCTCGCGGGAGGCGCCGACGAGCTGGGCGAGCTCCTCCTGGGTAAGGTCGTGCGCGACCAGGATGCCATCCTCGGACGCGCGGCCGAAACGGTTGGACAGGTCCAGCAGAGCCTTGGCCACCCGGCCGGGGACGTCGGTGAAGACGAGGTCGGACAGGGTCTCGTTGGTTCGACGAAGACGGCGGGCCAGTGCGGCCAGCATGGTTGCCGCGACGGCCGGGCGACCCGACAGGAATGACGTGAGGTCCTCGTGGCTCAGCGCGATCAGCTGTGTCTCGGCGACTGCAGTTGCCGTCGCGGTGCGCGGACCGGGGTCGAACAGACTCAGCTCGCCGAACATCTCGCCCGGGCCCAGGATGGCCAGGAGGTTCTCTCGGCCGTCGGCACTGGTCAGGCCGAGCTTGATCTTGCCCTCGCCTATCACGTAGAGCCGATCACCGCGGTCACCCTCGCGAAAGAGGATGTCGCCACGCTCGAGGCGCGATGCCGTCATCGACTCCATCAAGGCGCCTGCGGCCTCGTCATCCAGGGTGGCGAAGAGGGGGGCTTTTCTCACGACGTCTATGTCCACGCCGAACAGTCTGCCAGAGCACAGGGGGGTGGACCTGCCACAGAGTGCGGGTGTGGAAGGTTTTCTCCGCGCCGCCGCTTAGTCTTGGGGGGTGTCTGTCCCTTCGAGCCCCGAGACTCCTGTCGCCTTGACCCGTCGTGCCCGCAAGATCTATTGGACGCTGGTCGAGCGTTATCCCGATGCCCGCTGTGAGCTCGACTTCGAGAACCCTCTGCAGCTGTTGGTGGCCACGGTGATGTCCGCTCAGACCACCGACGTCAGGGTGAACCTGGTGACCCCGGCGGTTTTTGCCCGCTACCGCACCGCCGGGGACTACGCCGGCGCGGATCGCACCGAGCTCGAGACGATGATCCAGTCCACCGGCTTCTACCGCGCCAAGACCGATTCGTTGATCAAGCTCGGGGCGGCGCTGGTCGCGCGATTTGGGGGAGAGGTGCCCCCTCGGCTCAACGACCTGGTCACTCTGCCCGGGGTCGGACGCAAGACCGCAAACGTGGTGCTGGGCAACGCTTTCGGGGTCCCGGGAATCACTGTGGACACGCATTTCGGGCGGCTTGCCAGGCGCTTTGCCTGGACACAGGAGAAGGACCCGGTCAAGGTCGAACACGCCGTGGGGGCGCTGATCCCGAAAAAGGACTGGACCATGCTGTCCCACGTCCTGATCTTCCACGGACGACGCACCTGCCACTCGCGCAGGCCCGCATGTGGCGCGTGCCCGGTGGCCAGCTGGTGTCCGTCCTACGGTGACGGAGAGACCGACCCGGTCAAGGCGACGCAGCTGCTCAAGTACGAGCTCACCCCGGTTCAGCCGTGACCGGCCCCGCTGAGTCGGCGCCCGGCATACCGGTGCAGACCCCTGCCATGGGAGCACCTCCGGCTTGGGGGGGACTGCCGTCCATCGTGCCCCAGCCGCAGTGGATGGCGCATCTGGTGGCCCAGCTGGGTCAGCAGCAGCCGGACTTCTTCAGCCGGTTCCTCCCCCCGGACGAGGGTGGCCGGCAGTCCGCGGTGCTGATCCTGTTCGGGCCCAATGCTGAGGGCGGCGAGGACGTCGTGCTGACCGAGCGTTCGCACAGCATGCGTTCCCATGCGGGTCAGGTCTCGTTTCCGGGTGGTTCGATCGATCCCACCGACTCGGGGCCGGTCGCGGCCGCACTGCGGGAGGCGCAGGAAGAGGTTGGCCTGGACCCGGCGGGCGTTGAGGTCGTGGCCGAGCTGCCGGCCCTGTACCTGCCGCCCAGCAACTTCGTGGTCACGCCGGTCCTGGCCTGGTGGGCCGAGCCGAGCCCCATCAGTATCGTCGACCGTTTCGAGGTCGCCCGGGTGCTGCGGGCGCCGCTGTCCGAGCTCACCGACCCCGCAAGGCGATTCACGGTCTCACACCCCAGTGGCTTCGTCGGTCCGGCGTTCGATATCGATGGCCTGCTGGTGTGGGGTTTCACGGCCGGTTTGCTCTCCAAGGTCATCGAGCTGGCCGGCCTGGAGCGGACCTGGGACACCGGCGACCACCGACCGCTGCCCGCACACTTCATCGGATCCCGCGACGGCTCGGTGCAACCGCCGGCCCGCGCGCAGGGGGGCACGCAGTGACTGCGAACTGGCTCGACATCGTCCTGGCCCTGGTGTTGGTGAGCTATGCATTCAGCGGCCACCGCCAGGGTCTCTTGGTTGGCGTGATGTCCCTGGTCGGCTTCCTGGCCGGAGGTGCACTGGGCATGTGGCTGCTGCCCGAACTGTTGCGGCGCTGGCAGAGCGTGGACGGCAACGTCGTGTCGCGCACCGTGGTTCTGGTCGTCGGGGTGTTCGTCATCGCTTCCCTGGGCCAGGCGGCCGCTGTCCGCGTTGGTTCCCGCGTGCGCCGCGGGCTGCAGCTCAAGGCGGCACGGTGGATCGACTCGGGCCTGGGTGCAGTCGCCACGGTGCTGGCGGTGTCGTTGCTCGTCTGGTTCATGGCCGGCGCCGTCCGGGGGGGCGCTCCGGCGCCGTTGGCAAAGGCGATCGGCGGCTCGCGGATCGTTCAGACGATCGACCGTTTCGTGCCGTCACAGACCGCGGGACTGTTCGCCGGGTTCCGTTCGGTTCTCGATCGTGGAGGCTTTCCGCGTGTCTTCGAGGGCGTCCAGGCCGAGCCCATCGCTCCCGTCGCGCCCCCGAACAACCAAGGGACATTCGCGGCACGTGCGGGCCGGGCTGCCACGTCGATCGTCAAGATCACTGGCGTGGCCACGTCGTGCAACCGCGGGCAGGAAGGCAGCGGTTGGGTCGTCACTCCCGAGCGAGTCGTGACCAACGCCCACGTTGTTGCCGGGATGACCTCCGAACATGTGCGGATCCTTGGGACCGGCCGCTCGTATGACGCCCGCGTGGTCGTCTTCGACCCCCGGCGCGACCTTGCCGTGCTTTCCGTGCCGGGGCTCCCGGCACCCGCGTTGACGCAGGGCCCGGATCTCCAGCGTTCCTCCAGCGCCATCGTTGCCGGCTTCCCGCTGGACGGGCCCTATCGGCTCGACTCCGCCCGGGTGCGCGATGTGCTCACGGCCAAAGGCGCTGACATCTATGGCAGTCCGGGCGCTGTTCGCGAGGTCTACTCGCTCTATGCCAGAGTCCAGCCGGGGAACTCCGGCGGGCCTCTGCTGTCGCCCGGCGGTGAGGTGGTCGGGGTCGTGTTCGCGAGGTCGCTCGATGACGACAACACCGGATACGCCCTTACCCTGGACGAGGCACGACCCGTCCTCGACGCCGCGAACAGCTCCTCCTCGCCGGTGAACACCGGACGATGCGCTGCCGGATGAGCTGGCGGCCTCATGCCGGGATCGTTCAGCGGGTGACCCAGAAACTGCACACTCTGTGTCTCAAGGGTGTCCAAGGCGAGCTCGGCGACTCCCCGGCCGAGACTCTCGCGCGCTTCAAGGCTCAGGCCGCCTCGACCACATCGCCTCCCGGGCCGATGGACTCGTGGGTCGGCGAGACCATTATTCACGCTGAGGACATTCGTCGTCCGCTGGGTATCGTCCACTCGTACGCCCCGGTGGCGGTTCGTCGGGTGGCCGACTTCTACAAGGGCTCCAACACGCTCATCGGCGCAAAGAATCGCATTGCCGGGGTCGCCCTGCGTGCGACCGACACCGACTGGTCTCATGGTTCTGGCCCGGAGGTCAGTGGTCCATTGCTCTCGTTGGTCATGGCCATGACCGGACGCAAGGTGGCCCTGGACGACCTTGAGGGTCCGGGCCTTGAGGTACTTCGCGCGCGCGATTAGGGCAGGCTGTTCAGCCAGCTCACGAGGTGTGCGTTGACCTCGGCAGGCGCTTCCTCAGGGAGGAAATGTCCGGCGCCCGCGATGAGGTGTTGCTCATACGGACCCTGCACGAACGCCGATGACATCGAGGCCAGAGCCGGCATCACGGCCCTGTCCTGTTCGCCCTGCAGTTGCAGCACCGGCACCTTGATGCGGGACTTCAGGCAGTGGGCGAACCGCCGGCCGTCGAGTCGCAACTGGCTGCGGACCACCCAGCGGTAGTACTCCGCGGCGGAGTGGGCAACGAACGGAAGAGCCATCGCCTGGGCATAGCGATGGGCGACGTCGCCCGGCGGCCACTGCCCACCGGGGGCCGACCACGCATGCAGGAGGTGCCCGACATAATCGGGGCTCTTGACCATCTGATGCTCCGGCACGAAGGGTCGTTGCAGCCCAGCCAGGTACGCGTTGGCCCTGATCTGCGCCGGGTTGCGCAGTGACGCGTGGCGCAGAACAAGCGGATGTGGCATGCCGAGGGCGGCGACGGCCGTGGTGACGGCGGGCTGCATGGTCGGCATCGACCAGGCGATCCAGCCGCCCCACCCATGACCGATGATCACCGCGTTGCTCTCTCCCAGGGATCGCACGATGCTTGCGACATCGGCTGCCAAGGTGAAAGTGTCGTAACCGCGGGGTGGTTTGTCTGAGGCTCCGTAGCCGCGCAGGTCGATGGCGGCGACGTGATAGCCGGCCTCGGCGAGCGCGGTCAGCTGATCGCGCCAGGCCCACCAGAACTGTGGAAAGCCATGCAGCAGAACGACAAGCGGGCCCTGGCCGATCTCGGCCACGTGAAAACGGGCGCCGTTGGCGGCGACGAAACGATGCTCCCACGGTCCCTCGATGAGCACAGACGAGGCATCGTTGCTCATGTGAGGAGATCTCGCTTCGACGTCGGCGGGTGTGGTCAGCGAAATGGGCGCGGTAGTCACTCACTGCTGGGTCTGCTGGGTCTGCTGGGTCTGATGGCCGTGATGGTGTCCTGGGCGTTCTTGATCGTGCGTTCGGGCTTCCCCTTGAGCTTGCCCAGACTACTTTTGCCGACGAGCGCCAGGATCGCACCGACGACCAGCAGGACGCCGGCCACGATGAGGAACGAGAGCCACGGGGCCAGCCCCGCTGCGACCAGACCGTATGCCGCCGCGAACAGCAACATGATCAGCGCCAGGAATGCGAAGACCCCAGTCGCAGCAAGCATGCCCGCACCGATGCCGGCCCTCTTTGCGTCAGCGCCGATCTCGGCCTTGGCCAACGCGATCTCGCTGCGCATGATGGATGAGATGTCGTGGGTCGCGTCGGCCACGAGCTGGCCGAGGGTGCGCTCCAACGCGTCGTTCTGGCTGGTCATCGAACCTCACCTCCGGTGATGTGTCCCCAAGATCCTACTCAGTGGAGTCCCGAAACGCGTCCGGATGCCATCTCCTATGCGCGGAACAGGTCCTCGAGGTGCGGGTGCCACCGTTCATCCGCTGAGACCAGGACCTCGTCGCCGGCCCTCAGCCGGGTGTCGCCACGGACGGTGACCAAGGCACGGCCACGGACCACCATGTTGACCCAGACCTGTCCGGCGTCCCCTGAGTCGGTGTCTGAGTCGGTGGCT
>DHJN01000150.1:9176-9430 GCA_002404345.1 Actinobacteria bacterium UBA4719 | reverse complement strand
GCCCGCGGCATCATCGTGGTGGCCGACACCATCAAGGACACCTCCGCGCAGGCCGTTGCACAGTTCCGCGCCCTCGGGCTTCGACCGATCCTGCTCACCGGTGACAACGCCCGTGCTGCCCACGCGGTGGCCGCCCGGGTCGGCATCGAACCCCAGGACGTCATTGCTGAGGTCCTGCCCGCGGACAAGGTCTCCGTAGTACGCGCCTTGCAGGACAACGGAAGTATCGTCGCGATGGTCGGCGACGGCGTCAA
>DHJN01000150.1:2807-9094 GCA_002404345.1 Actinobacteria bacterium UBA4719 | reverse complement strand
ATGGTCGGCGACGGCGTCAACGATGCCGCCGCCCTCGCCCAGTCCGACCTCGGCCTTGCCATGGGCACCGGCAGCGACGTGGCCATTGAGGCCTCGGACCTGACCCTGGTCCGTGGGGACCTTCGCGCCGCCGCTGACGCAATACGTCTGTCCAGATCAACGCTCAAGACCATCAAGGGCAACCTGTTCTGGGCATTCGCCTACAACATCGCCGTCATCCCCCTGGCCGCCCTTGGCCTGCTCAACCCGCTCATCGCCGGGGCGGCGATGGCGTTCAGCTCGGTTTTCGTGGTCACCAACAGCCTGCGACTGCGCCGCTTCAACCCCGCATAGCTGGTCCCCGCCAGGGTGCAGCCGGGTCGGGTGTGAGGATGGTACCCACAAGGACTAACGAAGGGAACCACCCCGTATGACGCACATCCTGCGCACTCTTGCTCTGCCCACCGCCCTGGTGGCAACCATGGCGGTGGCTTCATGCGGCACCAGCCCCAGCACGCCGGCCGCCAGCAGCACGCCGTCCGCCACGGCCCCGTCCCCCAGCGGTACACAGTCCCCCGTCGGCCCCCCGGCTACCGGGGAAAGCAACGTCGGCGACATCGAGTTCGCGACGGCGATGATCACCTGGCACCTCCAGTCCGAGGCAATGGGCAACCTGGCTTCCAAGCACGCCATCGACGGCAAGATCAAGGCACTCGCGCCGAAGATGAAGAAGCCTCAAGGCCCCGAGGTCACCCGCATGGCCGGCTGGCTCGTCGGCGGGGGACTGCCGGTTCCCGACATCACCGGCGGGACTGCCATGGCCGGCATGGCTGGCATGGCTGGCATGGGCGGAAAGGGCGGAAGGCCGCACGTGATGATGTCCGCGCAGGAGATGACCGCCCTGGCCAAGGCGACTGGCTCGCGATTCGATCGGATGTGGCTGCAGCTGATGGTCAAGCATCATCAGGGCGCCGTGGCCACAGCCAGGACCGAGCTCGCCAAGGGGATCAACGTGGACGCCAAGAAGATCGCCCAGACGGTCATCGACCGCCAGACAGCGGAGATCGCCAAGCTGAAATCGATCCTGAGCGGAATCTCCGGCTGATGACCCAACTGGACTACCGCGCATGACACACCACCCTCGGCGGCGAAGAGGTCTCGGGCACGCCATCGGCGGCGCCGGCATCGCTGCCACGCTCGCCCTGACTGGTTGCAGTCAGGGCGTCTCACCGCAGTCACCCGGTCGCGTGGCCGCCGAGCTGCCGGGCTCGCATGTTCACGGCATCAGCCGGGACCCGGGTAGTGGCAAGGTCAACTTGGCCACACACACCGGGCTCTTCGTGCTGCAGTCGGACGGGAGCTGGCAGCGGGTGGGTCCGGAGGTCGACCTGATGGGTTTCGCGATCGTCGGACCGGGGACCTTCTATGCGTCCGGCCATCCGGGCGCCGGGGTCGACCTGCCGCAGCCCGTGGGACTGATCAAGTCCACGGACGCCGGGCGCACCTGGTCGATCCTGTCCCGGGGCGGCGAGTCCGACTTTCACGCGTTGACTGCCTCATCCACTGGCGTGATGGGGTTCGACGGCGCACTGCGCACGACATCGGACGGGAAGGCGTGGTCGCTGGGTGGCCTGAACGTGTTACCGAGCACGCTTGCCGCGGCCCCGGACGGCTCGCGGGTGCTGGCCACGACCGAGCAGGGTGTGTTGAGCTCAACCGATGACGGGCGCACCTGGGTGCGACTGGTCTCGGCGCCGACGCTTGACATGGCCGCCTGGGCCGACTCCAAGACCGTCGTCGGAGTCACCAATGAGGGAAGAGTCGCGGTCAGCGCAGACGCGGGCCGCACCTGGCGTTCCGATCTTGCGACCCTGTCGATGAGGGGCCAGGCGCTCTCCGCCAGCCGTGACAAGGCTGGCGTGTTGGAGATCCTGGTCGTCGGCGACAGGGGCGTGTTGCAGTCGCGCGACAACGGTGCCACGCTCACCGACCTGAGATCCTGACGGAGGGGCTCACCTCTTTTCGCGAAGGGAGGACGCAAGGTCCGGTGGGGGCAGAGAGACGCCGAAGCCAGAGACGGCCAGGCGCAGCAAGACCTGGCCCGGTCTGAGCAGGTCGGCGATCTTCGCCGCGCTGAGCAGCTCAAGCTCCGCGAGCCGGACGGCATACTCCTGTGGCCCTGCGAGGCGCGCGTCCTGGAGCTCGATGGTGTTGTGCCAGACCTTCTGCCGTGCCTCGCGCAGGAACCGTTTGGAGCCCAGCCGGTTCAGCGGCTTGAGCAGTCGGTCGAGGACCGTCGCGCCCCCGGTCGCGGTCAGCTCGTCGCCCTCGGCGGCGACCCGCCCTGCCAGGACCTTGTCGATGCGTTCGTGATCGCGCCGGCGCCGGTCCATCAGCACGGGATCGGTGAAATCCTCGCTGCTGATGACGGCCAGCAGGGCCTGGGGCAGGTCGTAGTTCACGTGGGCGTTGATGCCGAGCAGCACCTGACGCAACGGAGGCAGGGCCGGGGACGCGCTGAAGGTGAGTCGCCATGGGCGGGGGACCTGTCCGTCGCCGGCGATCTCGGCGTCGAGAGCGGTCAGGTACAGGTCGGCGAAGAAAACATCCCACCGCTCCACCCAGTCGGGATCCTCGAACGAGGCCCTCTCGACTGCTGCTCCCACCGCCCGGGTGGTGCGTTGGTAGGTCGAGAGGAATACACGCAGATGGCTGAGCCGCGTCGGGAGCCGGTCCAGGCGTTCCTGCATGCCGGCCAGTGCGGCCGCGATGGGCGGCTCGGGAGGACCGGAGGTGCCCGGGCTGGGGTAGGTCATCTTGTTGCTCCTTGGGGGGTGACGACAGGCAAGGCGATTCTCGTCCGCCACGAACAGGTCTGGAAAGGCCACAGCCAGGTCCGGAAGGGCCACAGCCAGGCCTGGCCGAGCGCTGTTCTTGCGGTTCAGGGGACCCCGGCCACGGCTCGGTCACCCCGTCATGGGGGCAGTCGGATACCTCCCTGTCATCCGGACCGGCGGGAAGGGAGGATGATGGGTGTATGGTCTCACCCACGCAACGCCGCCGTTTGCCCGCAAGTCCCTTCAATGCCGCCCGGGATGCGATCCCACCGGACGAGGTGTTTGCCGTGGGTGACCGAGTTGCACACGACCGCCACGGCCTGGGCCGCATCGTCTCGGTCTGCGGAACCGTTGCCGTGGATGCGGACTTCGGGTCGGGCACGCGACGCGTGTCCACTCCCACCGCCAAGATGCACAAGCTCTGACCTGAGTCTTACCGTCTGCATGACTCATCCGGCGGCCGATCCGGATCCGGCCTTTCGCCGTATGCCGTGATCCCAGCCCGGCCCCGCTCCCGGTGTGGTGCTCCGGCGCCAACCCGCCATGATGGGGTCATGAGTCTCCCTGAGGAGTCGGTGCTGAACGTCCTCGGTGGCGCGCTGGAGGAGTGCGGCACGGACCCGATGACCGGGTTTTATCGCGACGGCTGCTGCAACACGGGGCCGCAGGACCTGGGCAGCCACACCGTATGCACGGTCGTCACCGCTGACTTCCTGGCCCACCAGCAGCGTGTGGGCAACGACCTGTCGACTCCGCGACCCGAGTACTCCTTTCCCGGCCTGGCGCCGGGAGATCGCTGGTGTGTCGTCGCCGCGCGCTGGATGCAGGCCTACCTGGACGGTGCCGCTGCACCGGTGGTCCTGGCCTCCACGCACGAGCGAGCGTTGGACGTCATACCGCTGGAAGCCTTGCAGGAGAACGCGATTGACGTCCCGGCCGATCCGGGAGACCTCATCTGAGGTGAGCTCGTGCCGGGCGTGGTGTCAGGATGTTTGTCGAGTCCGACGTCTAAGAGGCGGTGTCCGCGCCGGGCGGCGAGCAGTCCGACCTCGTCTTACCAGGCGGTCAGGCTGGGTGGCGCGGACACCGGCCTGCTGGTTTGATGGACGCGTGCCGCAGGCGCTCCCGCCGTACCAGCCTCCCGTGTCCTGTCGCGTGGCCAGGGGCAGCCTCGATGCGGCCACGCTCGCCAAAGCCGTGGCGGAGGTCTCGCCGGTCCTGCGCGGTCGGGCCATCGTCCTCACCGGGCTGTCCCAGCCGGCGCCGGTGTCTCCGGCTGTGGTCGAGGAGCTCGTTGACGTCTTGCTCGAGGGCGGCTGCGATGAGGTCGTCGTCGCCGGTGCGCTCTCCACCGGCGACCGTGACCGAGGTCATCGCAGCGTTCAGGGCTTGGCTCACACCGCCGGTCTGACGGGTCGCAGCCGTCGCGGGCGTACCTACAACGTGGTTGATCTCGGCGAGTCCACCGTCTGCGCGCCCGTGCCCGGCACGAGCGTGCTCGCAGGTCGCAGCGTCTCGTCCGCCTGGGTCGAGGCGGATCTGCGCGTCGTCCTCGCCCGCAGCGTCACGAGCCTGGCCGACGCGTATGACGGCGCTCTGGCCACGCTGCTCGGTGCGACCGTCGAGGTGGCCGGCGCTGATCCCGCGGATGTTGCTACCGACCTGCTGGTGCACCTGCCGCCCGCGCTCGCGGTCATTGACGCGACGGTGACGAGCCACGGCGCCGACGGGCGGCACGTGTTGCGCGAGCTGACCACGGACTCGATGGTCGTCGCGACCGACGCGCTGCTCGCCGACTCCACCCTCGCGACGCTGTTGGGTCAGGACCGGGCCGGGTCTCGGCTGGTCGCGCGGGCGCTGCGCGTGATCGGCGAGCCGCCGGGTCGTGTCGCCGGGGACGTCACCCCGTTCCCCGGTGTGCTGCGGCCACATCCCTTGCTCATCAACGCCTTTCGGCGCGCAGGGGCCGAACGTTCGGTCGGGCGCGTGCTCGGTGCCGCGATCGGGCGAGCGGACCCGGGCGCAGTTTCCGGCGATCCGGTGCTGGCCGGCATACGCGGGGTGCTGACCCCCCTCGTTGCGGTCGCGGACGAGCCGGCCGGCCACGTTGCCCTGCTGGCGTTTCTCGGCGCCGTGGCCGCGCTGGTCGACCAGTCGCGGGCCTGGTCGGTGCCCCTTGCCAAGGACCGGGTCAGTCAGGTTGAAGTGCCGTTAGGTTTCGATCCGGGGTCGTTCGCAGCCGACGAGTATGACGCGCTGCCAACGTTCTTCGCCCCCTTCGAACAACTCCTTGACGGGCTACTGAGTCTTGACGGGCTGGAGAGTCTCGACGGGCTACAGAGTCTCGACGGGCTACAGAGTCTCGACGGGCTGGAGAGTCTCGACGGGCTGCCGACGGGAGCGTCCTCAGGTTCGGGTGCGCGTTCGGGCATCTACCCGGTGACCGGTTCGGAGTCGATGCGGTGGCGGATGCTGGACGGTGCGGTGGTCTTCGAGACGTCTCGGGTGATCGCAGCCGACTTCGGCGAGTTCGTCGCCCGGGTGGACGTGGCGGCGGGCATCAGCCTCATGGCGGACTACCTCGGGGGTCGACGGGTGCCGGTATCGCTGGATGACGAGCAGCGGGTGGTGCGGCAGGCGGAGCGCAATCTGTATCTGCCGCAACCGAACTACCTTGCCATCTGGGGCGGCGAGCCGATCGACGTCTGCAAGATCGAGCTCGTGCAACGCGGCGTCAACGAGCACCGACTGCTGTGGCGCACCGTCGACAGCCTGAACGGATCAGCCACGTGGGATGACGGCAGCTTGACGTTCACCGGTCTTGGCCCCGACGGCACCCGGGTCACCGTGCGGGGACGTCAGTTGTTCACGCTGCCATCGGCCTGGGCTGGCATCGACCTGGACCTGCTTCCCGAGCTGAAGACTCCGCTGGTCGAGGACGCCTACCGGCGTTTCTTCACCGCGACGTTCGACAACCTGGAGGCGTGCTTCGAAGGGCGTCCGTTCCGGATTGGACGCCCTGCGCCGACCGGGGACGAGCCGCTGGCCACAGAGACGCTGCATCAGCTGTTGGGGATGGCCGAGTCGTGGCTGGCTGAGCGATCTCCGGCCGGCGCAAGCCTTTTCGGCCAGCCCACGCGAGAGCAGCCGGTCGAGGTCGACCTGCACGGATTCAGCCACTTCGGCGGCTCGCCCGCGGGTCGGAAGCAGACATGAAGATCGCGGTGACCGGAGCCACCGGACTGCTGGGAGGTCAGGTGGTGCGGGCGGCGTTGGCCGATGGCCACGACGTGACCGCCATCGTGCGCTCGACCGGGACGGCGCAGCTGCAGGATCTGGACATCAGGCAGGTCCGCGCGGGGCTCGCGGATGGGCAGCGGTTGAGTACGGCCCTGAACGGAGTGGAGGGTCTGGTCCACTGCGCGGCGGTCTACGCCTTCGGTGCCGACCGTGCGGCTGAGGTGCGGCGGG
>DHJN01000150.1:0-2739 GCA_002404345.1 Actinobacteria bacterium UBA4719 | reverse complement strand
CGAGCGCGTCGTCGTGACCAGCTCGTCGGTGACCTGTGGATCCAGTGAATCCCCCTCTCCCCGCGACGAGTCGGCCCATCTCGGGCAGGAGCCGACATCCGCGTACTTTGCCAGCAAGGTGGCGCAGGAGGAGATGGCGTTGACCGCGGGGGAGGCATCCGGCATACCGGTCGTGCTGGCCCTGCCCAGCGTGGTCCTGGGCGGGCCGTTCGCCAGGTTGGCGCCCAGCAACGCCATCGTGCTGCGCTATCTGCTCGACGCGACCCGGAGCACGTATCCCGGAGGCTGCAACGTCGTGGACGTCAGGGACGTAGCGCGCGGTCACCTGCTGCTGCTTGAGCGTGGCGAGGCCGGACAGCGCTATCTCCTGGGTGGTCAGGACGTGACCTGGCGGATGCTGCACACTCTGGTCGCCGAGCTGGCCGGCTTGCCGGGTCCGTATGGCGAGCTCCCGGCTCCTGTGGCATGGGTCGCCTCGGCCGCGGCGGAAGGGTGGGCGAAGCTGACCGGTGGAGCGCCGCTGTCCACCCGCGAGGAGGCGATGACGGTCGGGCGGTTCTACTGGTACTCCAGTGCACGGGCCGCTGCGCTCGGGTACGCGCCAAGACCCGCGCGGGATGCGGTGGCTGCGTCGTTGGCCTGGCTGGTCATCAGCGAGCACGTCCCGCGTTTCGTGCGGGAGGGTCTGCGGTTGGCGCCCGAGGTACGTGCCGCCCGCCCTCTCATCCCCTCCCAAACCTAGGGATTGTGCTGGTCATTCGGCGCCAAACCTAGGGATTGTGTGGCTGATTCGGTGTCAAACCTAGGGATTGTGTGGCTGATTCGGCGCCAAACCTAGGGATTGTGCTGGTGGTTCGGTGCCGGGTCAGGTGGCGACGTCGATGGTCACGTCAATCGTGGCCTCGTCGCCGCCGCTGACCTCGACCGTGCAGGAGTACCGCTCCCCGGCCGAGAACGACGCAACGTCCAGGTCAACGCCGAGGCTGACCGAACGCTCCTGTCCGCTCGGCACAGTGACTGTGGTCGGTGAGACGTCGAGCGCAGCAGCAGCAACAGCACCCGTAGAGTCCACGAGGTTGCCGGCGCTGAGCTGGATCCGACGCGGACGAGGGTGCTGGTTGGCAACCGTGATCGTCCCTTCCGCCCGCCCGCCGACCGGTCCCCGAAGGCTCAACTCGACCCGCCGTCCGCCTGCATCGTGGTCGGGGACGACTGACGAAGGACCGTCGCTCGCCGGCGAACACGCGACCTGTGGGTCGCCCCCTTCGGACATCACGTGCTGGCGCGTCGACTGCATGGCGCCAGTGGTGGCACGGTTTGAATGCCGCGTGCCCGGCTTCCGGCCCGCAGCGGCTACCTCCCGCAGGACGGTCGTGGACACACTCTTTCCGAGGGCGACGAGGTCAGTGGCGTAGTCGACGCCCAGCCCCCCCGCGGCGCGCCAGTATCGGCCGCCCTCGCGCACCACCGACTCGGCAAAGGCCTTGTTTGCGCTGGCGCGGTCCAGATCCCCGGACATCGTCGCCCAGGTCAGGTCAACGGACTGCTTGGCCAAACTCGCCTCGGTCTGCCATGAGACCCGGGCCAGGTCAGCCAGCCTGGACCAGGCCTGCGCGGCCGCCTCCGCTGCGGACGGGGAACCCGAGTGGCTCGTGTGACCCGTGGGCGCCTTGTCTTCGTTCATCGCTCGTTCCCTTCAGAAAACATCCATAACGCGGGGCAGTGGCTCTTCGCTGGCAGTGGTTCTTCGGCTGGCAGTGGTTCTTCGGCTGGAACGCTTCTCAGTAACCGCAGTCGCAGGAGCCACCGCAGGAACAGTCGCAGTCGAGCTCGACCGTGTCGCAGGTGGCCGGATGCACGACGACGGCAATTCTTTGCGGTCGAGCGCAGCCCTCGAAGCGTACGTCCGCGAAGGCGCTGGCGCAGGACTCGACATCGCAGCCGAACTGCGAGTCATCCTTCTGGTCGCCTTTGGTGTCTTTGCTGTCCTTGGTGTCCTTGGTGTCCTTCCCTTCATCGCAGACGCCGCGCACCAGGATCGCCAGTCTCACCACGCGTTTCTCGCACGGCTGCAACGTCAGGGACTCGCCTGCGTCGACCACTGATCGCACCTCGAGACGGCCGCAGTTGCAGACATGCCACGGCCCGACGGCGATGGACACCTCATGCTCACGCCGCCAGGGGTTGCGCAACAGAAACGGTATGACGCGCTGCTCACCGGCTCGCGCGTGCAACACCACGTCAGCGTCCGGAACGCAGCAACGGCAGGGTCTTCCGCGACCGTGCGACTCGCATGACGCGCATGACGCGCACCCACATCGCGACCTGGAACCGCGAGTGTGATGGCGACCGGTCGGCATACCCAAGGTCTGTCCCTCTACGCCTGGCTTTGACGCCTCCCACGCCTGTCTCCACGGATCGAAAGCTGCCTGTGACTGGTCCCACCATTGCTGCATGGCGTCATTCCAGCCGGTCTTGAGGGAGGTGAGCAGCTCTGGAGCGGTGCGGGTCGGGCTCATCGGTGATCTGGGGTGGAGACCCTGTCCTTTGGGGCAGGGAGGAAACCTTGCCTAGTCTGGTCGTTTCTGGTTGGTGATGTAGTCCTTGACGGTGGACAGTGGCGCGCCGCCGCATGATCCGGCGAAGTATGACGGTGACCAGAACTTGCCGCGCATCCCCGCCCGGTTGATCCTGCCGACGAAAGCTGGACGCAACTGCCTGGATGAGACGCCTTTGAGG
>DHJN01000272.1:1822-3285 GCA_002404345.1 Actinobacteria bacterium UBA4719 | reverse complement strand
GCTGATCCGCAGCGCACCGCTCGTTACAAGAACGCCCGCGGCAAGGGTGGGTTCGTGCGCTCGACGTGGCCGGAGGTCAGTGAGCTGATCGCGGCGGCGCACGTGCACACGATCAAGTCCTACGGCCCGGACCGGGTGGTCGGCTTCTCGCCGATCCCGGCAATGTCGCAGGTGTCGTATTCGGCGGGTACCCGGTTCCTGTCGATGATCGGTGGCACGATCCTGTCGTTCTACGACTGGTACGCCGACATGCCGATCGCCTCGCCCCAGGTGTTCGGTGACCAGACCGACGTGCCGGAGTCGGCTGACTGGTGGAACTCGTCCTATCTGATGATCTGGGGCACGAATCTGCCGATAACTCGCACGCCGGACGCGCATTTCATGACCGAGGCGCGCTATCGGGGGCAGAAGGTGGTGGTGGTCAGTCCCGATTACTCCGATCACACCAAGTTCGCCGACGACTGGCTGGCCGCCGCGCCGGGCACCGACGGGGCCCTGGGGATGGCGATGGGGCACGTGATCTTGTCGGAGTTCTTCCGGGATCGGCAGGTGCCCTATTTCACCGGCTACGTGAAGTCCTACACCGACCTGCCGTTCCTGGTGAGCCTGCGCGAGCACGGCGACGCCTACGTCCCGGACCGTTTCCTCACCGCCTCCGACCTGGGCTACGAGACCGAGGGTGCCGAGCACCAGACAGTGCTCCTCGATTCCGCGACGGGTGAGCCGTTCCTGCCGAACGGCACGCTCGCCTCGCACTACTCCGAGGCGGGCAAGGGGAAGTGGAACCTCGACCTGGCCGGGGTCGATCCGGTGCTCACGCTCTACGGCAGCCACGAGGGTGCGGTCGCGGTCGACCTGCCTCGTTTCGATATCGGTGAGACCGAAGGCGGCGACGCGATCCGCCGCGGTGTGCCGGTTCGGCGGGTCGGCGGCCGTCTGGTCACCACCGTCTTCGACCTGTTGATGGCGCAGTACGCGGTGCGCCGCGATGGGCTGCCGGGTCAGTGGCCGACCGGCTATGACGACCCGCAGCCCTACACACCGGCATGGCAGGAGGCGATCACCTCCGTGCCCGCGGCCGCTGCCGCCCGGGTGGCGCGGGAGTTCGCCCGGAACGCGGAGCTGTCCAAGGGCCGCTCGATGATCGCGATGGGCGCGGGCACCAACCATTGGTTCCACTCCGACCAGATCTATCGCACGTTCTTCACCCTCACGATGCTGTGCGGCTGCCAGGGCGTCAACGGCGGCGGCTGGGCGCATTACGTTGGTCAGGAGAAGGTCCGTCCGCTGACCGGCTTCCAGACGGTGGCCTTCGGGCTGGACTGGCAGCGCCCGACCCGGCACATGACGGGCACGTCCTTCTTCTACCTGCACAGCGACCAGTGGCGTTATGAGAGCTTCGGCGCCGAGGAGCTGGCCAGCCCACTCGGCCGGGGTCTGTTCACCGGCCGTGCCTTCGCCGA
>DHJN01000272.1:0-1739 GCA_002404345.1 Actinobacteria bacterium UBA4719 | reverse complement strand
GCAGCCCGGGCGGGCAAACCGGTAAGTGAGTATGTCGTTGACGAGCTGAAGGCCGACCGGCTGCATTTCGCCGGGGAGGATCCAGATGACCCTCGCAACTTCCCGCGAGTGATGACGATCTGGCGGGCAAACCTGCTTGGCTCCTCAGGCAAGGGCATGGAGTACTTCATGCGTCACCTGATCGGCGTGGAGGACGCAGTGCGGGCCGACGAGTCGCCGGAGCGGCTACGCCCGAGCGAGGTGACCTGGCGCGAGCCGGCACCACGCGGCAAGCTCGACCTGCTCACGACCGTCGACTTCCGGATGACCAGCACCTGCACCTATTCCGACATCGTGCTGCCGGCGGCGACGTGGTACGAGAAACACGACATCTCCACCACGGACATGCACCCGTTCGTGCACTCCTTCAACCCCGCGATCGCGCCGCCGTGGGAGACCAGAACCGACTTCGACACGTTCCGGCTGATCGGCGAGCAGTTCTCCCGGCTGGCCGCCACCCACCTGGGCACCCGCACCGACGTCATCGCGGCGCCGCTGATGCACGACTCGGCCGATGAGCTGGCCCAGCCCGGTGGCCGGGTGCGCGACTGGAAACGCGGCGAGTGCGAGCCGATCCCCGGGGTGACGATGCCACGATTGGTCACGGTGGAGCGCGACTACGCCGCGGTGGCCGAAAAGATGGCTGCACTGGGCCCCCTGGTCGACACGCTCGGCACCAGCGTCAAGGGGATCAGCTGGAAGCCGGCCGCGGCGGTCGACCTGCTCGGCCGTACCAATGGCCGGGTGCGTGGCGGGGTCGCCGACGGGCGCCCGTCGCTGGCGCGCGACATCCACATGGCCGAGGCGATCCTGGCGCTTTCGGGCACCACCAACGGCCAGGTCGCCGTGCAGGCTTGGCGGGAGCTGGAGAAGCGAACCGGTGTTCAGCTGGCAGACCTAGCCGAGGAACGCGCCGGGGACCGGATCAGCTTCACCGACACCCAGGTTCAGCCACGGGCGGTGATCACCTCGCCGGAGTGGTCAGGAAGCGAGACCGGCGGGCGGCGCTACTCCCCGTTCGTGGTCAATGTCGAACGCAAGAAGCCTTGGCACACCCTGACCGGTCGTATGCACTTCTTCCTCGACCACGACTGGATCGCCGAATACGGCGAGGGGTTGCCGACCTACCGGCCGCCGTTGGACTACGTGCGCCATTTCGGCGAGCAGGGTGTCCGGGAAGAGGGCAGGGCCGAGATCACCGTGCGCTACCTGACACCGCACTCGAAGTGGTCGATCCACTCGGAGTACCAGGACAACCTGCACATGTTGCGGCTGTTCCGGGGTGGCCCGGTGATCTGGATGAGCCCGGGCGATGCCGCGAAGATCGGCGTAGCCGACAACGACTGGATCGAGGCCTACAACCGCAACGGCGTCGTCGCCTGCCGGGCGGTCGTCACCCACCGGATGCCGGAGGGGACGGTGTTCATGTACCACGCCAAGGACCGACACCTGATGACCCCGAAGTCGGAGATCTCTGGCTGGCACGGCGGGGGTGACAACTCCCTGACCCGGCTTGTCGTCAAACCCACCCACATGATCGGCGGCTACGCCCAGCTGTCCTACGGCTTCAACTACTACGGCCCGACCGGTAACCAGCGTGACGAGATCACCGTCATCCGTCGCCGCGCCCAGGAGGTGCAATTCCGGTGAGAGTCATGGGCGCAGTTCGCGATGGTGATGAACCTCGACAAGTGCATCGG
>DHJN01000088.1:29674-50640 GCA_002404345.1 Actinobacteria bacterium UBA4719 | reverse complement strand
CAGCATGGTGAGGTCTTCGTCACTGATGACGGCGCCGAGACCGATCTGGACATCGGGCACTACGAACGATTCCTGGACGTCCCACTGGTGGGCTCGGCCAACGTGACCACCGGTCAGGTCTACAGCCAGGTGATCGCCAAGGAGCGGCGCGGGGAGTACCTCGGCGACACGGTCCAGGTGATCCCGCACATCACCAACGAGATCAAGTCACGGATGCGCGAGCAGGCCCGCGTGCTGGCCAAGGACCGTCCGGACATCATCATCACCGAGATCGGCGGCACCGTCGGGGACATCGAGTCCCTGCCATTCCTGGAGGCTGCGCGCCAGGTCCGCCATGACGTGGGTCGCGACAACGTCTTCTTCCTGCACGTCTCGCTGGTGCCCTACCTCGCACCGAGCGGTGAGCTGAAGACCAAGCCGACCCAGCACTCGGTGGCTGCGCTGCGCCAGGTCGGCATCCAGCCAGACGCCATCGTGCTGCGCGCCGACCGTGAGCTGCCCGAGAGCGTCAAGCGCAAGATCTCGCTGATGTGCGACGTCGACACCGAAGCCTGCGTGGCCGCGGTCGACGCACAGAGCATCTACGACATCCCCAGGGTGCTGCACTCGGAGGGGCTCGATGCGTATGTCATCCGGCGCCTCGGTCTGCCCTTCCGGGACGTCGACTGGCACGACTGGGACGAGCTGCTGCGCCGGGTGCACAACCCGGAGCACGCCGTCGAGATCGCCCTGGTCGGCAAGTACATCGACCTGCCGGATGCGTATCTGTCGGTCACCGAGGCCATGAGCGCGGGTGGGTTCCACCATGACGCCAAGGTCTCGATCCGCTGGGTCGCCAGCGACGAGTGCCAGACCGACGCCGGTGCCCAGAAAGCACTCGGCGGTGTCGACGCGGTCCTGGTCCCCGGCGGCTTCGGTATCCGGGGCATCGAGGGCAAGCTCGGGGCGCTGAAGTGGGCCCGCGTCAGGGGTGTACCGACACTGGGCATCTGCCTTGGGCTGCAGTGCATGGTGATCGAGTACGCCCGCAACGTCGTCGGCATCGCGGACGCGTCCTCCAGCGAGTTCGACCCGGCAACCACCCATCAGGTGATCGCCACGATGGAGGAGCAGAAGGCCTTCGTGGAGGGCGCCGGAGACCTTGGCGGCACCATGCGGCTGGGGACCTACCCGGCCAAGCTGGCCGAAGGCTCGGTGATCGCCGGTGCCTACGGATCCCACCTGGTGCACGAGCGTCACCGTCACCGCTACGAGGTCAACAACGCCTACCGCGACCAGCTCGAGGAAGCCGGGCTGCGCTTCTCCGGCACCTCGCCCGACGGCAGCCTGGTCGAGTTCGTCGAGCTGCCGGCCAACGTGCATCCGTACTACGTCTCCACCCAGGCTCACCCGGAGTTCCAGTCCCGACCGACCCGCGCGCATCCGCTCTTCGCCGGGTTGGTCGAGGCCGCCATCGACGCGCAGAAGGCCTCGCGCCTGGTCGAGGTCGAACGGCCGAAGGACGCCGAAGCCGTTGCGGCGCAGTGAGCTTCATGGCCAGTGAGAATTGTGGCGCACGTGAGAATTGTGGCGCACGTGAGAATTGCGGTGCACCTGAGCTTCGTGGCGCAGTGAGCTTCGTGGCGCGGTGAGTCTGGGCGCCCCGGTCGTTCGTGGCGCTGACCTGGCCGACCGGCTCGACCGACGTCCGGTCCTCGGCACCGAGGTCGTGTTCAAGGGCAGGGTCTGGGATGTTCGCCGCGACACGGTCGACCTCGGTGAAGCCGGCGAGGTCAGGCGCGAGTACGTCGACCACCCGGGTGCGGTCTCGATCCTGGCGCTTCGGCAGGTCGGGGACCGTGACCAGGTGCTACTGATCCAGCAGTACCGCCACCCGGTCGGTGCGTTCGAGTGGGAGCTGCCGGCCGGTCTGCTCGACGTCGCGGGGGAGCCGCCCTGGCTGGGCGCGGCCCGTGAGCTCCACGAGGAGGCCGACCTGACTGCCGGCGCTTGGCACGTCCTCATCGACTACTTCGGCTCTCCGGGCGGCATCTCCGAGGCCCTGCGCATCTTCCTTGCCCGCGACCTCGCCGACGTCCAGCACGACGAGCGCTTCAGCCGCGAGGGCGAGGAACGAGGTATGCCGGTCGGCTGGGTCGACCTCGACGAGGCGCACGAGGCCGTGTTGGCGGGCCAGCTGCACAACCCCAGTGCGGTGATCGGCATCTTGACAGCGCACGCGGCACGGGCTCGCGACTGGGCCACGCTGCGACCACACGACGCTCCCTGGCCGGAGCACCCGGCATACCGCTGATGATCTTCCGTAGGATGTGGGTCCTGACCACAGCAGCCAGAGTTGAACGCGCACGCCCGGAGCAGGATCAGCCCCACCCACCGAAACTCCCCACTCACCGAAACTAAGGACATCACTGTGCTTCGCACCCACGAGGCCGGCACGCTGCGTGCCGGCATCCATGGACATGTTGGGCAGTCCGTTGTCCTGACCGGGTGGGTTGCTCGTCGGCGCGATCATGGCGGCGTGGCCTTTCTCGACCTGCGCGACGTGTCGGGGGTGGCGCAGGTGGTCGTTCGTGACGAGATCCTCGATCAGGGCGGAGCCCGCGACCTGCGCAACGAGTACTGCGTCAAGGTGAGCGGCGAGGTGCGTCAACGCCCTGAGGGCAACGCCAACAAGGACCTGCCCACCGGTGAGATCGAGGTGGTCGCGACCAAGCTCGAGGTGCTGAGCCCCGCGGCCCCGCTGCCGTTCCAGATCGACGAGCGCGTCACCGTCGGCGAGGAGGCCCGGCTCAAACACCGTTACCTCGACCTCCGCCGCCCGGGTCCTGCTGCGGCCATTCGCTTGCGCAGCAAGGTGAACCAGGCCGCGCGGGCTGTCCTGGCCGAGCGAGACTTCGTCGAGATCGAGACGCCGACGCTGACCCGTTCCACCCCGGAGGGTGCCCGCGACTTCCTGGTGCCGGCTCGTCTGCAGCCCGGATCCTGGTACGCTCTGCCGCAGAGCCCGCAGCTGTTCAAGCAGCTGCTCATGGTCGCTGGCATGGAGCGTTACTACCAGCTTGCCCGTTGCTATCGCGACGAGGACTTCCGCGCGGACCGTCAACCTGAGTTCACCCAGCTGGACATCGAGATGAGCTTCGTCGAGCAGGACGACATCATCGAGCTCGGTGAGGCGATCATGGCCTCGCTGTGGAAGCTCATCGGCCACGAGATCTCCACGCCGATGTTGCGGATGACCTACGCGGACGCGATGGCGCGCTATGGCTCGGACAAGCCGGACCTGCGTTTCGGTCAGGAGCTCACCGACTGCACCGAGTTCTTCGCGGACACGACGTTCCGGGTGTTCCAGGCGCCGTATGTCGGCGCGGTCGTGATGCCGGGGGGCGCCTCTGCGCCGCGCAAGCAGCTCGACGCCTGGCAGGAGTTCGCCAAGCAGCGCGGCGCCAAGGGTCTGGCCTACGTCCTCGTTGGCCAGGATGGTGTCCTCGGCGGCCCGGTCGCCAAGAACCTGACCGAGCGCGAGCGCGAGGGCCTGTCCACACACGTCGGCGCCGGCAACGGCGACGCCATCTTCTTCGCGGCAGGTCCGATCAAGGCCTCACGTGCCCTGCTGGGTGCGGCTCGGTCCGAGATCGGCAGGCGTTGCGAGCTCATCGACGAGAGTGCATGGTCGTTCCTGTGGGTACTGGACGCACCCCTGTTCGAGCCGACCAGCGAAGCCGTTGCATCCGGTGAGGTGGCGGTGGGGTCGGGCGCCTGGACAGCCGTGCATCACGCCTTCACCTCGCCCAAGGCCGAGTTCCTGGACACCTTCGACACCGACCCGGGCCCCGCCCTGGCTTACGCCTACGACATCGTCTGCAACGGCAACGAGATCGGTGGCGGCTCGATCCGTATTCACCGCAAGGAGATTCAGGAGCGGGTCTTTGCGGTGATGGGTCTGTCGCAGGCCGAGTCGCAGGAGAAGTTCGGCTTCCTGCTGGACGCCTTCGCCTTCGGCGCGCCACCGCACGGCGGGATCGCTTTCGGCTGGGACCGCATCTGCTCGCTGCTCTCCGGCACCGACTCGATCCGCGACGTCATCGCCTTCCCGAAGTCCGGTGGCGGCTTCGACCCGCTGACATCCGCGCCGGCCCCGATCACGGCGACGCAACGCAAGGAGGCCGGCGTCGACGCGGAGCCCGAGCAGGCCACGGGCACCGCTCAACCGTGAGGTCGCAGAGATCGACCCTCCAGGGCGGTCGGAACGGCGGTTTGTGCGACTTCGCGGCGATGGAGAAGGCCAGATAGCCTGCCAACCGTGACCACGGGTGCCGACGACGACCTCTTCGCGGCCTCTTCGCGCGACTCCTCGGTCAGTGACGCGGCCAGCGTGACTCATCTGCCTCCGCTGGCCGTCCGGATGCGTCCTCGCTCCCTGGACGAGGTCCGGGGGCAGAGCGACGTCCTGCGTCCAGGAAGCCCCTTGCGGCGGTTGATCGAGGGGCACGCGGGCGCTGCCGGCCCCTTGTCCGCGATCATCTGGGGACCGCCGGGCACCGGAAAGACGACCCTGGCGCATCTTGTGGCGAACACGGCCGGACGCCGGTTCGTGCAGCTGTCGGCCGTCACTGCCGGCGTCAGGGACGTGCGGGCCGTCATGGAGGCGGCGGCTCGCGAGCGTGACATGTACGACCGGCAGACCGTCCTTTTCCTGGACGAGATCCACCGGTTCACCAAGGCGCAGCAGGACGCCCTGTTGCCTGGGGTGGAGAACCGTCTGGTGGTCCTGGTCGCGGCGACCACCGAGAACCCGTCCTTCAGTGTCATTGCACCACTGCTGTCGAGGTCCATGCTGATCACCCTGGTGCTGCTCAGCGACGACGAGCTCGATGGGGTCCTGGCCTCTGCCCTTGCCGAAGAGCGTGGACTGGGCGGAGCCTTCAGTCTCGAACCAGAGGCGAGGCAACACGTCATACGGATGGCGGGTGGAGACGCCCGCCGCGCGCTCACCTCCCTGGAGGCGGCAGCGGGCGTGGCCCTGGATGCGCAACCGGCGGGGCGCCCGAGCGAACAGGGTGACCAGAAGATCCCGATCTCACTGTCCCAGGTCGAGCAGGCCGTAGCCCATGCGGCGGTGCGCTATGACCGCGCCGGCGACCAGCACTACGACGTCGCGAGCGCGCTGATCAAGTCGATGCGTGGAAGTGACGTCGACGCCTCGTTGCACTACCTGGCCCGGATGCTCGAGGCCGGAGAGGACCCGCGGTTCATCGCCCGCCGGATCGTCATCGCGGCGAGTGAGGACATCGGGATGGCCGACCCCACGGCCTTGCAGACTGCCGTCGCCGCGATGCACGCGGTGGCGCAGATCGGCATGCCGGAGGCGCGGATCATCCTGGCGCAGGCCGTGGTGCACAACGCGATCGCGCCCAAGTCGAACGCGAGCTACCTCGGGATCAACGAGGCGATAGCGGACATCCGGGCGGGTAAGGGTGGTCCCGTGCCGGCCCATCTTCGGGGAAGTGGCTACGCCGGAGCCACCCGGCTCGGACATGGTCAGGGGTACGTCTACGCGCACGACGACCCAGCAGGCGTGGTCGCCCAGCAGTACCTTCCAGACGACCTGCTGGCGGACACCGACTACTACCGGCCCACCGACCGGGGGTTCGAACAGACGCTGTCCGCACGGTGGGCTCGACTCAAGGAGCGAGTCCGCGTCATATGACCCACTCTGCAACGAATCTGGCGCCGGTTGCCGAGGTCCCCGTCAGACCCGGTGCCGCGGTAGGGTTTTGGCTCCTGCCCTGATCAACATCTGTCGTGAGGTGAGCGTGTGAGCGTGGCACCAGTGTCTATCGGTGACGTCGCCGGTGTGATTGCAGCCCTGGCGTTCGCCTTCCTGGTCCTACGCCTGGGGAGCGTTATCGGCAAGGCTGGCAAGGTCCTGGACGAGGCCCGGATGGGCGTGCGCGGGGTCTCCGAGCAGACCGTCCCGCTGCTCTCGAACGTCACCGACACGGTGGCCTCCACCAATGAGCAGATCGTGCGCCTGGACACCATCACCGCCAACGTCTCCTCGATGAGCACGAACATCAACGCGCTGACGTCGCTGTTCGCGGCCACGGTGGGCTCTCCGGTCGTCAAGGTGGCCGCCTTCACCTACGGCGTACGTTCGGCGATGAACGGGTCCGGAAAGCGCTCGGACAGTGGTCGACCTGGTTCCCATGGTCGACGCCGGAGGGGATGAGAGGTATGCGTCGTCTGTTCTGGGTTGCCCTCGGAGCCACGGTGGGTGTGCTGGTCGTCCGCAAGGTCACCAAGACCGCGCAGGCCTACTCCCCTTCTGGTGTGGCACGTGGCCTGTCCGGCGGTCTTTCGGACCTCGGTGAGGGGCTGCGCGAGATGGCCGAGGCCGTCCGTGAGGGCATGGACGAACGAGAGACCGAGCTGCGCCTCGCCCTCGGCATCGACACCGGGACGTTGCCGGACGGGCGCGCGATGAGCGCCGAGCAGGCTCGTGCCCTGATCGAGGACCCCACCTCGCCGCGAGCTCGCTAGGGACTCGTACCACAACACCAGCAAGTCACGACACGGGCAAGTTACGACACGGGCCTGGGCAGCCTGGCCCATCCTCGCCTTACCCGAGCCGGCCCCACCTGCGGGCTCGGGCGCCGGAATACCCTTGGTGTTGGCCTGCCTGCTGCGGGCCAGCTCAGAACGTTAGGAACACCACGATGGAAACCGCCGAGATCAGACGACGTTGGCTCGCGTTCTTCGAGACCAAGGGCCATACGGTCGTGCCCAGCGCCTCGTTGCTGTACGACGACCCGAACCTGTTGTTCGTCGGCGCCGGCATGGTGCCGTTCGTGCCGTACTTCGTGGGTCAGGAGACGCCGCCGTGGCCCCGCGCCACCAGCGTGCAGAAGTGCGTGCGCACCGGCGACATCGACGAGGTCGGCAAGACCAGCCGGCACCTCACGTTCTTCCAGATGAACGGCAACTTCTCCTTCGGCGACTACTTCAAGGCCGACGCGATCNNCTGTGGGCGACGGTCTACCTCGACGACGACGAGGCGGCGGACCTCTGGCTCGTGCACTCCGGGATCCCCGCCGAGCGCATCGTCCGCCGAGGCATGGAGGACAACTTCTGGTCCATGGGCGTGCCCGGGCCGTGTGGGCCGTGCTCCGAGATCTTCTACGACCGTGGTCCCGAGTACGGCACGGAGGGGGGCCCGGCCGTTGATGAGGACCGCTACATGGAGATCTGGAACCTCGTCTTCATGCAGAACGTGCGGGGCGAGGGCAGCAGCAAGGACGACTACCCGATCCTGGGCGACCTGCCCGCCAAGAGCGTTGACACCGGCATGGGCCTGGAGCGCATCGCCTCGGTCCTGCAGGGCGTGGACAACATCTACGAGATCGACGAGGTCTTCCCGGTCCTGGCCAGGGCGGCGGAGCTGAGCGGCAAGCGGTACGGCGCCAGCTCAGCGTACGACGCCGCCCACAGCCACCCGGACGACGTGCTCCTGCGGGTCGTGGCCGACCACATCAGGGCCTCGCTGATGCTCATTGGCGACGGTGTCACGCCCGGCAACGAGGGTCGCGGCTACGTCCTGCGCCGAATGCTGCGCCGCGCGGTGCGTTCGATGCGGCTGCTCGGGTTCGACCAGCCGTGCCTGCCGCACCTGCTCCCGGTGAGCATGCAGCGGATGAAGGCGTCCTATCCCGAGCTGGAGGCCGGCTTCTCCCGGATCTCGCAGATCGCCTACGCCGAGGAAGAGGCCTTCCACCGCACGCTCGCCTCGGGCACGACGATCCTGGACAACGCGGTCGCCAAGGCCAAGTCGTCCGGTCAGACCACCCTGGCGGGTGACCAGGCCTTCGCGCTGCACGACACCTATGGCTTCCCGATCGACCTGACGCTCGAGATGGCTGCAGAGCAAGGGATTCAGGTCGACCAGGACGGGTTCCGTCGCCTCATGAAGGAACAGCGCGACCGGGCCAAGGCCGATGCCAGGTCCAAGAAGAGCGCTCACGGCGACACCTCGGCATACCGCTTCGTTGCGGACTCGCTCGGACGCGCCGTGGAGTTCACCGGGTACGAAGAGACCGTCTCAGAGGCGCGGGTCGCCGGCCTGCTCGTCGACGGCGCGTCCGTGGCCTCCGCCCATGCCGGGGACGAGATCGAGCTCGTGCTCGACCGCACGCCGTTCTATGCCGAGGGTGGTGGGCAGCTCGCTGACGCCGGGCGAATCACGCTGGCCAGCGGCGCCGTCATCGAGGTCCGTGACGTGCAGTCGCCGATCAAGGGGCTCGTCGTGCACCGCGCAAGGGTTGTCTCGGGTGAGGTGAGCCCGGGGCAGGAGGCGCAGGCCCTGGTCGATCTCGACCGCCGTCGTGCGATCTCGCGTGCGCACACGGCCACCCACATGGTGCACAAGGCCATCCGTGAGGCTCTGGGCGATACCGCGACCCAGGCCGGTTCGGAGAACGCGCCCGGACGGTTCCGGTTCGACTTCAACGCATCCGCTGCGCTGCCGCTGTCGGTGATGTCCGACGTGGAGGCCAAGGTCAACGCGTTGTTGGTCGAGGACCTGCCGGTCCACGCCGAGGTGATGACCCAGGACGAGGCGCGCGCATCCGGCGCGATGGCCTTGTTCGGGGAGAAGTACGGCGAGGCTGTGCGGGTGGTGTCCGTGGGTGACTGGGCTCGCGAGCTCTGCGGTGGCACCCATGCGCAGCGCTCGGGTCAGCTCGGGCTGGTCAAGCTGCTCGGCGAAGCATCCATCGGTTCCGGCGTGCGACGGGTCGAGGCCCTGGTGGGGACCGACGCCTACGACTTCCTGGCTCGTGAGCACGCCGTGGTCGGGCAGCTTACAGAAGCGCTGAAGGTGCGCTCGGAAGAGCTGCCCGAGCGGATTGCGAGCATCCTGGGCAAGCTCAAGGATGCCGAACGCGAGATCAACAACATGCGCCAGCAGCAGGTTCTGGCGGGGTCTTCCTCCCTGGCCGCTGGTGCCAGCGATGTGTTCGGCGTGAGCTTCGTGGGCCACGACGCGGGCAACGGCGTCGGCGCGGACGATCTGCGGGGCCTCGCCCTTGACCTGAGATCGAAGCTCGGCGGTGACCGCCCATCCGTGGTGGCAGTTGCCGGTGTGGCCAAGGATCGCCCGGTGGTGATCATCGCCACCAACGATGCGGCCCGGCAGTGGGGTCTGCGGGCCGGAGAGCTGGTCAAGGTCGCGGCGCAGACACTTGGCGGAGGTGGCGGCGGCAAGGACGACCTGGCCCAGGGCGGCGGCATCGACACCACCAAGGTCGGCGAAGCGCTGGCCAGGGTCGAGCACGCCGTGAGGGAACTCGTGACGGCGGGGCGCTGAGGATGCGCGCAGGGATCCGGCTGGGGGTTGACGTGGGCAGTGTCCGGGTCGGGCTCGCGGCCAGCGACCCCGGGGGCATCCTCGCCACTCCGATCGAGACCATCGAGCGCGATCCGACGTCCGGTGCCGACCAGGGCGTGATCGCGGCAGCAGTGCTCGAACGTGAGGTGCTGGAGGTGGTTGTCGGGTTGCCGCGGTCACTGTCCGGCGGTGAAGGCCCGGCCGCCCAGGGGGTCCGCACCTACGCGACCACCTTGGCGGCCCGAATCTCACCGACTCCGGTGCGGTTGGTCGACGAGCGTCTGACAACCATCGACGCCCACCGCAAGATGCGCGACAGCGGCCTGCCGGGGCGGGCCCAGCGTGCCGTCGTGGACCAGGCGGCCGCAGTGCTGATCCTGCAGGCCGCGCTGGATGCCGAGAAGTCAACGGGACTGCCGCCGGGAGAGCTCGTGGCCGGGCGCAAACCGCGCGCACCCCGGACGAAGGCAGGGGGGTCGAGGCGATGAGCTGGCGTCGACGTGGCGGGCGTACCTGGCGGCTGATCGCGCTGCTGGTTGCCCTGGGTCTGGTCGCCGGCACCGGGGCTGCCGCGGTCTCTGTGCTGTGGGCTCTGGTCATCAGTCGTGCCGAGAACAACGACGACACCGGGGGCGGCTCGGGCGCTGTGTTCGTCGTGGTGCATGGCGGGGACTCCAGCCGCACCATCGGCGCGGCCCTGGACAAGTCGGACGTCGTGACGGCCAGGGCGTTCGGCGATGCTGCTGCCGACAACCCGCAGTCCGGATCAATCCAGCCGGGCACCTACGCGCTGCACGCCAACATGAGCGCGGTGTCGGCACTGGCCATGTTGCTGGACCCGGTCAACCGCAAGGTTCCCCGGGTCACGATCCGCGCGGGTATGTGGACCTCAGAGATCATCAGCGCACTTTCCGCCGCCACCGGCAGATCGCTCGCCGACTATAAGGTGGCGTTGAAGAACCATGCGGTGCTGGGTCTGCCCGGCTCGGCCAAGGGGAACCCGCAGGGATACCTGTTCCCATCGACCTACGAGTTCGCAGCGGATGCCACTGCGGCGCAGCAGCTGCACACGATGGTGGCAAGGTCCCTCGTGGAGCTCCGCAAGCTCGGTGTGACCCGTGACCAGATGCAGCGGGTGCTGACCATCGCGAGCATCGTGGAGGCTGAGGCCAGCGCAAGATCCGATGGCCCGAAGGTGGCCCGGGTCATCGGCAACCGCCTCGCCAGGGCGATGCCGCTGCAGCTGGACTCGACCGTTCGGTTCGCCTCGCACCGTCGCGGCAAGGCGGGCCCGACCAAGCTCGACAGGCGTATCCGGAGCCCCTACAACACCTATCTGGCCGGCGCTCTTCCACCGGGCCCCATCGACAGTCCCGGGCTGTCAGCCATGCAGGCCGCCGCCCACCCGACACCCGGGCGGTGGCTGTACTTCGTTGTGGTGAACCCCAAGACGGGACATACCAGGTTCGCCGTCGACGCATCCGGTCAGGTGGCCGACGAGAGGCTGTTCCTGAAGTGGTGCTCGACCCATCCGGGCCAGTGCTGACCGCGGCCAGTCGGCGCGCCGCCGTCCTCGGATCGCCCATCAGCCACTCCCTTTCCCCGGTGCTGCACCAGGCTGCATACCGCGCCCTGGGTCTGCGCGACTGGCACTATGGCGCACATGACGTGCAGGAGCCGGCGCTGCGCGGGTTCGTGACTGGGCTGGGCCCGCAGTGGGCGGGCCTGTCGCTGACAATGCCCTTGAAGGAAGCCGCGTTCGAGGTCGCCGACGAGGTCTCGGAGCTGGCTCGCGAGGTCGGTGCCATCAACACCCTGGTCCGCCGCCCAGACGGTGGCTGGAGCGGTGACAACACCGACGTGTATGGCGTTTCGCAGGCTTTGCGTGAGGCCGGATGTGAGCAGGTGGCCAGCTCGGTGGTGCTCGGCTCGGGAGCCACGGCGCGGTCCGTCGTGGCGGCGCTGGCCGCCCTGGGATGTGCGAAGGTGACTTTCGCGGTGCGCTCGGCGGCGCGGCAGGAGACGCTGGACCAGGCGCATCGCGCCGGACTCGAGGTCGATGTGATCGAGTTGGGTCAGGTCAGTCAAGTCAGTCAAGTCAGTCAAGTCAGTCAACTCAGTCAGCTCAGTCCGCTCAGTCAGCTCATGGACCGGCTGGGCGACGCGCGGGTGGTCGTCAGCACGCTGCCCGCGAACGCGCTGCCTGCGACCGCCACGTTGGGGAACAACCTGATGGGCGGGGTGCTCCCGCACGGTTCGCGGTTACCGGATCACCTCCTGCTGGACGTGGTCTACGCCGGTTGGCCGACGCCGCTGGCGCGGACCTTTCAGGAAGCGGGGGCAAGCGTGGTGTCCGGGTTCGAGATGTTGGTCCATCAGGCGGCCGAACAGGTGCACCTGATGACCGGCCTGCGTGCACCCGTTGAGGCGATGCGGGCCGCCGGGCTGGCTGCGATGGAGTCGCGATGACCTTGGTGCTCCCGCAGGGTGCCGCCCCATGGTGGGCAGTTGCCGTGCTGGCCGGCCTGGGTGTCGGCGTGGGCGTATGGCTGACCAGGTCACTGGGTGACGCGAGCTACCGGCGCCCCGACGAGCGGGACCGATCCTTACCAAGGCATACATCGTGGCTGGTGCTCGCCGTGGCCCTCGCCTGGGCGACGCTGACGTTCCGCTTTGGTGGCTACGCGCAGTGGTCCCTGCTCCCGGCATACCTCTACCTGGGTGCCGTCGGTGCGGCGCTCGCACTCATCGACCTCGACGTCCACCGGTTGCCAGACCTGATCGTGCTGCCCTCGTACCCGATCGGGTTCGTGCTGTTGCTCGTGCCCACCGTGGTGACGGCCCAGTGGGGTTGGCTGCTGCGGGGCGTGCTGGCCGGGGTTGTGCTCTTTGTGGGCTATCTCGTGTTGGCTCTGGTCTCGCCCGGGGGTGGGGGACTGGGATTCGGCGACGTGAAGCTCGCCGGCGTGCTGGGGTTGTCGTTGGGTTGGCTGGGCTGGGGCTCGGTGATCGTCTCGGTTTTCGCGGCCTTCATCATCGGTGGCGTCGTTGCCCTGATTCTGCTTCTGGCGGGGCGCGCGGGCCGTTCATCGCACATTGCTTTTGGCCCCTGGATGATTCTGGGCGCGTGGGTGGCGTTGATGTTTCCGGTCCGTGTCATGACTGGTTGACCGGCTCCGAGCGCTGCTGTGGCAGGATTTTGCCATGCTGCGTTGGTTGACTGCCGGTGAATCCCATGGCCCTGCCCTGATGGCCACCCTCGAAGGCCTGCCCGCTGGTGTCGAGGTCACCACTTCCGACGTCGCTGCGGCTCTCGCTCGTCGCCGGCTCGGCTTCGGCCGTGGGGCTCGGATGAAGTTCGAGCAGGACGCCGTGGAGTTCCTCGGCGGGGTCCGTCATGGCGTGACCATCGGGTCGCCGCTGGCGATCCGCATCGGCAACTCCGAATGGGCCAAATGGGAGACGGTGATGAGCCCGGATCCGGTGGCGGCCGACGACGTTCTTGCCGATGCCGCCGCTGCTGAGGTTGGCGCACCGCAGGAGATCGCCCGCAACAAGCCGCTGACCCGGCCGCGTCCCGGTCACGCGGACCTGGTGGGCATGCAGAAGTACGGGTTCGACGACGCCCGCCCAGTCCTGGAGCGTGCCTCGGCGCGCGAGACGGCGGCCAGGGTCGCGCTGGGCGCCGTGGCGTCGGCCTTCCTGAGGCAGGCCTATGGAATCACGCTGGTCTCGCACACGGTCGCCATCGGTACGGCTCGTGTTGGCCCGGACGCCCAGCTGCCGCGCTCTGATGAGGTCGAGGCGCTAGATGCCGACCCCGTGCGCACCCTGGACTCGGCGGGCTCTGCGGCGATGGTGGCCGAGGTGGAAGCGGCAAGGAAAGACGGCGACACGCTCGGCGGCGTCGTGGAGGTCCTGGCGTACGGGCTGCCGCCGGGCCTGGGGTCCCACGTCCACTGGGACCGTCGCCTGGACTCACAGCTGGCCGCAGCGCTGATGGGTATCCAGGCGATCAAGGGCGTGGAGATCGGCGACGGCTTCGTCACTGCGGCCCGCCGCGGATCAGCCGCACACGACGAGCTCGACCGCGACGAGGACGGGGTGATCCGGCGGCGCACCGGCCGGGCCGGCGGCACCGAGGGCGGTATGTCGACCGGTGATGTCCTGCGTGTTCGTGCGGCCATGAAGCCGATCAGCACGGTGCCCAAGGCGCTGGCCACCGTCGACCTCGCCACGGGGGAGGCCGCGACTGCCATCCATCAGCGTTCGGACGTCTGCGCCGTGCCGGCGGCGGGGGTCGTGGCCGAGGCCATGGTTGCCCTCGTCCTGGCCCAGGCGTGCGTCGAGAAGTTCGGCGGCGACAGCGTCGCCGAGACCTCGAGAAACCACCGCGGCTACCTGGACGCGATCCCCGAGACGTTGCGCTCGTGGTGAGCGCGGCGGGTACCGAGGGTACGCGTCCGTGCGTGGTTCTCACGGGCCCGCCCGGATCTGGCAAGACGACGGTCGGACGCGCGCTGGCTGCACTGTTGGGCGTCGAGCTTCGCGACACGGACGAGGCCATCGAGGTCCACCAGGGACGGTCGATCTCGGACATCTTCCTGGACGAGGGGGAGCCGCGGTTCCGTGAGCTCGAGCGGGCTGAGGTCGCGGCGTCGCTCGCATCCCACTCCGGGGTTCTGTCGCTCGGTGGAGGCGCGGTGATGGACCCGATGACGGCGGCGGCCCTGGTCGGGCACACCGTCGTGTTTCTCGATGTCGGTATCGCCGCTGCCGCCAAGCGCGTGGGTTTTGATCGCAGCCGGCCGCTGTTGGCCCTGAACCCGAGGGCGCAGTGGATCGCCATGATGGGAGCACGGCGGCCAACCTATGAGCGGCTCGCCACCTTCAGCGTGCAAACCACCGGACGGGCACCGCAGGACATTGCCGCCGAGATCGTGCAACGAATGGAGTCCAACGGGACAGGGGTCAGACGATGAGTGACCCAACCCGTATCCGCGTGGGCGAGGGCAGCGACTCGGAATACGACGTCGTGATCGGGTCCGGTCTGCTCGGACAGTCCACCGAGCTGACCGCCCTCCTTGGCTCCGGCGTCGAGCGGGTGCTCGTCATCCACCCGCACGCGCTGCGAGCCACCGGCGAGGCCGTGCGTGATGAGCTTGGGGCACAAGGCTTTTCGGCGTTCATCGCCGAAGTGCCCGACGCCGAGGAGGCCAAGTCGGCCGAGGTTGCGGCATCCCTGTGGGCGGTCCTGGGACAGTCCGGATTCACCCGCTCGGACGCGATCGTGGGTTTGGGCGGTGGGACCGTGACCGACCTTGCGGGCTTTGTCGCAGCCACCTGGCTGCGAGGCGTCAGGGTGGTCCAGGTCCCGACGACGCTGCTCGCCATGGTGGACGCCGCGGTCGGCGGCAAAACCGGCATCAACACCGCCGAGGGCAAGAACCTCGTGGGCTCCTTCCATCCGCCGGCTGGCGTCCTGTGCGACCTAGCCATGCTGGAGACGTTGCCCGCCGACGAGTTGGTGTCCGGGATGGCCGAGGTCATCAAGTGTGGTTTCATCGCCGACCCGGTGATCCTCGACCTCGTCGAGGCGGACCCCCGCAGCGTCAAGCGCGGCGATGGCCCGGTCGTGCGCGAGCTCGTCGAGCGGTCGATCCTGGTCAAGGCGCGCGTCGTGACGCAGGACCTCAAGGAGTCCTCGCTGCGCGAGATCCTCAATTACGGCCACACCTTCGCCCACGCCATCGAGCAGGTGGAGCGCTACTCGTGGCGACACGGCGCGGCTGTCAGCGTGGGCATGGTCTACGTGGCCGAGCTGGCGCGTCTGGCCGGCAGGCTGGATGACGCGCTGGTGGATCGACACCGATCGCTCCTGGCCGACGTGGGACTGCCGACGAGCTACCGCGGCGACCGTTGGCCCGAGCTGTATACCGCCATGAAGCGTGACAAGAAGACCCGGGGCTCGCTGCTGCGCTTCGTGGTGCTCGACTCTCTGGCCCAGCCAGGTCGCCTCGAGGGCCCCGACCCGTCGCTGTTGCTCGCGGCCTATGCACGGGTCAGCTCGGAGCCGGAACGCCCAGACATCTCGCTGGGCTAACGGTCCCGACGGGGCACTCTCGCCTGTTACTCGGGGCACTCTTGCCTAGACTCGGGGGCATGACGGCGTCGCTGGTGTTTGTGCTCAATGGTCCGAACCTCAACCGGTTGGGAAGCCGTGAGCCGGAGATCTACGGCTCGGAGACCCTGGAGAATGTCGCGGATCTCGTGTCGCGAGAAGCGGACTCGCTCGGTCTGGCGGTCGACTTCCGCCAGACGAACGATGAAGGAGAGCTCATCGGCTGGATCCACGAGGCGGTCGACCGGGGAGCCGATGTCGTGCTCAACCCGGCGGCCTTCACGCACTACTCGTATGCCGTCCGTGACGCGTGCGCCATGGTGACCACCAGCGGGGCGAAGCTGATCGAGATCCACCTGTCCAACCCGGCGACGCGTGAGGAGTTCCGGCACACGTCTGTCGTCGCCGGCGTCGCCACCGGCACGATCGCCGGATTCGGTTCTGGCTCCTACCTGCTTGCACTGCGGGCTCTGGCCCGCTGAGCTTGTCAGTAGTCGAGCTTGTCAGTAGTCGAGCTTGTCAGTGGTTGAGCTCGTCAGCTTGAGGGCTGTGGCACCCGGCACGTGATCTTGGGGTTGACCCCCAGGTAGTTCAACGGGCCCGCGACAACCGTGACGACAACCGTCGCCACCCCCGCGCAGTTCGTCGGGGACCCGCCAAAAGTAGCTCCGCTGACCCGCAGCCACCGCGCCGACCGCGAGCCATACCACGACCAACAGCCCCACAATCCTCATGCCTCAAGAATACGTGCATTCGGGCGCACGGTATGTGGCCCGCTAAGATGAAGCCGATCCCGCGTGACCTCCCACGGGTGCTGATGCATTCACGCTGCGTGCCGGCGCAGGCCAGGCACCCGTCATACGAAAGAGATGTCCCTCTTGGCTTCGACCAACGACCTCAAGAACGGCATGGTCCTCAACATCGGCAACCAGCTCTGGTCCGTCGTGGAGTTCCAGCACGTCAAGCCCGGCAAGGGTCCGGCTTTCGTGCGGACCAAGCTCAAGGCGGTCCTGTCCGGCAAGGTCGTTGACAAGACCTTCAACGCGGGGACCAAGGTCGACACGGCCAACGTCGACAAACGCACGATGCAGTACCTGTACAAGGACGGTGACGACTTCGTCTTCATGGACGGCGACACGTTCGAGCAGATCCACGTGTCCGCGGCCGTGGTCGGCGATGTCGCCAAGTACATGCTCGAGAACCAGGACGCGATGGTCGCCACGCACGACGACGCCCCCCTGTATGTCGAGCTGCCCGCCTCCGTGGTTCTCGAGGTCACCTATACCGAGCCGGGGCTGCAGGGTGACCGCTCCACCGGTGGCACCAAGCCGGCCACGCTCGAGACCGGCGCCGAGATCGCGGTTCCGCTGTTCATCGACCAGGGGACCAAGATCAAGGTCGACACTCGCGACGGCTCGTACCTGGGCCGAGTCAACTGAGGTGTCCGCACGATCCAAGGCGCGCAAGCGCGCGCTCGACCTCCTGTTCGAGGCCGAGCAGCGAGGTGTGAACGCGGACACGCTCCTGACGGAGCGGATCGCGAAGCCGGCGACGCAACACTCGCTGAACGACTACACGGTCGAGATCGTCCGGGGCGTGGTCGCCAGGTGGAACCAGATCAACGAGCTGCTGGCGACCTACAGTCAGGGCTGGACGATCGAACGCATGCCGGCCGTCGACCGGGCAATCCTGCGTATCGGTGCCTGGGAGGTTGTCTACAGCGAAGCGGTCCCCGACGGGGTTGCCATCTCCGAGGCGGTTGCACTGGCGACCTCGCTGTCCACCGATGACTCGCCGGCCTTCGTCAACGGGCTGTTGGCCAGGCTCGCCGAGGTCAAGCCGACCCTGATCTGACCCGGACGAGCAGGCGGTATGCCGGCCGCATGCGTCGCGCCGACTGCTCTGCCTGCGGCGGCTTTTGAGCATTGCCCTGCGTGAACCTCGCCGCGTTCCCGAGAGATGCCAGCTCTCAGGTAGGATCGCAGGGATCGACATCCTTTAACGACCCGTCCGGTGAGGCGGGGAAGGAGGTCCGGCGCTGTGACGCGTCCAGACTCTGCTCCACCATCCGATGGCTCCTCGGGCGACGAGTCCGCGCGGGTCGTGATGAGCTCGGGTGACGTCTCCCGGGCCCTGCGACGCGTGGCCCACGAGATCCTCGAACGAAACAAGGGCTCGCAAGACCTTGTCGTCCTTGGTATTCCGACCCGTGGCGTAGCGCTCGCCCGTCGCCTCGTGCGCGTGATGGCCGAGGTCGAAGGGCGAGATGTGCCGTGCGGCGCCCTCGACGTCACCATGCATCGTGACGATCTGCGCCGGCACCCGATCCGGGCGATCGAGCACACCGACATCCCCGCACCCGGGATCGACAAGAAGACGGTCGTGCTCGTGGACGACGTGCTCTTCTCCGGCCGCACGGTGCGCGCAGCCATGGATGCCCTCTCCGAGCTCGGCCGTCCGCAGGCTGTCCGCCTCGCGGTCCTGGTCGACCGCGGCCACCGGGATCTGCCGATCCGGGCCGACTACGTGGGCAAGAACCTGCCGACCTCCAGCAGTGAGCGCGTGCAGGTGCGTCTGGCCGAGCACGATGGCCTCGACGAGGTTCGCATCACTGGAGGAGACCGGTGAAGCGCCACCTGCTGTCGATGAACGACCTTGACAGGCAAGGCATCCTGGCGATTCTGGACACGGCCGAGACCATGCACGATGTCCAACGTCGTGAGGTCAAAAAGCTCCCGACCCTGCGGGGGCGGACCGTGGTGAACCTGTTCTTCGAGGACTCCACCCGCACCCGGTCCTCCTTTGAGATCGCCGGCAAGTGGCTCTCGGCTGACGTCATCAACATCTCGGCCAAGGGGTCGTCGACCAGCAAGGGTGAGTCCCTGCGCGACACCGTCCGCACCGTCGCAGCCATGGGGGTCGACGGCCTCGTCATCCGGCACGGTGCCAGCGGCGCCGCACATCAGGTGGCCCAGTGGGTCGACGCGGTGGTCATCAATGCGGGGGACGGCCTGCACGAGCACCCGACGCAGGCCCTGCTCGACGCCTACTCGATGCGCCAGCGCCTCGGTGACCTCCAAGGCCTGCACGTGGCCATCGTCGGTGACCTGACGCACTCCCGGGTGCTGCGCTCGAACCTGATCTGCCTGAAGACCCTGGGCGCCCACGTCACCGTCGTGGCGCCACCGACGCTGATGCCCAGCGGCATCGAGACCTGGGCCAGGAGCGATGGCTTCGACACGTCGTACGACCTCGATGCGGTTCTGCCGGGGGTTGACGCGGTGATGATGCTGCGAGTCCAGCGCGAGCGGATGAGCGGCGGCTACTTCCCCACCGCCCGCGAGTACACGGTCGGCTACGGCCTGACCCGAGAGCGGCTCAGAACGCTCCAGAAGCACACGGTCATCTGCCACCCCGGACCGATGAACCGGGGCCTCGAGATTGCCGCGGATGCGGCTGACGCTGCCCAGTCGCTGGTCCTGGACCAGGTCTCCGCCGGTGTGGCTGTGAGGATGTCCGTGCTCTACCACCTGTTCGCCGGCGAAGGGTCTGTCGCATGAGCCTGCTGATCAAGGGAGCCGATCTGGTCGGTGCGGGCCGCCAGGACGTGCTGATCCGCAATGGTGTGATCACCGAGATCGGCAAGATCCAGGACGCTCGCGCCGGCAGTGAGCAGGTCGACCAGACCATCGACGCGGACGGTCTGATCGCGCTGCCGGGTCTGGTCGATCTGCACACCCACCTGCGTGAGCCGGGTCGTGAGGATGCCGAGACGATTGCCAGTGGTTCGGCTGCAGCGGCGATCGGCGGATTCACCGCGATCCTGGCCATGGCCAACACGAGTCCGGTCACCGACACCGCAGAGGCTGCCGAGCGCGTTCTCGACCTCGGCCGGTTAGCCGCTCTGGTCGACGTCCAGCCGGTCGGTGCGGTCACCAAAGGGCTCGCAGGCGAGGAGCTTGCCGAGCTGGGGCTGATGGCTCGATCGCGCGCACGGGTGCGGGTCTTCTCGGATGACGGCAGGTGTGTCCATGACGCGCGGGTGATGCGCCGGGCGCTGGAGTACGTCAAGGCCTTCGGCGGGGTGGTGTCCCAGCACGCCCAGGATCCCCAGCTGGCCGACCACAACGCTTGTTGCCACGAGGGCGAGCTGTCCGGGCGTCTCGGTCTGCCGGGCTGGCCCGGCATCGCCGAGGAGGTCATCGTCGCCCGCGACGTGATGCTCGCGCGGCATACCGGCTCGCGAGTGCATATCGCCCACGTGTCCACGGCCGGCTCTGTCGAGGTCATCCGCTGGGCAAAGGCGCAGGGCATCCAGGTCACCTCCGAGGTCACCCCGCACCACCTGATGCTGACCACAGACCTGCTCGCGGGCTACGACCCGACGTTCAAGGTGAACCCGCCGCTGCGTCCCAGCGAGGATGTCGAGGCGCTTCGGGCGGCCCTGGCGGACGGCACGATCGACGCCGTCGCGACCGACCACGCACCGCACGCCCGGCACGACAAGGAGCATGCCTTCGTCGACGCGGCCCCCGGGATGCTGGGCCTGGAGACCGCGCTCAGCGTCGTCAGCGACGTCATGGTCGGCTCCGGTCTGCTCGACTGGGCAGGTGTCGCACAGGTGATGTCGATGCGGCCGGCCCGCATCGCGGGGTTGTCCGGCCATGGCCGACCGATTGCGGTGGGGGAGCCGGCCAACCTCACCCTGGTCGACCCGTCGGCCACGGTGACCGTGGACCGAGACCTCTCAATGTCGTTGTCCCGCAACAATCCCTGGCACGGCCGCCAGCTCACCGGCGCGGTTCATGCCACCCTCCTGCGTGGCCTCCCCACGGTCCTGAAGGGAGCACTGGCATGACCGGCGCCAGGGTAGTCGGCGTGCTGCTGATCGTTCTGGGAGTGGTCTACGCCCTGAGGTATGTCGGGTGGCTGCCTCGCCCACGCAAGAGCGCGTCCGCCGCAGGCATCCTTCAAGGCACGGGCACCACCAGCGGTACCAGCGCCACCGGGTCGCCAGGCCGCCAGATCGCCGGTTCCGGGCCCAGCACCGCCGAGCCCAGCACCGCGCCCGGACTGCCCCGGGCACTGACCCTGGCCTGGGTCGAGGGCACCTACCTCAGCACCACCATGGCCATCTCGCGTCAGGAGCGGGTCGCCACGGCTGGCCAGGGCGCGCGCGTACGGGCAACCATGGTGGTGGACGACAGCACCGTCCGCTGGGAACGCGACGGCGCGGTCGACGTGCGGGTTGCCTGCTCCCGGCTGCTCGGAGTGAGTCTGGAACGCGGCACGGCCGGCAGGCTCCTGGGTCGGGCGCACACCGTCCTGGTGTCGTGGAATGCCGACAATGGCAAAAGAGGCGACCGGTATGTCACCGGCTTCCAGCCGCGCACTAGAGCGGACTCTGCCGCCCTGGTCTCAGCCGTGCAGCGACTGATCAACATCGGCGCCTCCAACGACATC
>DHJN01000088.1:19602-29582 GCA_002404345.1 Actinobacteria bacterium UBA4719 | reverse complement strand
GACCCGAGCTACCACCGCCAGGTCGTCGTCATGACCGCACCACACATCGGCAACACCGGGTTCAACGAAGAGGACAACGAGTCCCGCCGGATCTGGGTCGCCGGCTACGTCGTGCGTGACCCTGCCATCCGGCCATCCAGCTGGCGCTCCCAGCGGTCCCTGGAAGATGAGCTGATCGAGCAGGGGGTCGTCGGGATCAGCGGCCTCGACACCCGCGCACTGACCCGACACCTGCGCGAACGCGGTGCCATGCGCGTCGGCGTTTTTTCCGGCCCGCTCGCCACCATGTCTCAGGAGGCGCTGCTGGAACGCGTGCTGTCGGCTCCGCGGATGAGCGGCGCCGCGCTCGCCGGTGAGGTCACCACGGCGCGCACCTACGTCGTGCCGGCAGTCGGGCAGAAGCGTTTCACCGTCGCGGCCCTCGACCTCGGTATCAAGGCCCGGACGCCGGAGCACCTGGCCACGCGGGGCATCGAGGTGCACGTGCTCCCGGCCACGTCCACGTTCGCGGACATCCAGGCGCTGGGCGCCGACGGTGTCTTCTTCTCCAACGGCCCCGGGGACCCGGCCACCGCAGAGCACGAGATCGCCCTGCTGCGTGAGGTTCTTGCCGCGGGTGTGCCTTTCTTCGGCATCTGCTTCGGCAACCAGCTCCTGGGTCGCGCGCTCGGCTTCGGCACCTACAAGCTCAAGTACGGCCACCGCGGCCTCAACCAGCCGGTCCTGGACCGGCGCACCGGCAAGGTCGAGGTCACGGCGCAGAACCACGGCTTCGCCGTTGACGCGCCAATGGAGAGCGACGTGAGCGCGCCGGCGGATGCGGTCGCTGACTCGAGCGGCATCCACACGGCATACGGCCGCGTGCGGGTCTCCCACATCGGGCTCAACGACAACGTCGTCGAGGGGCTGGAGTGCCTTGACATCCCTGCCTTCTCGGTTCAGTACCACCCCGAGGCCGCCGCGGGTCCGCACGACTCGGAGCATCTCTTCGACCGCTTCATCGAGCTCATGTCCGTGAGCACACACTCGACCGCGAGCACACCCTCAACTGCGAAGGACAGCGCCTGATGCCCCGCCGTACCGACATCACCAGCGTCCTGGTCATCGGGTCTGGCCCGATCGTCATCGGCCAGGCCTGCGAGTTCGACTACTCCGGCACCCAGGCCTGTCGGGTCCTGCGTGAGGAGGGGATCCGGGTCATCCTGGTCAACTCCAACCCGGCCACGATCATGACCGATCCCGAGTTCGCCGACGCGACCTATGTCGAGCCGATCACCCCCGAGGTCATCGAGGCGATCATCGCCAAGGAACGTCCCGATGCGGTCCTGGCGACCCTTGGCGGGCAGACGGCACTCAACGCGGCCGTCGCCCTGCACGAGCGAGGCATCCTGGAGAAGTACGGCTGCCCGCTCATCGGTGCCAGCGTCGAGGCCATCCAGCTCGGCGAGGACCGCCAGCTGTTCAAGGGCGTGGTCCAGCGATGTGGTGGCGAGACGGCTCGCAGCTATGTCGCGCACACGATCGACGAATGCCTTGCCGTCGCAACGGAGCTCGGCTATCCACTGGTCGTGCGCCCGTCGTTCACCATGGGCGGTCTGGGCTCGGGATTTGCCGATGACGAGGTGGACCTGCGCCGCATGGCCGGTTCGGGTCTGCACGACTCGCCGACCACCGAGGTGCTCCTGGAGGAGTCCATCACGGGGTGGAAGGAGTACGAGCTCGAGGTCATGCGCGACCATGCCGACAACGTGGTGGTCGTCTGCTCGATCGAGAACCTCGACCCGATGGGTGTGCACACCGGCGACTCCGTCACTGTTGCGCCTGCGCTGACCCTGACCGACCGCGAGTACCAGGGGCTGCGTGACCTCGCCATCGCGATCATCCGGGAGGTGGGGGTCGACACCGGTGGCTGCAACATCCAGTTCGCGGTCAACCCGAGCGACGGCCGGGTCATCGTCATCGAGATGAACCCGCGCGTCTCCCGGTCCTCTGCACTGGCCTCGAAGGCAACCGGGTTCCCGATCGCCAAGATCGCCGCAAAGCTGGCCATCGGCTACACCCTCGACGAGGTCCGCAACGACATCACCCAGGTCACACCGGCCAGCTTCGAGCCGACCCTGGACTACATCGTGGTGAAGGTGCCGCGGTTCGCCTTCGAGAAGTTCCCCGCCGCGGACCCGACGCTGACCACGACCATGAAGAGCGTCGGCGAGGCCATGGCGATCGGCCGCAACTTCACCGAAGCCCTCCAGAAGGCACTGCGTTCGCTGGAACGTCAGGGGTCGAGCTTCCACTGGCACAGGGGCGAGGCTCCATCCAAGGAGCAGGCGCGCGCTCTGCTCAACCAGGCACGAACACCTACCGACGGGCGAATCGTCCTGGTGCAGCAGGCTCTTCGCGGTGGGCTGTCGGTCGAGGAGGCTCACGAGGCCACCGGGATCGACCCGTGGTTCCTGGACCAGATGCAGCTCATCAACCAGGTGGCCGCACACGTGGCATCCAGCCCGCAGCTGACCCCCGAGGTGCTGCTGCTGGCCAAGCGTCATGGGTTCTCCGATGCCCAGATCTCCCAGCTCTCCGGTATGCCGGAGGAGGTCGTTCGAGGGGTCCGTCACGCCCTCGGGGTGCGCCCCGTTTACAAGACGGTCGACACGTGCGCGGCCGAGTTCGCGGCGAAGACGCCGTACCACTACTCGACCTATGACGAGGAGACCGAGGTCGAGCCGCGCGAGCGCCCGGCGGTCATCATCCTGGGCTCCGGACCGAACCGCATCGGACAGGGCATCGAGTTCGACTACTCGTGTGTCCACGCGAGCTTTGCCTTGCGGGACCACGGTTTCGACACGGTCATGGTCAACTGCAACCCCGAGACCGTGTCCACTGACTACGACACGTCCAGCCGGCTCTACTTCGAGCCGCTGACCCTGGAGGACGTCCTCGAGGTGGTTCACGCCGAGCGGCAGGCCGGGCCAGTGGCTGGCGTCATCGTCCAGCTTGGCGGGCAGACCCCGCTCGGCCTGGCCCAGGCGCTCAAGGCTGAGGGGGTGCCCATCGTGGGAACCAGCCCGGAGTCGATCCACCTCGCCGAGGACCGTGGCGCGTTTTCCCGGGTGCTGGCCGAGGCCGGGCTGACGGCGCCACGGCACGGCACGGCATACAGCGGTGAAGAGGCGGTGGAGGTAGCCCGTGAGATCGGCTACCCGGTCCTGGTCCGTCCCTCATACGTGCTGGGCGGACGCGGCATGGAGATCGTCTACGACGACGAGACGCTGATCGGCTACGTCACCCGGGCCACGGAGGCCGCCCCCCAGCATCCGGTGCTGGTCGACCGGTTCCTCGACGAGGCCATCGAGATCGACGTCGACGCGATCTACGACGGTCACGAGATGTACCTGGGCGGCATCATGGAGCACATCGAGGAGGCCGGTATCCACTCCGGTGACTCGGCCTGCGTGCTCCCGCCGGTGACTCTCGGTCAGGAGGAGCTCGAACGAGTACGCGAGTCAACGCTCAAGCTTGCCAAGGGAATCGGCGTCAGGGGCCTGATGAACGTGCAGTTCGCCCTGGCCCAGGGCGTGCTCTACGTCCTGGAGGCCAACCCGCGGGCCAGCCGCACCATTCCGTTCGTGGCCAAGGCAACCGGCGTGCCCCTGGCCAAGGCCGCCGCGCGGGTAATGCTCGGCGCCACGATCGCCGAGCTGCGCACGGAGGGGATCCTGCCGCCAGCCGGCGATGGCGGAGCGATGCCGGCCCACGCCCACGTCTCGGTCAAGGAGGCGGTGCTGCCCTTCAAGCGGTTCCGCACCCGCGAGGGCGAGGTGGTCGACAGCCTGCTCGGCCCCGAGATGCGCTCGACCGGCGAGGTCATGGGCATCGACTCGGACTTCGGTGCGGCATTCGCCAAGAGCCAGCTCGGCTTCGGCCCGGGCCTGCCCCGCAAGGGCACGATCTTCGTCTCGGTGGCCAACCGGGACAAGCGCGCCATGATCTTCCCCATGAAACGTCTGGCTGACCTTGGCTTCGATCTCATCGCCACCAAGGGCACCGCGGATGTCCTGCGGCGCAACGGGATACATGCCTCGGTGGTGCGGAAGTACAGTGAGGGACCTGGCCCGAAGGGTGAGCCGACCATCGTCGAACGCATCGTGGCGGGCGAGGTCGGGATGGTCATCAACACCCCGTCAGGAAGCCACGCCCGAGCGGACGGCTACGAGATCCGGGCGGCCACGACCAGCATGGATCGACCGATCATCACTACGGTGCAGCAGCTCGGCGCGGCCGTGCAGGGCATCGAGTCACAGCTCGCCGAGACGGTCCGGGTGAAGTCGTTGCAGGACCACGCCCGCGAGCTGAACTTCTACGCCAGGACGGAAGACCAGGCGTGAGCGGAGCGTTCTTGGAGCCCACCCCCCAGCAGAGCGTGCGCACGCCCCAGCTCACCGGGGAGCTGATCGCCACCCGCCGGGTGGGCGCCTATCACCACCTGACGTTCGTGGCGCCCGGGGTGGCCGAGCTGGCCAAGCCGGGGCAGTTCGTCGCGGTGGCGGTCGGCGGTGACACCTCGGCCAATCTGCTGCGGCGCTGCTTCTCGATCTACAGGGCCAGTTCCGTCGACAAGGTCAGCTCGATCCACAACGTCAGCTCGATCCACAACGTCAGCTCGATCAACCAGGTGAGCCCGAGTGGCACCCACGGCGGCACGGTTGACGTCGTGGTGGCCGCTCGCGGGCCGGGCACCCGGTGGCTGACCGGCCTGAGCGTGCACGACGAAGTCAACATCATCGGCCCGCTCGGACACCCCTTCCCGCTGCCGAAAGAGCCTGTGGCGTGTGTTCTTGTCGGCGGCGGATATGGCAGTGCGCCGCTGTTCTGGCTGGCCGCCGAGCTGCGGGAGCGTGGTTGCCACGTCGAGATGGTTCTCGGTGCGGCAACCAAGGACCGGCTCTTCGGCGTGGTCGAGGCGCGCCGCTCCCGTCGAGCTATGGACGGAGTCACGGTGACCACCGACGACGGCTCCATGGGCATCAAGGGCTGGGTCTCCGATGTCCTGACCGACGTCATCCGCCGTTGCCACGCCGACGTCGTCTATGGCTGCGGGCCGATGGCGATGCTCAAGTCCATCACCGACGTCGCAACGGCACAGGGCGCCGTCGCCCAGGTTGCCGTCGAGGAGTCGATGGCGTGCGGCATCGGGGTCTGCATGACCTGCGTGATGCCGGTGGTCGGCGACGACGGGCTCACCCGCATGGTCCGCTCTTGCGTCGAGGGCCCCGTCTTCCGCGGCGACCGGGTTCGCTGGGACGCATTCGAGCACGGATGGTGCGCAGTTCCGCAGGATGCCCACGGCGCGGTCGCCATGAGAGGTCACTGATGACCGCAGGGAGCACCAGCGCCACCAGCGCCACCATTGACATGAGCGTCGACCTGGCCGGGATGCGGCTGCCCAACCCGTTGATGACTGCTTCGGGCTGCGCGGCGAACGGCAAGGAGCTGCACCGCTTCTTCGACATCGCCGAGCTGGGTGCCTTCGTCACCAAGACGGTGCTGGCGGATCCCCGATCCGGCCGCGGCACCCCGCGGATGGCCGAGACGCCGAGCGGGATGCTCAAACTCGATCGGCCTGCAGGGGCCGGGGATCACCGACTTTGCCAGCAAAGACCTGGGGTGGCTCAAGTCGGTCGGGGCGCGAGTGCTCGCATCCATCGCCGGGAACACCGCCGGCGAGTTTGCTGAGGTGGCCGCGGTCTTGCGCCAGTCGCCGGCGTTCGACGCTGTGGTCGGCGTCGAGGTCAACATCTCCTGCCCCAACGTCGCGAACCGGGGACTCGTCTTCGCCTGCGACCCGCTGTCGTCGGCCACGGTCATCGCACTGGTGCGAGAGAAGCTGCCGCGGGACATCCCCATCTTCGCCAAGCTCAGCCCCGACGTGACCGACATCGTGGAGATCGCCGGCGCCTGCGTCGAAGCCGGTGCCGACGGGCTGACGATGATCAACACCCTGCTCGCCATGGTGATCGATACCGAGCTGCTGCGTCCCCAGGTCGCCGGCGTGACCGGTGGACTGTCCGGGCCCGGCATCGGACCTGTGGCCGTGCGCGCCGTCTGGCAGGTGCGCGCAGCGATGATCGAGGGCCGCATCCCCACCGTCCCGATCATCGGCGTCGGGGGAGTACGCACCGGCGACGACGCCTTGCAGCTCGTCGCGGCCGGCGCGAGTGCGATCCAGGTGGGAACCGCGACGTTCAACGACCCCACCGCGCCAGTGCGGGTCAACCGCGAGCTGGCAGCAGCCTTGCAGGACAAGGGATTTGCTCGATTCAGCGATGCCGTGGGAATTGCGCACTCGCGACTGGACCCGCGCCGATGAGCGGCCTGAGTTCATCGATGACCGAGTCCTTCGGAGCCAGGCTGCGCGTCGCCATGGACGAGCTAGGCCCGCTCTGTGCCGGGATCGACCCCCACCCGGGACTGCTGGCGCACTGGGGCCTGGATGAGACCGTCCAGGGCCTGGAGACGTTTGCCCTGACCTGCGTCGAGGCGTTCGCCGGGACTGTGGCGGTGGTCAAGCCCCAGTCGGCGTTCTTCGAGCGTTTCGGTTCGGCTGGGGTAGCGGTGCTCGAGCGCACGCTCACCAGCCTGCGTGAAGCTCGCACTTTGTCCTTGCTCGACGTGAAGCGGGGCGACATCGGCTCGACCATGACCGCGTACGCCCACGCCTATCTCTGCGGGGACAGCCCGCTGCGTGCGGACGCCATCACTGTCAGCCCCTTCCTCGGCTTTGGGTCGCTGCGTCCGGCACTGGATCTGGCCCGCGAGAACGGGCGGGGCGTGTTCGTCCTGGCCCTCACCTCCAACCCCGAGGGGGCCCAGGTGCAGCACGCGACCCGGGACGGCCGCACCGTGGCCGGCAGCATCGTGGACGGCGTGACCAACGAGAACTCCATCCACCATGCTGCCCGCGGTGTCCAGGTCCTTGGCAGCGTCGGCCTGGTCATCGGCGCCACCGTAGGCGATACGGTCCAGCGGCTCGGTCTCGACCTGGCCGCGGCCAATGCACCTCTGCTCGCACCGGGTGTGGGCGCCCAGGGCGCCACGGCCGACGATCTGCGCACGGTGTTCGGCGCGGCCTTGGACAACGTCCTGGCCAGCAGCAGCCGCGAGATCCTCGGGGCCGGGCCTGACGGCGCGGCGCTGAAAGCCGCGGCCCGGCGTACGGCCCAGCAGCTGAACGTCATGTTGAGCACCTGAGGATGCCCACCGTGTTGCACGGTCGCGCCCGGACTCGCTAGGTTCGGGCGATACGGGTCATCTGCGGCCGGACGGCTGGCATCGCGATGGCTTCATCCGATTCGTCCCTACGAGGAGACTGACTGTGGCTCTTCCCCAGCTCACCCCGGAGCAGCGCGCCGAGGCTCTTGCAAAGTCCGCAGTCGCTCGTCGTGAGCGGGCCGCAGTCAAGAACCGCCTCAAGTACGCCCAGGGTCTGCTGTCCGACGTCATCGCTGACGGCAAGAACAACGAGGTCGTTGGCAAGATGAAGGTGTCGGCGTTGCTGGAGTCGATGCCCGGAGTGGGCCGAGTCCGAGCCCGCCAGATCATGGATGAGGTCGGCATCTCCGAGACCCGCCGGGTCCGTGGCCTGGGCAACAACCAGATTGCGGCGCTGATCGAACGCTTCGAACAGACCTGACCGGCAGTGGTGACATCCTCCAAGAGCCGGACCTCGCCCAAGAGCCGGCTGGTGGTCCTGGCCGGCCCTACCGCCGTGGGGAAGGGGACCGTGGCGGCATACATCCGCAAGAACTTCCCCGAGGTATGGGTGTCGGTCTCGATGACCACGCGCAAGCCGCGCCCGCGCGAGATCGACGGCACGCACTACCACTTCGTCGACGACGGGCAGTTCGAGGGGATGCGGGCGGCTGGGGAGTTCCTGGAGTGGGCCGTTGTCCACCACCAGGCCAAGTACGGCACGCCGCGCGGGCCGGTCGATGAGGCTCTCGCAGCAGGGCGGATGGCATTGCTCGAGATCGATCTGCAGGGTGCGCGCCAGGTTCGGCAGCAGATCCCGGAGGCGTTGTTCGTCTTTCTCGCCCCTCCGAGCTGGGACGAGCTGGTGCGTCGGCTCCGTGGACGTGGCACCGAGTCCGAGGAGGAACGGCAGGTGCGGCTGACCACTGCCCGGCAGGAGCTGGCGGCTCAAAAGGAGTTCGATGTCACCATCGTGAACGACAATGTTCAACAGGCGAGCGAAGAACTCGTATCATTGATACGCGCGTGATCCATTTTTGCGCGCCGGCAGCATCATCAAGGCCAGAGCCGTGGCATTCATGTTTTCACCAACGAATCGAGATTGACAGTGTCTGGAACGCAGGCTGCCCCCGAGGGCATCACCAACCCTCCGATCGACGACCTGCTCAAGGTAGCGGACTCCAAGTACGCCCTGGTCATCTACTCGGCGAAGCGCGCGCGCCAGATCAACGCGTACTACTCCCAGCTCTCCGAGGGGCTGCTCGAGTACGTCGGCCCGCTCGTCGAGACCAAGGTCAACGAGAAGCCGATGTCGATCGCGCTGCGTGAGATCAACGAGGGTCTGCTGACCTCTCAGCCCACCGACGGCTGAGCCAGACCGATCAGTCTCAATAGACGGAAGACACACAGTGCCGGCGCGGTGACACGATGACCGGCAAGCGGGTGGTCCTTGGGGTCAGCGGCGGGATCGCTGCCTACAAGGCCTGTTTCCTGTTGCGTCTGTTCACCGAGAGCGGGCATGACGTGACGGTCGTACCCACCGCGGCCGCGCTGAAGTTCGTCGGCGCGCCCACCTGGGCGGCGCTGTCGGGCAAACCCGTCTCGACCGATGTCTGGACCGACTCCCACCTGGTGCCGCACGTGCGCCTGGGTCAGCAGGCTGATCTCGTCGTCGTCGCACCGGCGACCGCAGATCTCGTGGCCAAGGCGGCCCATGGACTGGCCGACGACCTGCTGACCAACACCCTGTTGACCGCTCGCTGTCCAGTGGTGCTCGCCCCGGCGATGCACACCGAGATGTGGGAGCACCCGGCCACGGCGGCCAATGTGGCGACCCTGCGTTCGCGCGGCGTGCACGTGATCGACCCGGCTTCGGGACGGCTGACCGGGTCCGACACCGGCGCCGGCCGGCTGCCCGAGCCCGAGGACATCTTTGCCGTATGCCGTGAGCTCCTGTCCGCCGTCACCCCTTCCGCTTCTTGCTCGGAAACCACCGAATCGCGGGCGGAATCGACCCAGAACGGTGGTTTGGGCGCAACAAACGGGGTAGCAGTCGGCGCGTTGGCAGGACGACGGGTCGTCATCAGCGCGGGCGGCACGCGTGAGCCGCTGGATCCGGTCCGGTTTCTGGGCAATCGTTCCTCGGGCAAGCAGGGCTACGCGCTCGCCGCGGTAGCGGCCGCCCGTGGCGCAGAGGTCACCCTGATCTCGGCCAACGTGGCGTTGGCAGTTCCCGAAGGTGTGACGCTGGTGCAGGTTCAGACCGCCGTGGAGCTCGGCGAGGCCGTGGCCAAGGCGGCGCAGGAGTCCGATGTCGTCGTGATGACCGCTGCCGTCGCGGACTACCGGCCGGCGCACTACGTCGATACCAAGATCAAGAAGTCTCATGACGACACGCCCGACCATGACGACACGCCCGACACTGACGGCATGCCCGACCGTGACGAAACGCCCGACACTGACGGCATGCCCGATGGAGACCAGTCGGCACCCACGATCCAGCTGGTCCGTAACCCCGATGTCCTGGCCGGGTTGGTGCAGTCCAGGGGCCGCGCCGCATACCCGGTGATCGTGGGCTTCGCGGCCGAGACGGGCGATGCGAGGCACACCGTTCTTGACCATGCACGGGACAAGCTCGTGCGCAAGGGCTGCGACGTGCTCGTGGCCAATGAGGTGGGCGTGGACAAGGCCTTCGGGCAGGACACCAACACCGTCCACATCCTGCGGCGCGG
>DHJN01000088.1:0-19486 GCA_002404345.1 Actinobacteria bacterium UBA4719 | reverse complement strand
ACCGAGGGTCACCCCGACAAGATCTGCGACCAGATCAGCGACGCGATCCTTGATGCGATGCTCGCCGAGGACAGGACCAGCCGCGTGGCCGTGGAGACCATGGTCACGACCGGTCTGGTCCATGTCGCCGGTGAGGTGACGACGGCCGGTTACGTGGATATCCCTCGGATCGTGCGAGACACGGTCCTGCGGATCGGCTACGACTCGTCGACCAAGGGCTTCGACGGCGAGTCGTGCGGCGTCTCGATCTCGATCGGCCAGCAGTCGCCGGACATCGCCCAGGGCGTCGACACGGCCTACGAGAACCGCACCGGCGGCGTCGACCCGATGGACAAGCAGGGCGCGGGCGACCAGGGCCTGATGTTCGGCTACGCCTGCGAAGACACTCCAGAGCTGATGCCGCTGCCGATCCATCTCGCCCATCGAATCGCGGAGCGGCTGTCGGCGGTGCGCAAGTCCGGCGAGGTCGCCTACCTGCGTCCTGACGGCAAGACCCAGGTCACCATCTCCTACGACGGGGACAAGGCGGTCAAGCTTGACACCGTCGTCCTGTCGACCCAGCACGCCGCTGACATCTCGCTCCAGGGGCTGCTTGAGCCGGATATTGCCAACCAGGTCATCAAGCCCGTCCTGGACGAGCTCGTCGCCACCGGCACGGACCTGGACATCTCCGACTACCGGATGCTGATCAACCCGACCGGCCGCTTCGAGATCGGCGGCCCCATGGGGGACGCCGGCCTGACCGGACGCAAGATCATCGTCGACACCTATGGCGGCATGGCCCGTCATGGCGGCGGCGCGTTCTCCGGCAAGGACCCGAGCAAGGTGGACCGCTCGGCGGCCTACGCCATGCGTTGGGTGGCCAAGAACATCGTGGCCGCGGGCCTGGCTCGTCGCTGTGAGGTCCAGGTGGCCTACGCCATCGGCAAGGCCCAGCCGGTTGGCCTGTACGTCGAGACCTTCGGCACCGAGACCGTTGCCGCGGACAAGATCCAGAATGCGATCACCAAGGTGTTCGACCTGCGTCCAGCCGCGATCATTGAGGACCTCGATCTGCTGCGCCCGATCTACACCCCGACCGCCGCCTACGGCCACTTCGGTCGCACCAGCGCCGCGGGCGTCGAGAACCCCTTCACCTGGGAGCGCACCGACCGCGTCGAGCAGCTCCTGGCCGCCGTCGCCGGCTGACCTTCAGCTCGGAACGTCTCGAGGCCCCGATCGCGGTACGGTCGGGGCCTCGTCGCGCCCGCGCAGTGGTGCGGCGCGGCAGACGGCTGGGTTGCGGTGACACCCTCGTCCCTGCCATGCGGTAGACCTTGGGCCATGGGCGAGGAGGCGACGGACCGAGGGGGCGAGCAGCTCTTGCTCGTCCGTGCCGTCGCCTCGCCGCGTGGCCGCTCCTACGTCCCTAAGCCGGTGCTGCCGTCGGTGCAGCAGGCCGCCGAGGTCGACCCGGTGGCTCTGGTGCTCGTGGACGTCGGACTGCCCCATCTGGACCGTCCCTTCGAGTACCTCGTGCCCACCTCCATGGCCGATCTCGCGGTGCCTGGTGCTCGGGTGAAGGTGCGGTTCGCCGGCCAGGACGTCGACGGGTACGTCCTGTCACGGGCGGCGACGGCCGACCACCAGGGCACCCTCGCGCCCCTTCGCAAGGTGGTCAGCTCCGAGGCCGTTCTCACCCCAGAGGTGCTCGCGCTGTCGCGTGAGGTTGCCGACCGGTATGCCGGAACGCTGGGTGACGTGGTCCGGCTCGCCGTTCCGCCCCGACACGCCACGGCCGAGAAGAACCTACCGAGGGAGGTGCCGACCTCAGCAGGGGCGCAGGGAGATGTTGCCGCTGGAGGGGTGGCGGCTGGAGTTGTTGCCGCTGGAGGGGTGGTGAGCGCGCCGGAGCCTGGTCCGTGGTTGAGTTATCCGGCCGGGACGTCGTTTCTGCGGCATGTGGCTTCCGGTGATGCCCCTGCGGCGTCATGGCTGGCGCTGCCCGGTCAGCAGGGGGACGCTGACTGGCCGGCCGCGATGGCCGTGGCGGCAGCGACTGCGCTGGCCGCAGGACGCGGTGCGCTGATCGTGGTTCCCGACCATCGCGACGTCGACCGGGTCGACGTGGCCCTCCAGTCCTTGTTGGGGGCAGGGCAGCACGTCCGCCTCACGGCGGGGCAGGGACCGCAGGCGCGCTACACGGCCTGGCTGAAGGTGCTGCGCGGCCATGTCCGGTGCGTGGTGGGAACGCGGGCGGCCATGTTCGCGCCGGTCCACGAACTCGGGTTGGTGGCCTGGTGGGACGACGGAGACGACGTGCTCGTCGAACCGCGAGCGCCGTACCCGCAGGTGCGCGAGGTCCTACGGGCCCGAGCCAGGCTTGAGGGCGCAGCGTTGCTGAGCGGTGGTTTCACCCGGACCACGTCGGTTCAACAGTGGGTCGAGTCGGGGGAGGTGCGGTCGGTCTGCGCTGATGCTGCCACCCGCCGCCTGGCCGCGCCCCGGGTGGTCGTCGCGGGCGAGGGCACGGACGTCGGACGTGATGGGGCGGCTGCCCGCGCGCACCTGCCCTCGGCCGCGTGGCGGGCAGCCAAGAGCGCTCTGGAGCGCGGGCCGGTGCTGATCCAGGTCCCGCGTCGGGGTTACCTCCCGTCGTTGTCCTGTCAGACGTGCCGCGAGCCGGCCCGTTGTGCACGATGCCACGGGCCCCTGGCGCTGAACGCTGTCGATGCGGTGCCGACGTGTCGGTGGTGTGGGTCGGTCGCAGCCTTCGAGTGCAGCGGCTGTGGTGGCCGCACGGTGCGATCACGTGTCGTGGGTGCCCGTCGAACGGCTGAGGAGCTGGGCCGCGCGTTCCCAGGCGTGCCGGTGCACACCTCGGGTGCGGGTGACGTGCTGACCTCTGTGCCGGGCAAGCCGAGCCTGGTCATCGCCACGCCCGGCGCCGAGCCAGTTGCCGAGAATGGTTACGCCGCAACGCTGTTGCTCGATGCGTGGGCATCCATGGACCGACCCACACTTGACGCGTCCGAGGAGGCACTGCGTCGCTGGCTGGCGGCTGCGGCACTCACCCGGGGCGCGTCGGAAGGGGGAGTGACAGTGCTCTGTGGTGCGCCGACGCACACGACCTTGCCGCTGGTCGAGGCACTGGTGCGGTGGGACCCGGCGTGGTTCGTCGCGCGCGAGCTCGCCGAAAGGGTGGAGCTGTCGTTGCCGCCGACTGTGCGCATGGCCCAGCTGGTCGGCCCGCGGGTCGCGGTCCAGCGCGCCGTCGAGGTGGCTGGCCTGGCTGACTCGGTTGAGCAGCTCGGCCCTTTGCCCTGGGTTCCGGTGGGTTCCGCCGCCACCGGTGCTGGCTCGGGCGCGGAACAAGCTGCCCGGATTCAGCTTCTGCTGCGTGCGCGGCTGGACGACGGCCCGGCGCTCACGGCCGCCCTAAGGCATATGAAGGCTGTTCGCAGTGCGCACAAGGAGCGGGAGTCGGTCGTTGTTCGAGTCGATCCGATGGACGGGCTCGGCTGACTTGGCAAAAGTGACTTGGCAAAGGTGGGGTCGTCTTGGCACAGGAGACGGGCTGTGCCAAGTGCACCCAGCCTTGGTCAAGACGGTTGTCTGCCACGCCACGGAGGCGGTCGGTAAGGTCGAGGATATGACTGCCGTTTCCGACGACCGACTGCGCGGTCCAGAGCTCGCGCCGGCGCCGGTCGAGGCCGTCATCTTCGATCTTGGCAATGTCCTGATCACCTGGGACCCGCATCCGGCCATCGCCAGGGCGGTCGGGCAGGAGCAGGCAACGCGCTTCCTGGCCGACGAAGAGTTCGACTTCATGGCCTGGAACCACCAGCAGGATGCCGGGCGCTCGTGGGACGGGGGCGAGGATGCGGCCGTGGCGGCGCACCCGCACTGGGCGCCGGCCATCCGTGCATACCGCGCCAACTTCGGCGAGTCGCTCGTCGGCGCCATCGAGGACTCGGTCCAGATCCTGCGTGAGCTGCACGCGGCCGGCATCCCGCTCTATGGGTTGACCAACTGGTCAACGGAGCTGTTCCCGGTGGCTCTGGACCGCTTCGACTTCCTGGACCTGTTCGAGGACATCATCGTCTCGGGACACGAGGGCGTCGCCAAGCCCGACCCCGAGATCTTCGAGATCCTCCAGGAACGGATCGGTCACCGCCTGGATGCGTGCATCTTCGTCGACGACAGCCCGGCCAATATCAAGGCCGCCGGTGAGGCCGGCCTGAACGCCATCCTGTTCACCGACACGGGCCACCTTCGCGAGGATCTGGTGGTGCATGGCGTGCAGCTGTCGCCCGCATAGACTGGTCCCGCCCAGCGCACCCGACGGCAAGGAACCACGCTCGTGTCGATCATGGCCATTCGGATCTTCGGTGACCCCGTGCTGCGCACGCCCGCCATCGAGGTCGTCGACTTCGACAGGGAGCTGCGCCAGCTCGTCAAGGACCTGACCGACACGATGCTGAACGCGCCGGGCGCTGGCCTCGCGGCCCCCCAGATCGGCGTGGGCCTGCGGGTCTTCACCTATCACGTCGACGACGAGCCGGGTCATCTGATCAATCCCAGCCTCGACCTGTCCTCGGAGATGCAGGATGGTGAGGAGGGCTGCCTGTCCTTCCCCGGCATCTTCTTTGACACCCCGCGTGCGCTGCGCCTGGTGGCCAAGGGCTTCAACCAGTATGGCGAGCCGGTCATGCTTGAGGGGTCGGAGCTGATGGCTCGATGCATCCAGCACGAGACCGACCACCTCGACGGCATCCTGTTCATCGACCGCATGGACAAGGCACAGCGCAAGCTGGCCATGAAGGCGATCCGCGACGCCGAGTGGGCCGGCCAGGAGCCGCCCACCATCAAGGTGAGCCCCCACGCGGCTTTCGGCACGGGTCGCTGAGCTGGTGCGGCTGGTCTTTGCCGGCACTCCGGACGTCGCAGTCCCCACTCTTGATGCGTTGTCGAGCTCATCACACGACGTGGTCGCCGTCCTGACCCGGCCTGACGCCCCGGCCGGCCGGGGTCGGTCCCTGGTGGCCTCGCCGGTCAAGGAACGGGCGCTGGAATTGGGGCTCGAGGTCCTCACGCCGACTCGTGCCGGTGATCCGCAGTTCCTGGATCGGCTGCGCGAGCTGGCTCCCGACGTCTGCCCGATCGTGGCCTATGGCGGGCTGATCCCCTTGTCCGCGTTGACGATTCCCACACATGGCTGGATCAACCTGCACTTCTCCCTCTTGCCAGCCTGGCGCGGCGCGGCGCCTGTCCAGCACGCGATCATGGCGGGCGACGAGGTCACGGGCGCCACCACGTTCCTGGTCGAGCGGGGGCTCGACACGGGCCCGACCTTCGGTCTGATGACCGAGGCCATCAGGCCCGACGACACCGCCGGAGACCTCCTCGCGCGGCTGGCCGAAGATGGGGCAGGATTGCTCGTGGCCACACTTGACGCACTCGAGGCCGGCGAGCTCCACGCCGTCGCACAGTCCGCCGAGGGTGTGTCGCTGGCGCCGAAGCTCACCGTCGAGGACGGTCGAATCTGTTGGGGCACGCCGGCATTGGCGGTTGAGCGGCACATACGCGGCTGCACTCCCGCACCCGGCGCCTGGACGATGTTCCGTGGCGAGCGGCTCAAGATCCACCCCGTCACGCTTGTCCCGGATGCTGCTGATATCGAGAACGGCGGGGTGATCGAGAACGGCGGGGTGATCGCGCCCGGCGAGGTCGTCGCGACCAAGCGCTCGGTCCACGTCGGCACCGCTTCCGGCGCGGTTCAGCTCGGCGAAGTTCAGCCACAGGGGAAGAAGCCCATGGCCGCCGCAGACTGGGCGCGAGGTGTCCGCATCGAGCCAGGAGAGGTGCTCGGGCGATGAGTGACGAGAGTCCCGGGGCAGACCGTCCGGATAGGTCAGCAGAGCCGCGGCGCGATGCCGCCGGTCGGCAGCGACCCGAGCGGAAGCATGGCAACCTTGAGCGTTCGGTAACCCGGCCGGCGGAGAGGTCACGCTCGACAGACCCGGCCCGGCTTGCGGCATACACGGTCCTGCGGGCCGTGGCCGATGGCGCCTACGCCAACCTCGAGCTGCCAAAGGAGCTGCGGGACAAGGGCATTCGGGGCCGCGACGCCGCCTTTGCCACGGAGCTCACCTACGGGGCGACCCGACTGCGAGGCCTCTATGACCCGATCATCGCGGCGGCGGCCGGCCGGGAGGTAGGGCGCATCGACGACAACGTGCTGGACACGCTGCGGCTCGGCGCCCACCAGGTGCTCGGCATGCGGGTCGCTGCCCACGCCGCGGTCGACCAGACCGTCGGGTTGGCCCGACTGGTCAACGGAGCCAGCGCCGGCGGGTTCGTGAACGCGGTGATGCGCCGAATCAGCGAGAAGGACCTCGATACCTGGATCGCGCAGGTCGTCCCCACCGACGATCCGATAGCCGCCCTGGCGACCCTGCACAGCCACCCCGAGTGGATCGTCCGGGCCTTGCGGGCAGCGTTGATCGGACACGGCGCTTCGACCGCCGAGACCGTGGACGCCGACCTCGATGCTCTGCTCGTCAGCAACAACGAGGCGGCCAAGGTCTCCCTGGTGGCGCGTCCGGGCCTGTGCGAGGTCGAGGAGCTGACCCGGGCCGGAGCGGCGCCCTCTCTGTTGTCGCGAGTGGGCGCAGTCCTCGACTCTGGTGACCCCGGCTCGATCTCGGCGGTCCGCTCCGGACGCGCCGCGGTCCAGGACGAGGGTTCGCAGCTTGTCGCTCTCGCCATGGCAGCCGCCAAGGTGAGCACCGGCGAAGAGCACGAGAAGTGGCTGGACCTGTGCGCGGGACCGGGCGGCAAAGCGGCACTCATGGCGACCCTGGGTGCGCAGCGGGGCGCGACTCTGTTCGCCAACGAGATCAGCGAGCACCGGACCGACCTGGTGCGCCAGACCCTGGACGCGGCCATCGACTCCGGCATCGAGGTCATGATCGGCACGGGTGACGGCCGCGAGATCGGTGAGGATGAACCGGAGACCTACGACCGGGTGCTGGTGGACGCGCCGTGCACCGGTCTAGGTGCACTCCGTCGGCGGCCCGAGGCCCGGTGGCGCCGAACCACGGCGGATCTTGCCGAGCTCGGCAGCTTGCAGCGGGCCCTGCTGGTCTCCGCGATCGAGGCCACCAGGCCCGGCGGGATCATCGGTTATGCGACGTGCAGCCCGCACTTGGCCGAGACCAGGTTCATCGTCTCCGACGTCGTCAAGAGGCGTCAGGATGTCGAGATCGTGGATGCCCGGGACCTGTTCCGGGATACCGACGGCAACCCCGTCGAGCACCTCGGGGAGGGGCCCTTCGTCCAGCTCTGGCCGCACGTGCACGGCACCGACGCGATGTTCTTCTCCCTGCTGCGGAAGATGTGACCGCGGTCAAGCCACGAGGTGACTCCGGTGCGAACGCGCGGTCCGGTTGACCTGTGCGTCCTCCCACGCGATAGCCATGCGCCCGACCGCGTCCAGCATGGTGTCAGGGCGCTGAGTGCAGGTCAGGCGCAGGAAACGTTCAAGGCCTCCGTCGATGGCAAAACGTGGGCCGGCGCCCAGGAGCAGGTCCTGTTTCTCGGCCGCAGCAACGAGCGCGGTGGCGAGCGCGAGCGGCAGCTCGCACCACAGGGACAGACCTCCCGCGGGTCGGTAGGGCACCCAGTCCGGAAGCGCCCTCTGCAGTGCATCGAACAAAGTCGTCCTTGACTCTTGGATTCGCTCCCGCTGGTGCTCGACGATGCGCTCGCGGTCACCCATGAGCTGCAGCAGGACAAGCTGCTCGAGCACCGGCGCACCCAGGTCGAGGGCGAGTCGGGACTCGGACAGTCGGGCCACCTGATCTGCCTCGGCTCGGATCCAGCCGATGCGCAAGCCGCCCCAGAACGACTTGCTTGCGCTGCCGACGGTGATGATCCGGGTGTCATGGGCCGCCATCGGCAGAGGCGGAGTTGTGTCCCGGTCCGCAGGAAAGTCGACCAGCGTCTCGTCGATGACACCAATGGTCCGCGAGCGTGACCAAGAGCGGGCCACGCGCGCTCGCTCGTCGTCCGGCATCAGGCTCCCGATGGGGTTGTGGAAGTCGGGAATCAGCACCGACACAGCTGGTCTGACCTGACGCACGGTGGACTCGAGGGCCTCGATGTCCCAACCGGTCGGTTCCACACCGACGCCCACGACCCGTGCGCCTGCGCGTCGGAGGGCGGCCACCGTGTTGGGGTAGGTCGGGCTGTCCATCACAACCCGGTCGCCCGGCCTCAGGAACGTCGCCGCCACGAGCGCCATGGACGACAGTGCCCCGGACGTGACGATGATCTGGTCCGGCTCGGTGGGAACGCCACGCTCGTTGAAGCGCAACGCAATTCCCTTGCGGAGATCCTCCAGGCCCAGAGGGTGGTACCCAGAGCCGGTGAGATAGCCGGGAAGCTCCTCCATCGCTGATGCGAAGGCGGATGCGGTGCCCGGAGGAGCGGGCAGTGCAGCCACGGTGAGGTCCAGCTTGCCCTCCCCGGACTCGCCCGGCGTAAGGGGACCGGCGAGGCGATGGGATGTGTCGCCGGGCATTGCGGCGACACTGCCCGATCCACGACGTGAGGTGAGGGATCCGCGGTCTCGCAGCTCGGCATACGCGCGGGTGACCGTCGTGCGGCTCAACCCCAATGCCTGCGTGAGGTCGCGTTCGCTGGGCAATCTGGTGCCGAATGGGATGCGGCCGTCGACGATCAGGAGCCTGACGGCATCGGCGATCGCGAGGTATGCCGGGGAGCCGGTGGCGGCTGTCCCGAGCAGGTCGCAGAGTCGTGACGCGGAGATGCTACTAGCGGCCATGCAGGCCACTGTTGCAGAATTGGATATTTATGAACAGTCCACTTCCTGCCATGATGGGCCCCATGCTTTCCGCGCCACTGCTACCGATGTCCCCCCGCCAACAGCTCGCCGCCGGGCGGCTTCCGCGTCGGCTCATCCAGCTGCTTGCCGGTCTGGTGCTCTATGGCGTGTCGATGGCCATGATGATCCGGGCGCAGCTCGGGCTCGACCCATGGGATGTCTTCCACTACGGCGTGGCTACGTACCTGCCACTGAGTTTCGGGACGGTGACCATCATCGTCGGCGCGAGCGTGCTGTTGCTGTGGATACCGCTCCGCCAGATCCCGGGACTCGGGACGGTAGCGAACGTCTTCGTCATCGGCCTCGCCACCGACGCCGCCCTCTTGATACTCACCACACCGACCGCCCTGTGGCAGCGGGGGTTGTTGCTGGCCTCGGGTATCGCGCTCAACGGTCTCGCCGGGGCGATGTACATCGGCAGCCAGCTCGGGCCGGGCCCGCGTGACGGCCTGATGACCGGTCTGGTGCGACGTACCGGGCTGAGCGTCGGGTTGGTTCGCACCACGCTAGAGCTGACGGTGCTCGGAGTGGGTTGGCTGATGGGCGGTGTGGTCGGCGTCGGGACGGTGGCTTATGCGCTGGCGATCGGGCCCACAGCTCACGTCCTGCTGCCCAGGTTGACTATCCGGCTCGAACCGGTGAACACGCGAGAGCTACATGTCACTGCAGCGCTCCCGGAGCGGTTATCTGCAACACGGTGACACTAGGGTTTGGTCGTGCAGATCTCACCCAGCATCCTGGCCTGCGACTTCGCCAACCTCGAGAGCGAGCTCCAGCGGATCGCCAACGCCGACTGGGCCCACGTCGACGTGATGGATGCCCACTTCGTGCCCAACCTGACGCTCGGCCTGCCGATCGTCGAGGCGCTGGCCCGGGTCAGCCCCATCCCGCTGGACGCTCACCTGATGATCGACGATCCCGACCGGTGGGCGCCGATGTACGCCGAGGCTGGTGCTTCGAGCGTCACCTTCCACATCGAGGCGGCCCGCGACCCACAGTCGCTGGCTCGCAACCTGCGGGCCCTCGGCGCCCGCGCCGGCATGGCACTCAAGCCGGGCACCGCGTTCGCGCCCTATGCCGACCTGTTGCCCGAGCTGGACATGGTCCTGGTCATGACCGTCGAGCCCGGATTTGGCGGGCAGTCGTTCATGGCCGACCAGATGTCCAAGGTGCGGGAGGTCCGTGAGGCCGTGACCAGGTGCGGCGGCGAGATCTGGGTGCAGGTCGACGGGGGAGTCTCGGCCACGACCATCGAGGCGTGCGCCGAAGCCGGGGCCGACGTCTTCGTTGCCGGGTCGGCCGTCTTCGGCGCGGAGGTTGCCGCGGCGGCGGTGGACCAGCTGCGCGAGCTGGCCGCGCGGCATTCCCCCGCAAGCGGGAGGGGTCCCCATCACGCCTGAAGGCTTGTCTCGCCACGGCCGTATGCGGTGGGCTGACGTGGGCGGTGGCATACTGACGCTACGTGCTCCGTGATCGGTGTAATTCCGAACCGGCGGTTAAAGTCCGCGACCCGACCGCATCCAGCGGCCGGTGAACCAGGTGAAATTCCCGGGCCGACGGTGAAAGTCCGGATGAGAGGTAGCAACAGCGACGCCCGCTTTTCTGACCTCGCGGTCGGCGGTGGGTCAGTCGTGGTGACCCAGGTCATTGTGGCTTTGTGGACCGACAGCGTGGACCGGCAGTTGTGAACCGGCAGCGTGCACCCGTCGGGCTCGCTGGGCCTGCCATGACCTGTGTTCACCGTTCGCGCCCCGGAGCTCGCCCGAACAGGAGTCGAGCACGAGGGGCAGGACATGGCTGACCGCGAGGTCAACACGACGTGGGACGAGCGCGACGTCGCGCTCATGCGTCGTGCCATCGAGCTTGCTGAGCGCGGACCTCTTGGCGACCCCAACCCACGCGTGGGCGCCGTCATTCTCGATCCCGATGGCACGGTCGTCGGCGAAGGTTTCCACGACGGCGCCGGCACGCCCCATGCCGAGGTCATGGCGTTGCGCCAGGCCGGTGCGGCGGCCCGTGCAGGCACAGCATTCGTCACGCTCGAACCGTGTGCGCACACCGGGCGGACCGGCCCCTGCGCTCTGGCCCTGATCGAGGCGGGCGTGGCCCGAGTCGTCTTCGCCCAGTCCGACCCGACCTCGTCAGCACGAGGTGGCAGGGCGCTGCTGGAGGCCGCCGGCATCCGGACGACTGCGGGGGTGTTGGTGCAGGAGTCCACTGCCCTCAACGACGCGTGGACCTTCTCCATCGCGGCCGGCCGGCCCAAAGTGACGTGGAAGTTTGCGGCAACCCTTGATGGCCGCTCGGCAGCAGCTGACGGCAGCAGTCGATGGATCACCGGACCTCTGGCTCGGGCCGACGTCCACCAGCTGCGGGCAAGTTGCGATGCGATCCTGGTCGGCACCGGGACCGTGATCGCCGACGACCCGGCGCTGACGGTGCGCCGGTCGGACGGAACGACAACCGGTCGTCAGCCGGTGCGCGTGATCATGGGTCTGCGGCCGATCCCGGAGACCGCACGCGTGCTGGATGATTCGGCACCAACGCTCCAGCTGGCGACCCACGACCCGGCGCAGGCACTGAAGGCGTTGGCGGAAATAGAGATTCACCACGTCTGGCTCGAAGGCGGGCCCACGGTGGCCGCGGCGTTCCTGAGCGCCGGCCTCGTGGACGAGGTCATCGCCTACCTCGCCCCGGCGCTGCTCGGCTCCGGCGAGTCGGCGGTCGGGGACCTCGGCATACAGACCATCGACCAGGCCCTGCGACTAACGCCGCACGAGGTCACCACGATCGGCCCGGACATCAGGATCCGCGCCAGCATCGTCACGACCCACGGCATCGCCACGCCCCACAGCATCGTCACGACCAGCAGCGAAGGACACTGATGTTCACCGGAATTGTCGAGGAGCTCGGCGAGATCGTCGCCATCGAGCACGGTGCGGATTCGGCGGTGGTCAGGGTGCGCGGCCCTCTGGTGACCAGTGACGCCACACCTGGTGCATCGATCGCCGTCAACGGCGTGTGCCTGACCGTCGTCGAGCATGACGGCCAGACCTTCTCGGTCGACGTGATGGCCGAGACGCTGAACCGCAGCAGCCTGGGCAGTCTGCGGGCCGGGACCAAGGTCAACCTCGAACGTGCGATGGCCGCCAGCACCCGATTCGGTGGCCACATCGTTCAGGGCCACGTCGATGGCACGGCCCGGATCCTGGCACGACGCCCCGGCGACCGCTGGGAGGTCGTGCAGCTCACGCTGCCGCCGGAACTGTCGCGCTACGTCGTCGAGAAGGGGTCGATCACCGTCGATGGCGTGTCACTGACGGTCTCGGCGGTCACCGACGACACCTTCTCGGTCTCTCTGATCCCCACCACGCTCGAGCTGACCACGCTGGGGCACAAGGCAGTTGGCGACGCCGTCAACCTCGAGGTCGACGTGATAGCCAAGTACGTCGAGCGACTGCTCACCCATACCACCACCGGGGCGGAGCCCATCACATGAGTACCAGGTTGTCCACGATCGAAGAGGCCTTCGAGGCGCTCAAGGCCGGCCTCCCCGTCCTGGTGACCGACGACGAAGACCGCGAGAACGAGGGCGACGTCATCCTGGCCGCCGCGACGGCGACCACGGAGTGGATGGCCTGGACCATCCGCCACACCTCCGGCTACATCTGCGCGCCGATGTCCGAGTCCCGAGCGGATCGCCTGGGACTGCCACTGATGGTGGCGGACAACCGCGACCCTCGTCGCACGGCATACACCGTGACCGTGGACGCCGCCGAGGGCGTCACCACGGGTATCAGCGCAGCGGACCGCGCCCACACGATTCGCCTTCTCGCGCAAGAGGGTTCGAATGCCTCGGACTTCATCCGGCCGGGGCACGTGGTCCCGTTGCGTGCCAAGCACGGAGGGGTCCTGGTCCGCGGTGGGCACACCGAGGCGGCGGTGGACCTGTGCCGTCTGTCCGGACTTGCGCCGGTGGGCGCGATCGGTGAGCTCGTCCATGACGACGGCTCGATGATGCGTCTGCCTGCGGTCCTCGCTCTCGGCGCCGAGCACAATCTGCCCGTCATCACCATCGCCGCGTTGATCGCCTGGCGTCAGCGCCACGACCGTGTCGAACGCCTGGCGCAGACCCGACTGCCGACCCGGCATGGGGTATTCCGAGTGGTCGGCTATCGCGACCTGTTGACCGGCGACGAGCACCTTGCCCTCGTCAGTCCCAAGGGTCTTCAGGGGCGAGCACCGTTGGCGCGACTGCATTCTGAGTGCCTTACCGGAGATGTGTTCGGTTCCCAGCGATGTGACTGCGGCGGGCAGCTGGAGCGTTCGTTGGAGCGGGTCGGCGCGGAGGGCGGCGTCGTGGTCTATCTGCGCGGCCACGAGGGACGGGGGGTCGGCCTGCTCAGCAAGCTGCAGGCCTATGCGTTGCAGGACAACGGTTTTGACACCGTCGATGCGCAGACCGAGCTGGGCCTGCCGATCGATGCGCGTGAGTATGCAGCAGGCGCAGCGATTCTGGCAGACCTCGGCGTGAGGGCGGTGCGGCTGCTCACGAACAACCCGATGAAGGTCAACGCCATGCGAGAGTTCGGCATCCAGGTGGTGGCTGTCGAACGGCTCAGCATGGTGCCGGGTACACACAACGAGGCCTACCTGCGCACCAAGCGCGATCGGATGGGCCACGACCTGATTCTCGACGAGAACGACAAGGGTGCGTCCGCGTGAAGCACGGTTCGCCCACTCTCCAGGTCGACGGCAGGGGTCTGAGGGTCGCCATCGTCGCGGCGTCCTGGCACACGACCGTGATGGACGGGCTGATCGACGGCGCCCGCCGGGGTCTGGCCGATGCGGGCGTCGAGTCCGTTGAGCTGGTCCGGGTGCCGGGGGCCTTCGAGCTGGCCGTTGCCTGCTCCCGCCTGGCCGCCTCGCATGACGCAGTGGTCGCCCTCGGCGTCGTGATCCGGGGGGGCACACCGCATTTCGACTACATCTGCCAGGCGGCGACGATGGGCCTGACCGACGTCAGCGTCCGGACCGGCGTGCCGGTCGGCTTCGGCGTACTCACCTGCGACGACGACCGTCAGGCGCTCGACCGCGCGGGTCTCGAGGGCTCAAGCGAGGACAAGGGCCACGAGGCCGCCACCGCAGCGGTGGCGACGGCGGTCACCCTGCGCGACCTGCAGGCATAGAAGCGAAGGCTCCGACCCACAACACCGTCCACGGGCAGAGCGGTCCGGAGGTATTAACCTGCGAAGGTGACTGACTACGCGCAGGTGACTGACAATGCGATGCGCCGTGCCCTGGCTCGGACCCGTGACGGCAAGGCTCTCGACGAGGCCGAGGCGCTGGTGCTGCTCGGCGCCCGTGGCGCCGACCTCGACGCGTTGTTCGAGTCCTCCACTCGCGTCCGCGATGCTGCGATGGTCGCGGCCGGCCGACCCGGGGTCGTGACCTACTCGCGCAAGGTCTTCATCCCGCTGACCCGGCTGTGCCGGGACCGTTGCCACTACTGCACGTTCGTGACCGTCCCGCATCGTCTCCCCGCGGCATACCTCTCCCCTGACGAGGTCCTGGACATCGCGCGTGCAGGCGCGGCCGAGGGCTGCAAGGAAGCGCTGTTCACCCTTGGTGACCGCCCTGAGGATCGCTGGCCCGTGGCTCGCGAGTGGCTCGATGCCCACGGGTATGACGACACGTTGGCTTACCTGCGGGCGATGGCGATCCGGGTCCTTGAGGAGACAGGCCTGCTGCCGCACCTCAACCCCGGAGTCATGTCGTGGTCGGACCTGCAGCGACTCAAGCCGGTCGCTCCGTCGATGGGCATGATGCTCGAGACGACGTCGCGGCGGCTGTTCGAGGAGCCGGGGCAGGCGCACTTCGGTTCGCCGGACAAGGATCCGGCCGTTCGCCTGCGGGTGCTTGAGGACGCCGGTCGGGTCGGCGTCCCGTTCACCACGGGAATCCTGGTCGGCATCGGCGAGACGGCGCCGGACAGGCTTGAGTCGATCCTGGCGATCCGGCGGGTCGCCCGCGAGTACGGCTCGATCCAGGAGTGCATCGTCCAGAACTTCCGGTCCAAGGACGACACCTCGATGCGCTTGACGCCGGATCTCGGCGAGGAGGAGTACCTCGCCACGATTGCCGTGACCAGGCTTCTGCTCGGGCCTTCGGTCAGCGTGCAGGTGCCGCCGAACTTGTCCGAACCGGAACAGATCTCACGCTTGCTCGCCGCGGGCGTCGACGACTGGGGCGGCGTCTCACCGGTCACCCCTGACCACGTCAACCCCGAACGTCCGTGGCCGGAGATCGACGACCTGAGCCGCTGGACCGATCAGTCCGGGCTGCGGTTGGCCGAACGGCTTACGACCGGCGCGCGATACGTCCTGGGCGCGCTGCAGCGGGACGAGTCCTGGATCGACCCCCGGCTGCATCCGCACGTTCGCGCGCTGGCCGACCCGCTGACCGGCCTGGCCATGCAGGACGCTGCGCCGAAGGGCCTGCCGTGGCAGGAGCCGGACGGCGGTATGGAGTCGCGCGGGACCGGCAGCGGCCGGGTGGATCTCCATCGCACGATCGACCAGGAGGGCAGGAGCGCGGATCGCCGTAGTGACTTCGACGAGGTCTATGGCAGCTGGCAGGAGGTTGCCAGCCGCGCACCGGACTCGCTTGCGGCGCCGCGGCGCCTCGACGCCGATGTCCGGGCGGCGCTGATTCGCGCCCAGGATGACCCGGCGGGCTTGACAGACAACGACTATCTGGCGCTGCTCACCTGCGATGGCGACGATCTCGAAGCGGTGACCTCGCTGGCCGACGACGTGCGATGGGACGTCGTCGGTGATGACGTCACCTATGTGGTCAACCGCAACATCAACTTCACCAACGTCTGTTACGTCGGATGCCGGTTCTGCGCATTCGCCCAGCGGAAGACGGACGCCGATGCCTACACCTTGTCCCTCGAACAGGTCGGGCAGCGTGCCGCCGAGGCCCAGGCGATCGGAGCCACAGAGGTCTGCCTGCAAGGCGGCATCGACCCCTCGCTGGGGCGGACGGCATACGCGGACATCGTCCGGTCGGTGAAGTCAGCCGCGCCCGGGATTCACGTGCATGCCTTCTCTCCGATGGAGATCGCGACCGCCTCGGCCAAGTCGGGCATCTCGGCCCGGGCCTGGCTCGAGGAGCTCAAGGACGCCGGGCTCGACTCGATCCCGGGCACGGCGGCCGAGATCCTCGACGACGAGATCAGGTGGGTGCTCACCAAGGGCAAGCTGCCTGCGGCGCAGTGGGTCGAGATCGTCGCGACCGCCCATGAGCTGGGGATTCCGTCGAGCAGCACGATGATGTACGGCCATGTCGACCACCCGCGGCACTGGGTCGCGCACCTGCGCACTCTTGCGGCGTTGCAGGACAGTACCGGTGGCTTCACCGAGTTCGTCCCGCTGCCGTTCATCCACACCAACGCGCCGGTCTATCTGGCCGGACTTGCTCGTCCGGGGCCGACGATGAGGGACAACCGCGCGGTCCACGCGGTGGCTCGGCTGATGCTGCACGGACGCATCCACAACGTGCAGACGTCGTGGGTCAAGCTCGGCGTCGACGGCACCCGCGTGATGCTTCAGGGTGGCGCCAACGACATCGGCGGCACCCTGATGGAGGAGACGATCAGTCGGATGGCCGGGTCGGAGCATGGTTCCGCCAAGACCGTTGACGAGCTCACCTACATTGCGAAGGGCATCGGTCGTCCCGTGCGCCAACGCACCACCACCTACGCGCAAACCTAGGGATTGTGTTGCTGTTCCGGTGCCAAACCTAGGGATTGTGCTGCTGTTTCGGTGGCAAACCTAGGGACGGTGCCAGGTTGCTCCGGTGCCGCACCCTTCGCCTTTGCGGCGCTAAGGACTCTCCCGCCGGTGCTCAAGCGGTCACCTCGACCGTGGTCCGGGAGGACCATGGAAGGCATGAAGCTCAAACTCGACCTGCATGACATCTACAACCACGGCGGCGACATCGACCGCGCGCTGCGGGCAGTCATCGACGAGGCGGTCACCAAGAAGGCACCACTGGTCGAGATCATTCCCGGGAAGGGCTCGGGTGCCCTCAAGAAGCATGTGCTGCGCTTTCTGGACCAGAAGGAGATCAAGGCCCTCTACCACCGAGTGGAGAAGGACTCCAACAACTTCGGCCGCGTCTTCGTGCACTTCCGTTGGAAGTGAGCCACAGCACCGGCGCAGGCCGCTGACCTGCACGTTTACCCCTCGGCGGTCTGGTCAGTCCGCAGGGAGTCCGCAAGAGAGCCAAACGCCGCGTCCATCACGTCCCTCGTGAGGTCGTCATCGCCGGGCCACAGATGCCCGTAGGTATTGAGCGTGACGACGGCCGAAGCATGCCCGAGGCGTGTCTGTACGACCTTCACGGAGGCACCTCCCGCGATCAGTGCGCTCGCATAGAAGTGCCGTAGCGCGTGCGTGTCGACATCCAGCGGGATCGTGTCGACGTGGGGACGAACCTTCGACGCGGCGTCCTCGCGCACCTTGGCTTCGACCTCTGCTGCACGCGCCCAGATGGCCCGCCACGTCCGATACGCGAGCGGCTTGCCCGTGGAGAGTGGGAACAGTGGGCCGTCGCTCGGATACGCGCTCAGGTGCGCCGCCAGCTCGTCAATGACCACCTGACCCAGCGGCACCGTCCTGGCACTCTTGGGCGTCTTGACTGGTCCGATCCGACCGGTGGGGAGCCGTTGCCTCTCCACCTTCACAGTCCGCCGCAGAAAGTCCACGTCGGAGATGTTCAGGCCGAGCGCCTCACCGATCCGCAGACCAGAGCCGGCGAGCAGGACGACCAGTGCCCTGTACCGCGGTTGGACCGCGCCGGCCAGTGCCGCGATCTGCTCGACAGTCGGGACGACGACCTCCGGCCTGTCGTCCCGTGGCAGGCGGATCCGGTGACATGGTGAGGCTGCGAGGACACGGTCATCGACGGCCGCAGCGAACATCCGCCCAGCTACCTTGTAGGTCTCCCGCACCGACCCGGGCGCGAGCGTGGCGCTGAGCGTTTTCACGAGCGCCTGCATGTCGCTGGGCCGAACGCTACCCAGAGGCCGTGACCCGAGGTAGGGCAGGACGTGGAGCCGTAGCGCGATGTCCGTGTTTCGAATCGTGTGCTCACGGGTGACCTGAGCCGCCTGCCACACCCTCGCGTACTCACTGACCGTCGTCTTACCGGCCTTTGGGTCGACGTACTGGCCCGTGACCACCGCGGCCGTCGTCTCGTCGAGCCACCACTGAGCGTCGATCTTGCGGGCGAAGTGCCGAGCATGCTCCTTGCCCGCGTCGTCCCGGTAGCGAGCCCGCCACTGGCCGTTCTCACGCTTCTTGATAGATGACATCTCAGCCCACCTTTCCTCTCGTTGTTGGCCCGAGGATCCCGCGATCGCGGGCTTTCATGATCCAAGAGCGAACAGTGCGCACCGGGCAGCCGCTCTGGGTGGAGATCATCGGTGCAGGCCGTTGCCGGCCTCTGACAGCCCATGCGTAGTTGTCGGCGACACTGCGCAAAAAGTCATCCGTGAGCCCGTTTTGGGGCGCCTTGACCGGGTCCGGCGGTCTTGGTTCCTCATCCGGTTTCGGGTCTCGCCCCATCGGTGCCTGCTTGACCGTGCTGCCCGTGATCTGGGCCCGCATGGAGTCCGCGACCCAGTGAGCGGCTTGTCTGCCGAACGTGGTGGCGAAGTAGCTGGCCAGACGGGACAGGTCAGGCCCCGGAAGGCGAGGACTGTGCTCAAGCCAGTCACCCTCACCGTCGCGCATCGCCTTCCGCCCGCGAGAACTTTTCTCCTCGGGTACCAAGGCCCAAGCAGTGAAGCCCGCAAGGTCGAGCGTCCGAAACAGACCGGAAGGGATCTCACGGCCGCGGCCGTCGAGGTAGAACTCGGTCAGGACCGGGCGGCCGTCGTCGCTGCGATAACGCAAGTAGGCCGGCCCTGGCATGTCGGGATCGTCGAGGCGGACCCATCCACCGCTGCCGTATGTCGTCTGCGCCATGTGACAAGTGAAACATGAAATCTGACAACTTACAATACCTATCACCGATTATTGCGTGTGATTCTTTGAGTGCGAGGTTTTCAAACCTACATGCTGCGCAAACCCGCGCCCTGCGTGTGAGTGCCCTCCCCGGCCGCTCCGCATGACGAGAGGAAACGCAACTCATGAGTGAGTATCTGACAACGGCGGAAGTCGCCGAGCTGCTCCGCCGACCTGTCGAGACGGTGCGGTACTGGCGATATGTCGGCTCTGGCCCCAAATCGTTCAAAGTTGGCCGCGGGATTCTGTATGCCCGTGCCGACGTCGAGGCTTGGATCGCAGAGGCCCGCAACGCAGCGACGACTGGGCGGTGATCCCTTGCCGGACAACAGAAACGGCAGCCGCCCGTTTCACCAGCGCGTCCAGTACTCCCGGCGCATCGCACGCGAACTTGACTGGCTCATGGACAACTGCCGTTACCCCGAGCCTGCTGAGCTGTATGCCAGCCCGCCATCACGGGAGGGCGAGTGAGTGCCAAATACGCGCCCGCGGATGGCCTGCCGCCGATGCCAGACATAGC
>DHJN01000216.1:3043-3921 GCA_002404345.1 Actinobacteria bacterium UBA4719 | reverse complement strand
CCAGATGGTGTGGGTTCGGCGAGTGTGACGGCGAGTGTGACGAAGAGGAGTATGCGAGGAACCAGCGTCAGTACGTCCCTTAAGGATTCTTGGCCGCTTCGCTTGGCCGCCGTGGAGGCGGGAAAATTTTCGAGTCAGGGCTCACCGGCTCCAATCTGGTGGATATGGGCCGGGTGCGGCGCGCACCCATTTCCGGCGTTGGTCGGGTGGGGAACTCACGGGTGGGCATGTGGATGTTCGCCCGGGAGGCCACGGTGAAGTGCTGCGGGTTAGCTGTGGCGATGCCGCAGGGACAGAGTTGGGCTCCTCCTTCGTCGAGCGAGTTGTAAGTGAACACGGGAACCGTTACGGTCTTTGCCCGGTCCCACGCATCCGGCGTGGGTGTTCAGGCTGGGTCCACCGTCGACTGACTGGTCCGGGACGGGGCGGAGCCGCCGTAGTACTTCGAGTCCGGGAGAGCCGGACACATGGGGAAGGGCGGCAGCAGTTTCGAGAAGGGATGGGGGCTGTAATGCCGAAAGATGCACCGCCAAATGGTGGCGCACCGCCGGAGGACGGGCCGATAGGTCCACGCCGGCGGGTATCGGAGATGCAGGCCAAGCTTCACCGTTGGGCGGCGGCCGATCCTGGCCGTAGGTTCGACGACCTGTTCAACTTCGTGCATGACCCGGCGACGCTGATCGTGGCGTTCGACCGGGTCGCGGGCAACACCGGGTCTCGAACAGCTGGCGTGGACGGCCTCACGGTCGCCGACGTCGAAGAGGTGATCGGGGTTCCCGGGTTCCTGGACGACCTACGTACCCGCGTCAAGGCGGGCACGTTTGCCCCACTTCCGGTGCGGGAACGCAAGATCCCCCCGCTACGGACCCGTGGCTGAG
>DHJN01000216.1:0-2942 GCA_002404345.1 Actinobacteria bacterium UBA4719 | reverse complement strand
ACCCAGATCTGAACAGGCCGGAGTCCCTGGGCGCGCAAACGCTGGCGATGTTCGCGGACCCGCTCTCGTGTGCTAGCCATACGGCAATGTTACATGTAACGAAGGCGAACCTTCAACCGTCCCGTTGGCGGATCGGCCACCGGTCAGGTAGCGGCGGTTCTTAGTCTTTCTTCGTGGGCGTTCCCCCACGCCGTGATCGATCTCGACTAGATCCGGCGGTCGCGGCAGCGCTCGCACCCTTGTAGGGATAAGGCGCGAGGACTTACGATCCGCGAATGGGCCGGCGCTACCGCAAGGCCCACCTCTGAGAGGAGACACCATGCCCACAGTCATCGGCCATCACGACGTGAAGGACACGGCGCATTGGCTTGCCTCACCGAAACGCGAAGAGGTCTTCGGACCCCTTGGCGTCACCAACATCCGGACGTTCGTCAACCCACAGAACCCGACCCAAGTGGCGGTGCTCATGGACGTTGCCGACATGGATGCCGTCATGGCCCTGATGCAGTCCGAGGCAGGAGCAGAGGCGATGGCGTATGACGGCGTGCTGGCCGACACCTTGGTGATCCTCGTCGAGTCGTAGTCCTTCCTCAGAAGCCGAGCGAGCAGACCGCTTCGCAAAGGCTTCGCTGGGTTGGGCATGAGAGCAACGGTATGACGTGCTCGCGTGTCCAGGACCGCGGCAGGACTCTGACTGCGACCAGGGTTGGGCTTTCGAGTGAGTGCCGGGCAGCCGCGGCCGCCGCACTGATGGGCTTCGCAAGCGGATCCCCAACCGCGACGCAAACGCGCGCTGTAGATGAGTGCGCCGGGGAGGAGACACACGACGGGACCCGGGATGCGGCCCGCCGGAAGACGGTCAGGCGGATCCGACATCCGCTCTCTTGGTGATCCAGCGCTGTGTTTTGAGGCCAACGACAACACTCGCCCCGAAGGTGGCCAGGTGGACGACCCAGACCAAGAAGGCACCGTCGATGACGGTCCTGACAGCAAGATCGATTCGGTAACCGGTTGCCAAGACGGTGATCCAAGTGGCCATCACCAGGGATTGGCCAAGGACGAGGCGCCTGGTTGTGCCGACAGTCATAGGCGCGATCGTACGCCGCGAGCTCAGCCGGCACCCTGCCCTGCGCCGTGGGCGAGGCAAGTGGGTCGGGCGAAGCTGGCGCGGGACCGCGATTTGATTATGCAACTCTGCGAGTTCCGGAACGCCTGCTCATCAAGCATGAGCGGGCGCATTTTGTCGATCACCGTCCCGATATCGGAACGACAACTGAAGCAGCTCGAGAAGTTGGCCGGCATCGGCCGGCTTGTCTCACAGGGGATGCTGAGGGGGGTATTCGGTGCGTTCCATGCCGGATTTACTGCTCCGACCACAAAAGGCCCACGCCGCAGACATGCTGGTTGACATGTCGCAGCCGCGGAGGTCCAGGAAGGCCGGCGAGGGCGCAGCGAGGAAGTACGAGGAGCTGACCCACGCTTGGCTCCGGCGAAACCGCGGCCGCTTTCTTGGCCTTGCTTTCGTCCTCGCTCCTTTGGTCATCGGCGCCAACCTCGCCGGTGCCCGATGGAGCAGCTTGCGCTGGGGCGCTGGCCTCGTGACCGGCATGGCAATTGCGATGTTCGTGATTGCCCGCATGTCGCCGCCGCACTGGATCGAGAGATGGCAAGACGGTGCAGTGGGCGAACAGTGGACCGGCCGGGCCCTCCACGAACTGGAATCCCACGGGTGGCGGATCTTCCATGACTTGGCTGCCTCCCATGGAAACATCGACCACGTGGTCGTTGGTCCCGGTGGAGTATTCCTACTGGATTCCAAGCTGTGGGCCGGATCGGTCACCGTCGACGCAGACTCGGCTGTTGTGCGTCGACTGGAGGACCCCGACGTCTACTGGAGGTTCACCAGTCCCGCTCATGTCAAAGGCCTGGCCGTTGAGGTAAGCCAAGCCATCCGAGCCAGCACCCGCGCCACCGTCTGGGTGACACCCGTCATCGTGGTGTGGGGAGAGTTCGCCCAGGTGGTGGGGGGAGACAAGTGCAAGTTCGTTCATGGCGACGCTCTCGCCCGGTGGCTCAGCGATCAACCGGCGCGCATCGCCCCAGGCCGTGTGGAACAGATCGCTGAGGCAGTTGCCAGCGCCATGGCCGATCTTGACGTCCCCCCGCGGTGGTCGCGGTCAGTTCGCCTTTGGAGTTAGGGATCACCCGTCGCGGTCAAGACAGCGGAAGATGGCCGTTATGAACGTGTTGAGCAGCCGGTTCCTTCTGCACCCTTCGGACCCCGAGCGCAGCCGGCGGTTCTACCGGGACACCCTTGGGCTCGCGGTGTACCGCGAGTTCGGACCTCCGGAGGACCAGGGCCTGGTGTTCTTCTTGGGCGGCGGCTTCTTGGAACTGTCTGGGCGAAGTACTGGGCGTGCTAGCGAGGCAACCGCACTGTGGCTGCAGGTTAGCGACGTCGAGCGGGAGTACGTCCGGCTCCTGGCAGCGGGCGTCTCCGTTCTGCGCGAGCCTCGTCAAGAGCTGTGGGGGCTCGTGGAGATGTGGCTGGAGGACCCCGACGGTCTGCGCCTGGTCCTGGTCCAGGTACCCCACGATCATCCTTTGCGACGTGATCAACGATGAGCAGCTGGTAGTCGCCGCCGCGACCCAGTGAATGATCTGCCCCCGCGGTCGTCACTCACCGGCTCGACTCGGCGCCCAGCGGTCAGTGGCGGCCGCCCCAGGTGTTCAGTACGGAACGCGCCGCGGGCTGCCGGCAGTTGATCAGGCGTGCAAGGTCGGGGCGCCCATCATCGCAAGCGGAAGGTGCTGCGGGACGGGGTCGGGGAACTAGGCGAGGTTTCGTCCGTCCTTCGGTCGGCAAGTTCCCCTCACTGCCGCCAGGTCCTGGCCCCGGACTAGGTCACCCTTAGTAGCCATCTTCACGGTAGGAAGGGGAT
>DHJN01000185.1:10144-12222 GCA_002404345.1 Actinobacteria bacterium UBA4719 | reverse complement strand
AGGTTGCAGTTGACGACGAAGGTGAGGTTGTCGAGCTCATCGTTGGCCGCGACGTGCAGCAGCCCGCGCGACTCCGGCTCGTCCATCTCGCCGTCGCCGAGGAACGCCCAGACGTGCTGTTTGGAGGTGTCCTTGATCCCACGGTTGGTCAGGTACTTGTTGAACTGCGCCTGGTAGATCGCGTTCATCGGGCCGAGGCCCATGGACACGGTGGGGAACTCCCAGAAGTCGGGCATGTTGCGCGGGTGCGGGTAGCTCGGCAGCGCTGACGGCTTGCCGTCGACCAGATGCGAGTGCTCCTGGCGGAACCCGTCCATCTGCTCCTCGGACAGCCGGCCCTCGAGGAATGCCCGCGCGTAGATACCGGGGGAGGCGTGTCCCTGGAAATAGACTTGGTCGCCGCCACCCTCGTGGTCACGCCCCCGGAAGAAGTGGTTGAAGCCGACCTCGTAGAGCGTTGCAGCCGAGGCGTACGAGGAGATGTGTCCACCCACGCCGATGCCGGGCCGCTGTGCGCGATGGACCATGATCGCGGCGTTCCAGCGCAGGAAGGCGCGGTAGCGGCGCTCGACCTCCTCATCACCGGGGAACCAGGGCTCGGACTCCGGGGCGATGGTGTTGATGTAGTCCGTCGCGGTCAGCGAGGGGACCCCGACCTGGCGCTCGCGGGCTCGTTCGAGCAGCTTGAGCATGACGTACCGGGCCCGGGTGCGGCCGGCCGTGTCGATGACTCCGTCCAGGGAGTCAAGCCACTCCTGGGTCTCTTCGAAGTCGATGTCGGGGATCTGACTGGGGATGCCGTTCAGGATGGGTCCGGCTTCCTCGCGTGCAACCACGTGGTGTCCTTTTCTCGTGACGGGTGAGTCACTGACGAGCGGCGACAGTTGTTGGTGTCGGCGCGGGTGCTCAAGTAGCACCCCATCTTCCACCCAAGGGCGGCGAACGTCACACTCGGGAGGGGTCAGTTGACGTTGCTGCTTGCAACTTCCCGCCAGACCTAGTGGACTAGGCAGAACACCATCCAACGATTGCGGGCGTGAGCCCGGGTCAACGTCAGAGAGGAACACTCGTGATTGCGACCGCGGAAGCCGCGGCGGCGAACGGTTCAGTGGCAAAGCTTGGCTTTGCCGCGGGACAGGTAGTCCAGGAGTTCGGGTATGACGAGGACGTCGATGACGACTTCCGTCTGGCGATCGAGGAGCTCTGTGGCTCGGAGCTCGAGGAAGAGGACTACGGGGACGTCGCAGATGCCGTGGTTCTGTGGTGGCGTGAGGACGACGGTGACCTCATAGACGCTCTCGTGGATGGACTGACCAACCTTGCCGAGGGCGGGTTCATCGTCCTGCTCACGCCCAAGGCTGGCCGGAACGGACACGTCGATGCCAGCGACATCCAGGAGGCAACCCTGACTGCCGGGCTGCACTCGTCGGGCAGTACCAATGCTGCCCGAGAGTGGAACGGCAGCCGTCTGGTCGCCCCAAAGACTGACCGCCGCTGACAACTGGCAGACTGGATCCCATGACGAGCACCAGCTGCACCATCGCCGCGCCCACCGGACCAGCCGTCGGCCAGGCCGCTCCTGACTTCACCCTCAAGGACCAGCACGGAAAGAAGGTCTCCCTGTCCGACTACCGGGGCGTCAAGAACGTCGTGGTGGTCTTCTACCCGTTCGCCTTCTCGGGTATCTGCACCGGTGAGCTGTGTGAGATCCGCGACAACCTGGGCGCTTTCGAGAGTGACGACGTTCAGGTGCTCGCCGTCTCGGTTGACCACGTGTTCACCCAGCGGGCCTGGTCTGATGCCCAGGGTTACTTCTTCCCGGTGCTCAGCGACTACTGGCCGCACGGCGGCGTCGCGCAGGCCTACGGGGTCTTCGATCAGTCCGGTGGCTTCGCCACGCGCGGGACGTTCCTGATCGACCGCGACGGAGTCGTGCGCTGGACGTTGGTCAACGCGACATCCGACAAGCGTGACTTCACTGGCTACCACACCGCCCTCAAGGAGCTTGCCGGCCTGGCGGCCTGAGGCAACTACAGGACGGCGGTCGTCGCCGTTCTTGGGCCTGTAGCTCAGTTGGT
>DHJN01000185.1:1493-10102 GCA_002404345.1 Actinobacteria bacterium UBA4719 | reverse complement strand
TGAACAACCTTGACGTTGCCCCCCGCCGCGATCGCCAGAGACGCCGCCGTATGCCGTAGCCCGTGCGGCGTCAGCCGCGGCTGACCGATGGCGATGGCCGCGGGCCCGAAGGTGCGCCGGTTGAAGTTGCCGTTGCGCAGCACGCCGCCGCGGGTGCCTTGGAACACCAGATCATCGAGACCCTTCCCGGCAAAGGACGCGGTGATCTGCTCGGCCAGGAACCGGGGGAGCGGGACCGTTCGTTCCTCGCCCGTCTTGGTCGTATCGAAGATCAGCCGGCCGTTGTCCTCGGTCACCGACCGGGCGATGAGCATGCGCCGGCGCAACGAGTCGACGTCGCGGACCCGCAGGGCAGCCATCTCGCCCCACCGCAGACCCGTGTAGGCCAGGAACCGAACCACCAGGCCGTACGGCTCGCATTCGACCACCAGTGCCTCCACCTGACCCGCAGTCAGGAACCGGCGAACCTTGGGCAGCTTGCGGGGGAGCTTGACGCCCTTGGCAGGGTTGGCAGGGAGTCTGCGATCACGCACCGCGAGGTCGAGCATCTGCGACAGCAAGCCGTGGGTCCGCTGAACGCTCGAGGCGCTGAGCCCACCCGCCAGGAGCTCGGTCACCCAGGCCTGCACTTCGGCGTGCGAGACGTCCCGTAGCCGTGTTGTCCCCCACCGCGGCACGATGTAGAGGCGCACGATGCCCTCAACCCGCGTCCGCCCCGTCGCCTTCAGGTGGACCTGCCCTCTGAGCCAGATCGCAGACCAGTCTTCGAGAGTGACACTCGACGTCCTCGGGTCGGTGTAGGTACCCGTGACAACGGAGCTGGTGACGTCGTCGAGCCACCGCTGTGCATCGACCTTGCGAGCAAAGTGGCGAGCGTGTTCCTTGCCCGCCGCGTCCCTGTAGCGGGCCCGCCACCGGCCGTCCTCACGCTTGGCGATGCTCATGCCAACCCTTGCCTTCCCGGGCCCCTCACTCAGACTCTTCGAGGTATCTGCCTGTGAGTCGCCCGATCACGTGCCCGCCGTCGAGTGCGAAATGCCGAAGACCGCGCGGAACGTCTCTCGACCGTAGCGTCATCAACCGTCTACGCGGCACGCCAGAGCAGCGCTGTGGACGATCACCTCCCCAGGTGTGGTCCGTGCTCTGTTTTTACCCGGAGTCTGAGTGGTTGTCGAGTCCCGCCTGGCTGAGGTCAATGTGGCGCTTCAGGGAAACGCCGTTTGGTCTCGAACTTCCCGCAACCGCAACCATATGGGCAATTGAGCACGGAAATGTCGCACCCAATCCTGCTCGATAACGAATCGCGGTGGTGGTGTTGAGGTACTTCGTGGCGGTACGGCTGGTCGAGGCGCCTCGAGCCTAGGGGCTCAACAGTGCCGTTGGCTCAGCACGAACGTGAGGCGCACCGTGAAAGTGTGAGTCTCTGGGCTGGTTGTGGCCCAGCATCTCGAGAGGTAGTGGCAGTGCACCAGATACCAAACCACGCCCTGGACACAATGCGGGTTCTCGTCCTGCGCCGACCAACAGTCGGGGGCCAAGCGGCCGTGCGGAGGGGGCCGCCGCCGGCCGGCTACTTCGTGGCGGCTATAGCAAAGCTTGCTATACTTGTGGCGTGAGCGACAGGAGCGAGGTGCTGCGTGAGGTGATGCTGGAGACCGGCATCACCCAGTCCGAGTTGTCGCGAATCAGCGGTGTGCGTCAGCCCAGCATCAGCCAGTTCCTCTCTGGTCGGGTGGAGATGAGCGACGACATGCTCGATCGCCTGTTGTCGTGCATGGGTTTCCGGCTCGAGGTGGTCCGGCGTCCTGTCAGGCGCGAGTTGAGCCGCTCCTACGAGCGCTCCTGGCTGCTCCATCGCCGTCTATCAACGCATCTGACTCCCGAGACGCTAGACGAGTGGCGTCCGACGATCTTGCGCAACCTCAAGCGGCTTCGCGGCAGCGTTCAGGGTGAGCCGCACGTCAGGAACCTGGGGCGTTGGCAGCAACTCGTCCGTGACCGCGATGTGCCCAGGCTGCGTCATGTGATGACGGGTGTTGACACAGACTCGGTGGAAATGCGCGAGGTCTCCCCGATGGGCGGGCTGATGTCGCAGGACGAGCGCTCCGAGGTCTTGGGGTTGGCAGGCTGATGCGCCGCGATCAGTTGGAACACGCGATCCGGACCGCGTGTCAGATCATCCAGCACTCGGAGGTAATCGTCGTAGGCTCTCAGGCGATCCTCGGCACTTACGACGAGGACGAGTTGCCTGCCGTGGCCACGATGTCGATCGAGGTCGACATCTTGCCGATCGCCGATAGCAATGAGGAGACCGCCCGGCTCGCGGACCTGATCGAAGGTGTTGCCGGTGAGTTCTCATCGTTCGAACAACTCCACGGCTTCAGCATCGACGGCGTCGACCTCGACACGGCCGTCCTGCCCGACAGATGGCGTGACCGTTTGGTGAAGGTCCAAAACGCCAATACCGCCGCACCAGCCGGCGAGCCGCGCTTCACGGGCTGGTGTCTCGACAAGGAAGACCTCTGCGTGGCCAAGTTGTGTGCGTTTCGCGAGAAGGACCGCAACTTCGTCGCGGCGCTCCTCGATGTCGGACTCGTGGACGACGGCGTCATTGCGGCGCGTCTGAGTCGGGTGCCAGACAAACACCTGCCCGCAACTGAGCGGGCACTTTCGTGGCTGACGTCGAGGGGGTGGTCGGGTGACAAGATATGAACCTGCGGCCTCTTCGTCCCGAACCACGGGCGAGGTTGTCGCCAAGGGGCGTTGAGCAGGTGAGAGAAGCATCGGGGGACCGTACGTATCCGCCGAAGAGTGGCCCCGCTGCTGTACTTTGCTGCTGCACTCATGACACACCCATTCGCGCGAGAGTCTGCGAACCGGAGGTCCGGAACTGCACAATGTCAGTCGTCAGCGGTTGTGCCGCTGACGCGTTGGTAGCGGTGGCAGGATTTGAACCTGCGACTTCAGAAATCATCCCAACGGAAGTAGGGGTTCTGGTCGTACATCACGGTCATTCCTTGTCGGTGACACCGGCCGAATCGAAGGTGGCGACATCACGCAGGATGCGGGCCGAAGCCTGGACCATCGGCACGGCCAGTGCCGCTCCCGAACCCTCACCCAGGCGCATCTGGAGGTCCACCAGTGGGGCGAGGTCGAGGTGGGCAAGCGCTGCTGTGGCGCCGGGCTCGACCGAACGGTGGCCGGCGACCCAGTAGTCCGCGGCATCGGGCGCGATGGCCTTGGCTACCAGCCCTGCGGAGCAGGCGATGACGCCGTCGAGAATGACGGGGGTGCGCAGTGCGGCAGCGGCGAGCAGATAGCCGACGACGCCCGCATGCTCGAAACCGCCGACACCGGCCAGCGCCGCGATCGGGTCCTGGGCGCTCGCCTGGTTGATCCTGATGGCGGTCTCGATGACGGACACCTTGTGCTCCAGCATCGCGTCGTCGATGCCGGTGCCACGCCCGGTGACCTCGGCGACACTCAGCCCGGTGAAAACGCTGATCAGGGCAGCTGAGGGGGTGGTGTTGGCGATCCCCATGTCGCCGGTGACCAGCAGCCGGTTTCCTTGTGCGACAAGGTCCCTGGCCACATCGATGCCTACCTCGATGGCCGCCTGCACCTGTGCCGGGGTCATCGCCGGACCCTTGGTCATGTCGGCCGTGCCCGCGGCCACCTTGCGTGCCATCAGGCCCGGAGCCGCCGGCACCTCACCCGCAACACCGATGTCGACCACGGTGACCTCCGCGCCGACCTGTCGCCCGAGCGCGTTGATCACCGCTCCGCCGGCCAGGAAGTTGCCGACCATCTGGGTCGTGACCTCCTGCGGCCACGGCGACACCCCTTGGACGTGGACGCCGTGGTCCCCGGCGAACACCGCGATGGCGACCGGCTCGGGCAGCGGCGGCGGACACTCGCCATACATCCCACACAGACGGGTGCCGAGGTCCTCGAGTGGGCCAAGAGAGCCACGGGGTTTGGTGAGTATCGCCTGGCGCTCCCGCGCGGCTGCCATCGCTTCGGTGGACGCCGGCGTGATCGCCGTAACGGTCTCGGTCAACAAGGACACAGGTTTTCCTCCAGGAAGGCGACGCTCGCCAAAGGCTCCATCATGGACCGCCCAGGCCAGGGGGCGTTTTCGAGCCCATCCCGAAAGGACCAGCTCAGGTGCGGGCGGGAACGCCTCGACGTGACCGACACACAGATAAGCCACGACATCGAGGTATGTCGGCAGGTCCAGCTCTCGGGCCAGCTCGCCGGGGTCAAAGAAGCTGACCCACCCCACCCCGATTCCCTCGGCTCGCGCCGCCAGCCAGAGGTTCTGGACGGCCAGGGCCGCCGAGAACGGCGCCATCCGGGGGTCCGCATGACGCCCCAACGTGTAGGGACCTCCACGAGTGGGGTCACAGGTGACAACGATGTTCAGAGGGGTCGCCAGGATCGCCTCGACCTTGATGCCGTCGAACAGGCGGGTGCGTCCGGTCGGCAGGGAAGCGGCGAAGGTGTCGCGTTGGCTTGCGGCGAGAGCCTGGATGCGCTGGCGTTGCTCGACGTCGCGCAGCAGCAGGAAGTCCCAAGGTTGGCTCAGGCCCACGCTGGGCGCCTGGTGGGCCGCGCCCAAGATGCGCAGCAGAACGGCGTCATCGATCGGTTCCATGGTGAACCCGCGTCGGACGTCGCGGCGCGAGGCGATGGCGTCATAGACAGCGGCACGGCTCTCGGTTTCAAAGGCGTGTGTAGTCATAGCGAGATCTCGTCTCTGGGGCCATGGCGGCCCGATCGTAGTTGATGACATGCCATCTCGTGGGCCAAAACGGCGAGGCGCCATCGGTCCTGACGGGTTCCCGGACCCGGATCCGCAACCGTCGAGGTCCCCAGACCGGGAAACGTGTCGAGTATGTCCTGAGTCGCGGAACCTCGGTGGCGTCGGGTGACGCTTGCCAATGCCGGGATGGCTGCCGCTATGGTGGGACTGTCCTTCACGGGAGTCCGGCGCATCGGGCTGAGAGGGGGCTGACGCAGCCCCGACCGTCCATACCTGATCCGGATCATGCCGGCGCAGGGAGTTGCAGGAGCCGATGTCATCTTCAGCCGTACCCGCCAGCATCGCGCAAGTCTCGCCCTGGCGCGACGCCCGGCCTCTCACGGGCCGCCCACCGGCACACCGCGATCCCCCCAGATGCACTTCGCCGCGGAACTCTTGGCAGAGCAGTCCGCGGGAAGTTCGACGCACCACTGCACCCGATGGACCTGACTCACGACCGCTGACGGTCTTGCGCCACCGTGCAACCCACACCCCAGCACACCCCAGCACCCCAGCACCCCAGCACCAGGAGAACCTCATGCCCGACGACAACCCTGCCAGCACCACGGACGGCCTTCCAACCCCGCTCGGACCGGTTGGGCATCGCAGCCGCACCGGCGCACATCCTGAGCGCGTTGCGGCAGGCGTGACCATGGTGACATCAGAGCGTACCGATCTCCGCGTTGCCATCATCGGCGGCGGGGTGATCGGGCTCAGCATCGCGTGGACCCTGGCGCAGGACGGATACGCCGTCGAGATCCATGACGACCAGCCGGGTCTAGGGGCCTCATATGCGGCCGCCGGCATGCTTGCCCCGATAAGCGAAGCCTCATATCAGGAACCAGAGCTCCTGGCTCTCGGCCTGGCCTCGCTGCAGGCCTGGCCGGAGTTCGCCGCTCGGCTGACCCAAGCGTCGGGCGTGGACGTCGGGTTGCGGGCGGAAGGCTCACTCCTGGTCGGCTTCGACACAGACGACGCGGTCGGCCTGGCACGGACCGCTGACATGCTTGCCCACCACGGCCTCGAGCAGCGCATGTTGAGCTCCCGCGAAGCGCGCACCCTGGAGCCCGCGCTCTCGCCTCGAGCCCGGTCGGCCTTGCACGTACCGGGCGACCCCAGCGTCGACAACCGCTGGGTCATGCACGCGCTTCTCGTTGCCGCCGAGAGGGCGGGAGTCCAGTTCCATCGCCAGCGTGTCGGCCTCGTCACCGTGGACGGGCGGTCGGTCGGGGTGCGCCGCGTGGACGTCGAATCGAACAGTACGAGCGCTCCAGTTCACGAGGCCGACCTCGTCATCCTGGCCGCAGGCGCCGGCTCGGCTCAGGTCCCCGGTCTGCGGGATGACGCGCGTCCGCCGGTCCGCGCGGTCAAGGGGCAGAGCGTGCGGCTGGGCGGAGCCGCCGGCCTGCTCGGGCGAACCGTCCGCGCGACGGTCCACGGGGAGCGCGTCTACTTGGTCCCCCGCAGTAACGGTGAGCTGATCGTCGGAGCAACCAGCGAAGAGGTAGGGGAGGACCTCACCGTGACAGCGGGTGCCGTCCACCAGCTGTTGCGCACCGCGATCGAGGTCGTGCCCGAGGTCGCCGAGCTCGAGCTGGTCGAGACGCTCGCAAGGTCCCGACCCGGGACCCCCGACAACGGGCCGCTGATCGGTTCCAGCCCGCTACCTGGCCTTCTCGTGGCCACCGGGCACTTCCGCGGCGGCATCCTGCTCGCGCCCGCAACCAGCGATGCCATCCATCGCCTGGTCTCGGATCTCCCGGTGCCTGGGGTCGTCGAACCCTTTGCCTCACAACGTTTCTCAGGCTCAGGTCACGACGTCACGGAGGCCATCGCATGACCATCACACTCAATGGCTCCCGCCACGAGATTGCGGACGGGACCACCCTCGATCGGCTCGTCGCAGACTTCTCCTTGCCCGACCGTGGGGTCGCACTGGCGATGAACAGCGAGGTCGTCCCTCGCTCGGTATGGGCCAGGACACGGATCCTTGCTGACGCGCGGGTCGACATTGTCACTGCCGCGCAGGGTGGCTGACATGACCATCGTGAACGTGGATGCCGGCGCACCAGTTCTAAGTCCGGTAACGGACACGCTTGTGATCGCCGGTGAGCGGCTGCCCTCACGGCTCTTGCTGGGCTCTGGCGGGGCGACCAGCCTGACCTCCCTGGAGAGCGCTGTGCGCGCCTCGGGGGCTGCGCTGGTTACGGTGGCGATCCGACGGGTCTCGCTGACCGCAGGCGATAGCATCCTGGACGTCCTGGCCCGCTGCGGGGTGCGACTGCTGCCCAACACGGCCGGCTGTTACACGGCGCGGGAGGCGGTGCTCACCGCCAAGCTGGCCCGAGAGGCGCTCGGGACCAGCTGGATCAAGCTCGAAGTCATCGCCGACGACAAGACTCTTCTGCCCGACGCGGTCGAGCTGCTGGATGCGGCAGAGCGTCTGGTCGATGACGGGTTCACCGTGTTGCCCTACACCAACGACGATCCGGTCCTCGCTCGCCGGCTGGCCGACCTCGGTTGTGCCGCCGTGATGCCGCTGGGCTCACCCATCGGTAGTGGTCTGGGCATCCGCAACCCCCACGCGATCGAGATGATCCGTGACGCCGTCGACGTGCCGCTGATCCTGGACGCCGGGATCGGCACCGCGTCGGATGCGGCCCTGGCCATGGAACTGGGTTGCGACGCCGTCTTGATCGCCAGCGCGGTCACCCGGGCCGAGGATCCCACCGCGATGGCCACCGCAATGAAGCACGCCGTGATCGCCGGTCGCCTCGCACGCACAGCCGGCCGTATCCCCGTGCGACGGCTCGCCCGCGGATCCTCACCGGCCGAGGGTGTGATCCAGGCGTGAACCCGACCGACAGCTCGTCGGCCCGGCTGCTGCCACGGCTTCTCGTGCTGACCGACCGCACGATGCTGCCGGCTGGCCGAGACCTGATCAGCGCCCTGCGGGCTGCTGTCGACGGCGGCGCCCGGGCAGTCGTGCTGAGAGAACGTGACCTGCCCACCCCCTGCCGGGCCCGGCTCGCCGACCAGGTGCAGGCGCTGCTCTCACCCGTGGGCGGCATCCTGTTCCTGGCCTCAGCCGCGCCACCGGGGGTGACCTCCTCACTGGCCGGGCTGCACCTGCGCAGTACCGACCCCGTGCCCGCGACGAGGCCTGCCTTGCTGGGGCTTTCGACGCATTCGGCCGAGCAGGTGCTCCACGCAGCCGCCGCGGGCTGCGACTACGTCACCCTGTCGCCGGTCGCGCCGACCCACTCCAAACCCGGGTATGGACCGTCGCTTGGCGCGGGCGGATTCGGCAGCGTGCTGGCCCAGGCCGGTCGTGTTCGAGGGCCGCTGCCAGCCGTCTTCGCCCTCGGTGGCGTCGACGAACACAACGCTGCGGAGTTCCTTGATGCCGGCGCCCACGGCGTGGCCGTGATGGGTTCTGTCATGCGCTCACCCGACCCGGGGCAGACCGTCGCTGCGCTCCTGGCCTCAGTCAGGGCCGCGGATGCGCATCTGCGCCACAAGCCAATCCTGCACCACAACACCAGGAGGACCTCATGACCGATGCCAACCCCGCACGAACCAAGGTCTACGCGCAAGGCGAACGGCCCGACATACGCGTGCCATTCACGCAGGTGCGCCTGGGCGACTCCCCCGGCCCGAGCGGTCCACAGCCCAACGCGCCGCTGCGCCTGTATGACACGTCCGGCCCGGGCAGCATCCCAGAGCAGGGTCTGCCGGCGCTGCGTACGGCCTGGGTTCAGGCTCGCAGGGACGTCGAGCAGTACTCGGGTCGCGGGCGCAGCCT
>DHJN01000185.1:0-1293 GCA_002404345.1 Actinobacteria bacterium UBA4719 | reverse complement strand
CAGGCGCTGGAGAAGGTCGACGGTGAGGCCAGCAGGCTCACCTGGGAGATCTTCCGGGACACGGTCATCGAGCAGTGCGAGCAGGGCGTGGACTACATGACTGTCCACGCCGGCGTGCTGCTGCGGTACGTCCCGATGACGGCCTGGCGGATCACCGGCATCGTCAGCCGTGGCGGGTCGATCATGGCCGGCTGGTGCCTGGCCCACCACCAGGAGAGCTTCCTCTACACCCACTTCGACGAGCTGTGCGAGATCTTCGCGCAGTATGACGTGGCGTTCAGTCTCGGGGACGGCCTTCGTCCGGGGTGCGTCGCCGACGCGAACGACGCGGCTCAGCTGGCCGAGCTGGCAACGCTGGCCGAGCTGACCAAGCGGGCCTGGGCGTATGACGTGCAGGTCATGGTCGAGGGACCCGGGCACGTGCCGCTGCAGCTGGTTGAGGAGAACGTCAGACTTCAGCAGGAGCTGTGCGACGGAGCGCCGTTCTACACGCTCGGCCCGCTGGTCACCGACGTCGCCCCCGGCTACGACCACATCACCTCCGCCATCGGGGCGACCACCATCGCGATGCACGGGACCGCGATGCTTTGCTATGTCACGCCCAAGGAGCACCTCGGCCTGCCGAACCGCGACGACGTCAAGACCGGGGTCATCACCTACAAGCTGGCCGCGCATGCCGCGGATGTCGCCAAGGGTCATCCCGGCGCCCGGCTGTGGGACGACACGTTGTCCAAGGCGCGGTTCGAGTTCCGATGGAACGACCAGTTCAACCTCTCCCTCGACCCCGACACCGCGCGCTCGTTCCACGATGAGACCCTGCCCGCCGAGGCGGCCAAGACCGCACACTTCTGCTCCATGTGCGGGCCCAAGTTCTGCTCCATGCAGATCACCCAGGATGTCCGCCGGTACGCCGCCGAGCAGGGGCTGGACGAGCAGGGCGCCCTCGCGGCAGGCATGCAACAAAAGGCCCACGAGTTCACCTCAGCCGGAGCCGAGGTCTACCTGCCTGCCAACCAGCTCACCGTCAAGACCGAGCAAGAAGCAACCCTGTGACTGGTGGTCGTCCCGGTCGGCCGGGACGGCCGTTCCACCGACGCATCTCGACAATCTGAGATGTGACGGGACAGCTGAGACGATCGTGGTCAGTGCGAAACGGAGGACCGTGGTTGGTCCTGGTGAGATTCTACGAGATCAGCGACCACCGATGAACGCCGATGAACGGGTGGCCGGCATCGCCGGCCCGCGCTCAACTAGCGAACGTCCAGTACTACCTGTTGCCTCACGTCAATACCT
>DHJN01000159.1:341-2743 GCA_002404345.1 Actinobacteria bacterium UBA4719 | reverse complement strand
CCGGGATCACCTTGTCGGGGCGGGCATCGGCCCACGCACGCCCGTCCCATGCCCGGCGCATCTTCGGGCCGGGCTCGGCTCCGGGGTTGGCGGCCCGCCACTGGGCCTCGTACCGGTCGATGTTGCGGGCGATCTGGGCTGCCCTGGCGCTGAACGGCCCGACGTAGGCGACCAGCTCGGCGACCTCGCCCGACTCAAAGTCCAGGGTGTAGCCGCGGGCGGCCAGCGCGGCCCGGAACCCCGGGTCCGTCATCACCGCCGCATGACCGATCCCGTTGATCGCGTCAAGGGCGTCGCGGACCCCGACGGTGTGCAGTCCGCGCCATGTGCCTTCGGCGAAGACCCGGGCATTGATCTGCAGGTGCAGATGCCGGTGCGGATCCCCAGCCCGGGACGTGTAATGCCGCACTACCGCGGCCTCAATCTGCTGCACTGGGACCTGGACCTGAGCGCCCCGCGGTCCGACCCGGGTGGTCGCGTGCTCGGCCAGCCAGCCGATGATCTGCTCGGCCGCGCGGTCCTGGGCGCCGTCATAAGCCGCCGCGATCTCGGGATGCAGGACCGCGGCCAACGACCACGACTTCGGGCCGTTGACCACGACCTCGACAAACCGCACAGCCTGAGCGTCGGCGCGCACTCTCCCCTTGGGCGCACCCGTGTCGGGGTCGTACCCACCGACCCACGCCTCGTAAGCATCACCGGTCAGCGTTCCCTCACGGCGCACCCCCGCCTCAGGCGAGGCGAGGTAACGCTGCGCAACGCCGGTGCCTTCGGCGAGGTAGTAGTCATCCGCACGGCCGCGGTCGGCCTCGACATAGCTGCGCGCAGCAGCCGGCGAGCCGCGATAGACCTTTAACCCACCATGCATTTCCAACACCAACCAACAATCATCGGTAAAGACGTTTCCGGGCCGCCCGAAAGGCGACCCGACTTACCAATATTGGTAGCATGCGTGCCGCTATTTGATAAAGGCTTGGAAATGACTACTTTGCGTTGAAAGTCGTTGGTAGCGTTATTCTTTCGTGTTGGCGGTCGTATTCTTTCGTGAAGTCGGCGTATTCGTCGGCGTCGACGTCCTATCCCAGTGAAGGGGCACCTTGTCGGTGAGGTTGACCAGAGCACGAGACGCTCGAGGGTTCGAAGATGACCCAGCTGGAGCGAACCCGTCGTCGGTGGTCATGAACATCAACGAGTCCCACTATTCGGCGATTCCTTGGGACAAGGAAGGTCAGGGATCACGCGGGGTCTCGGGCGGTCCGGCCCAGGGCGGCGATGTGGGTACGACTATGGAGACGCAGTGCCCGGTGGAGGATCCCGCTACGGAACGACGAAAACCATCTTTGTGCCGGGTCGGAACGGCCTCCGCGCGTGCCCGTACGCCGTTCCGCCTTCGGGACGGCTGGACCTTCGACAAGACACGACCGCATGTCTGCCGAATTGAGGATGTCTGCTGCCCGCTGATGACCTGCACGGCAAGCGAGCACACGGCACACCGCATGACGGTCCACACACTGCCCGACACGGGCCGCCCACGACGTGAGCGGCCACGTCGGTTTCGGTGGCTCGACAGCCAGGTGGTGAGTCGGTCAGCACCGCCGTCGCCCTGGGTCGCGGGCCCGTGACCTGCCCAAACGGCGAACAGCGGACGGTCGGGGCACCTACATACCGTCCAACTCGCCGCGCCGGGCGCAACTGAACCCTGGGAATTCTCCGAGGTCGAAAAAACCTCTGGCGGTCGCCTTTCGCCCGAAGGGTTCAAATGAGGCGAAGTGGGTGCACCATAGTGTGGAGGGCGGCGGAGACAGAAGGGAGTGGCTCGGTGAGTACTGGAAAGTTCATCCTTTTTGTCGTAGTCGCCCTCGTGGTGGTCGCAGTCGTCGTCGGAGTTCTCAGGCTGCGAACCAGGAGGAGATCGGAGGCGCTCCAGGGTCACTTCGGTCAGGAATATGACAGGACCGTCGAGGCGCGAGGGGATCAACAAACAGCGGAGCGTGACTTGCTGGATCGCCAGCAGCGGCGATCCAGTTTTCAGGTGCGTGAGCTGGATCCATCGCGCCGACAGGAGTTCGCCCAGTCGTGGGAACAGGCGAAGGGACAGTTCGTCGATGACCCGACTGCGGCCGTCACCGCGGCGTACGCGCTGGTCCGGACGGTGATGTCCGAACGGGGTTACCCAACAGACGACTTCGAGCGTCAGGCGGACGACGTCTCCGTTGACCATCCAGAGGTGGTCGGCGACTACCGGGAGGCAGTCAGGATCAGCGAGGCCAGTGGGCGGGGTGAGGCCTCGACCGAAGAACTAAGAGAAGCCATGGTCCGATACCGATCCCTATTCGCCCAACTCCTGGAAACCGACGACGACGCAGAACGGACAAAAGAACAATGAGCAACGAACAGCCGGA
>DHJN01000159.1:0-192 GCA_002404345.1 Actinobacteria bacterium UBA4719 | reverse complement strand
CACCCACAGCCAGTCCCCCGCAAACCAGCCAGAAGCCGGCAGCCCAGCCGCCGAACAGCGCAACGGTCACCTGGAGGATGTAGGCAGCGACACCCCGACCAAACCAACAGGCCAGGACCCACCCCAATCCCTTCAACTTAGAGTTACTATGGGTGTAGTTAGAGTCTATGGGCCGACCAGGACAGAAGGTAC
>DHJN01000251.1:14378-23580 GCA_002404345.1 Actinobacteria bacterium UBA4719 | reverse complement strand
AGGATCTGCTCGTTCTCCTTGACCAGGTGCGAGTCGAACAGCGACCGGAGCGCCTGGGCGTTGGCCGCGGCACGCACCGGGCCCGTAGCGTGCCGAATGGCTTCGACCAGCGCAACGAGGTCGCGGTGCTCGGCGAGCATGGCGTCGACCAGCAGTCGGGCACGAGGATCCTCGTGCGCCTTGGGGTACATGGCCTTTTCCTCCGCGAGCGCATGCGGGACCAGCTCCGCGTCACACCACCGGACCAGGGCTTGGGCCGCGGCGCCGGCACCGGGCAGATCGCCTCGGGCCGCGGCGTCGACAAGCGCCTCCACCTGAACGGCAAGGGCGCCGGACAGCTGTGCGTGATGATTCTTCACGGCCTCGACGGCTTGGGCGTCTGCGGCGCTTGTTGCGACAACAACCGTACTCATGAGAACTCCTCCGACTCAACGCGATGAGGCACCTTGCGGCACCCCGGCCCGCCTTGGGTGGCGAAGCATGACGAAAGTTTATTACACTTTGCTCCGTGAAAACTAATCAGGTGGCGACCGCTGGCCCACGGCCGGGATACGGTCCTGTGCCGACGCCGCGGGCGAACCGGCGACGGGCACACATCTCGACCGCGCGGGCCGGCATCCTGGGCGTCCTGATCGACCAGCCCGAACCCTGCACGGTGAAGGCTCTTTCGACGCTGACTCGACAACACCCCAACACGATCCGCGAGCATCTGGACGGCTTGGTGGACGACCGGCTGGCCGTTCGAGTCCGCGCTCCGGCACAGGGCCGCGGGCGTCCCGCCTGGCTGTACAGCGCTGCGCCCGAGGTCGGCTCCGATCAGGGGGCCCGGGAGTATGCCGGTCTCGCCTCCGCATTGGCCGCACAGATCGCCCGGACCAGCCGACAACCGCGCGCCGATTCCATCGAAGCGGGCCGGATGTGGGGTCGGGAGCTGGTCCGGCGATCCCCTCCTCAGACTTTAGCTGGGGCCGAGGGCGAGGGCGAGGGCCCGGTTCCCGGCGCTGCGATGGTACCCAGCGCCGTGGCGGCCCGTCGCGAGGTGGTCACCCTGCTGGAGGAGCTCGGGTTCGCTCCTAGTGCCGATGCACGCATCGGCGTGGTCAAGCTGTGGCGTTGCCCCCTGCTGGAGGCAGCCCACCAGCATCCTGAGGTGGTCTGCGGAGTCCATCTCGGTGTCGTTCGTGGCGTGCTCGATGAGCTGGGCGCCGACCCGGAACGAACGGAACGCATTGCGCTGCAACCCTTTTCGGAGCCCGGGGCCTGCCGCCTGGACCTGCTTCCCCCTCGCGGGAACACCGGATGAACGGCCAGATGAACCGGCGGCTGATCTTCCTCATTCCGGCAGGCGTGGCCCTCCTAGCCGGCCTGGATGCGGGTCTGCTGTTGCTCGGTATACCCGCGCCCGTCACGACAGAACGGTTGCCCGATGCCCACGGCATGGTGATGGTTCTGGGGTTCGTCGGCACCGTCATCGCCCTCGAGCGCGCCGTTGCCCTACGACGCCGCGCCGGGTACGCCGCCCCCGCCCTGCTCGGCGTCGGCGGGCTGCTCCTGACCTCCGCGGCACCTCTTGCGCTGGGGCAGATTGCGCTCGCCGCCGGGGCGGCCGCGCTCATCGGGGTCTACATCCCGCTGTGGCGACGACAGCGCGACCACTCCGTTCTCGTCCAAGCGTTTGGGGCCGTTCTGGCCACCGGAGGGGCGCTGTTGTGGCTCGGCGGCATACCGATCGCGCGTCTCCTGCCCTGGCTGACGTGTTTCATCGTGCTCACCATCGCCGGCGAACGGCTCGAGCTCGCGCGAGTGACCCTGCTCACCTACGCCACGGTCGCCCAGCTCCTCGCCCTCGCGGCCATGATCACGCTCGGCACGGTCCTGACGCTGCTCTGGCCGGCCTTCGGATATCCGGTGCTCGGCCTGTCGCTGCTGGCTCTGGTCTGGTGGCTGGTGGTCCACGACGTCGCCCGACGCACGATCCGGGCCAGGGGCCTGCCGCGTTTCATGGCCGGGTGTCTGCTGGCGGGATACGTCTGGCTCGCCGTCACGGGTGGGATCTGGGTCCTGGCCGGCGCTGTCACGGAAGGCCCGGCCTATGACGCGGTCATCCACGCCGTCTTCATCGGCTTCACGATGTCGATGATCATGGCCCACGCGCCCGTCATCCTCCCTGCCGTCCTGCACTGCCGGTTGCCCTACCACCCGGTGATGATCGCGCCGCCGGTTCTGCTGCACGTCTCACTGCTCCTGCGGCTGGCCGTCGGTGACGCCGGCAGCCTCGATCTCGCCCGCCAGATCGGTGGCGCCCTGAATGTCGTCGCCTTGCTCGGGTTCGCTGCCATCACGGCCGGCGCGGCCATTCGGGCGGGTCGCCTCCACCGACTAGCCACTGCCGCCACTGCCGCCACCGCCGCCACTGCCGCCACAGATGCCGTCGATGCCGCCTCTGCTGCCTCCGCTGCCTCCGCTCCGCCAACGACACTTGCCGCCCCATGACGCTCGACCCCACGGGCCCGCTGGCTCTGCGTGACCGCACCAGGTGGCACATCGGTGCCAACGCGCCGGTTGCTGCCTGGCTTGCCGCGCTGTTGGCGGTCAGCCTGTTCCACCGCTACGTCTCCGAGTCGCCCTGGCTGCTGGTCCACCTGCTGTTGCTGGGCGCCGTCACCAACGCGATCTTCGTCTGGAGCTCCCACTTCGCGGATGCCCTTCTGCGGCGCCGCGCCACCGCCGGATCACGGCGCTGGCAGGCCGCCCGGATGGTCGCCCTCAACGTCGGCGTCATCACGGTCGTCACCGGGATGGTGAGCGCCGTCTGGATCCTCACGCTGGTCGGGTCCGTGGTCGTGGGCGCCGCGGCCGCAGCGCACGGCATCACGCTGGCCCGGCAAGCCCGCGCTGCACTGGCATCGCGCTTCGGTGCAACGGTGCGCTACTACGTCTGCGCCTCGCTGGCCCTGCCGATCGGCGCCGGGCTGGGCGCAGCCCTGGCGCGTGACCCGGCTGAGCCGTGGCACGGACGGTTGGTGATCGCCCACATCACCCTCAACCTGTTGGGCTGGATCGGTCTCACGGTGATGGGCACCCTGGTCACCCTCTGGCCGACGATGCTGCGCACCCGGATCGCCGAGGGCGCCGAACGCGTTGCGCGCCAGGCACTTCCGATCCTGGTCGGCTCCGTCGTCGTCACCGTCACGGGTGCCCTCGGCGGGCTGCAGGCGTTGGCGGCGGTGGGCGTGGCAGGGTATCTGGGCGGAGTCCTCTGGGCCGTCCGGCCGCTGGCCCAAGTGGCCCGCAACAAGGCACCCTCGGCCTATGCCACGTGGTCGGTCATGGCGGCCGTGATCTGGCTCATCGGGTCCCTCCTGGGCCTGGGCACAGTGTTGGTGCGCAGCCCGACGTGGCAGCTCGTCACGGACCGCCTGGGACTGCTCATCACTCCCCTGGCCGCCGGGTTCGCCGCGCAGGTCATGCTCGGCGCCCTGTCCTTCCTGGTGCCCGTCGTCATGGGCGGCGGACCCATCATTCTGCGAGGAACCCAGGCGCGACTGGACCGTGGCAACGCCTTGCGTGCCGTGCTCATCAACGTTGGCCTCGTCGTCTGCGTCCTACCGGTTCCCCACCTCGTGCGTGTCCTGGTCTCGGTCCTCGTGCTCGGCGCGTTCGCCGCGTTCCTTCCGCTGCTGGTCTCCGCGGTGCTGTATGCCCTGCGGGCCAAGCGTGTCGCCCGGCAGGCGACAAACGACCCCACCCCCGTGAGCAGACACATTCCGGAGCCGGCCGCGATGGTTCGCGGACGGCATACCGGCCAGGCGGCGGTGGCTGTGGCCTCAGTCGTGCTCGCCGTGGCCGTCGGAGTCGCACTCGACCCGGCGGCACTCGATCGTGGTGTCACCGCAGCTTCGGGCGGTGACGTCGCGACCGGACGAGTCACCACGGTCAATGTGGTCAGCAGCAACATGCGCTTCGTGCCGGCCTCAGTGGACGTGCCTGCTGGCAACCGCCTCGTCCTGGTCGTGACCAACACGGACCCGGACGTTCACGACCTGGCGCTGGAGACGGGCCAGATCACCGCGCGGATCACCCGTGGCAGGACCGTGCGTCTGGACGTCGGCGTCGTCGGCCGCAACCTCAAGGGCTGGTGCACGATCGTGGGGCACCGTCAGGCGGGGATGGTCTTCACCGTCAGCTCGATCGGCGGCACGGCCGCGCCGTAGCCGACGCAAGTAACCATTCACGCCAGCATGACGAGCGGTGCGGGCTCGGGTGAACCCGTGCCGACGGCATCTCAGGTGGGCAGATGCACCGTGATGTCGAACCGCTCGAAATCCCGGTCGAAGGTGACCCCCGATGCACGGCGGCATCGGGAAGACGTAGTCGGCGCGCGGCACCGATGAACTGAGCGCGGCCCGCAGAGAGGAGTTCACTGCCTCCTTGAAGGACAGGCCACGTTGTCGCATGAGGCTCTGTGAGGGGACGTGGGCCAACCGAAGGACGTTGGTCCCTTGAGGTCAATGTGTCGTCCGCGGGAGGATCGCCACGGAGGCGCTCATGGACGACATCAGAGGAACGGTGCTGCTCCTTCCCGGGCTTCAGTCGCTCATTGACCTGCTCCGCGCGCGTGGGTGGGCGGTCGTTGGGCCCACAGTGCGGGACGGCGTCGTCGTGCACGCCGAGATCGAGTCGGTCGACCAGCTTCCACGCGGGGTGGGAGATCTCCAGGACGGCGGCAGCTACCGGCTGCGCCACCGCGGTGACGAAAAGCTGTTCGGTTACGTCGGCGGTCCCCAGGGGTGGAAGTCGCTGCTGTTCCCCTCTCGCGAGCTGATGTGGAGCGGACGGCGAGTCGGCACCGAGGTGGAGGTGGAGCCGGCTGTCGTCGACGCGCCGCGCCTCGCCCTGTTCGGCGTCCGGTCCTGCGACCTGCACGCAATCGGGATCCACGACCAGGTCCTCGCGAAGCGGGCCGTGCCCGACCCGGCATACGTCACCCGGCGCGAGGCCACCTTCATCGTCGCGGTGACTTGCTCCGATCCCGGAGGCACGTGTTTCTGCGTTTCGATGGGCACCGGACCGGTGCCGGACCGGGGCTTTGACCTCGCGCTCACCGAGCTGCCCGACCAGGACGTGCACCGTTTTCTCGTCGTCCCGGGCAGTGACCGCGGCGAGGAGGTCCTCGAGGAGCTCACGACACGCGCAGAGGGGGACGAGGTCCTGAATGCGGCCAGGGCAGACCGTGCCGCAGCCAGGGAGGTCGGCGCCGCGGCGGCGCAGCGGATGGGGCGATCGCTGAACACCGACGGGCTGCGCGACCTGCTGTACGCGAACGCCGCGCACCCCCAGTGGGACGACGTGGCCAGCCGCTGCCTGGCCTGCACGAACTGCACGCTCGTGTGCCCCACCTGCTTCTGTACCTCCGTCGACGACGTCAGCGACCTCACCGGGAGCACGACGGCGCGGTGGCGGGTGTGGGACTCCTGCTTCACCAACGACTTCTCCTACCTGCACGGCGGCAGCGTCCGCCCCTCGGTGTCGTCGCGTTACCGCCAGTGGGCCACCCACAAGCTCGCCTCGTGGGTGGACCAGTTCGGCACGTCGGGATGCGTCGGCTGCGGACGCTGCATCACGTGGTGTCCGGCCGCGATCGACATCACCGCAGAGGTCGCGGCAATTCGTTCCGGAGAGGACTGACATGGGCACCATCGAGCAGTACCTGCCCGAACACCCCTTCTTCGCAGGGCTGGACGCCCACTGCTGGCACTTCTCGCCGGCTGCGCCACCAACATCAACTTCTCCGCCGGCGAGTTCCTGTTCCGTGAGGGTGAGCCAGCCGACCAGTTCTTCGTCGTCCGGCGCGGCCGGGTCGCCATCGAGGTGTACGGTCCTGCCGTCGGCACCGTGGTGGTCGACACCGCCGACGCCGGCAACGTCGTGGGCTTCTCGTGGCTCGTGCCGCCATACCGCTGGCTTTTCGACGCACGAGCCGTCGAGGACACGGGCACGGTCGCCTTTGACGGGCGGTGCCTGCGCAGCAAGTGCGAGCAGGACCCACGTCTGGGATACGAGCTCATGAAGCTCGTGACCCAGGTGATGTTCGGCCGGTTGGTGGCCGCGCGGGTTGGTCTGCTCGACCTTTACGGCACTGGCGGCACCACCGCCACGGGGAACACCGATGCAGCGCCTCGCTGAGCGGCAAGGCGTTCAGCCGGTCGTCGCCGCGATGGTCCCGCGCCTCTTCCGGCTCGTCCATCGGCGCCAGGACACCGCGGACACGTTCACGATCCAGCTCAAGCCGACCGACGGCAGACCACTGGGCTTCATCCCCGGCCAGTTCACCATGCTGTCAGCCTTCGGCGTCGGAGAGGTGCCGATCTCCTTCAGCGGTGCCGCGCACCTGGGCGGCCTTCTGCAGCACACGGTGCGTGATGTCGGTGCTGTCACGCATGCCCTGGCCCGCGCATCGGTCGGCGAGCTTCTGGGCCTCCGTGGACCGTACGGCACCGGCTGGGATGTGGCCGACGGTCGCGACGGGGACGTGGTGTTCGTCGCCGGGGGCATCGGTCTGGCGCCGCTACGTCCCGCTGTGCTCGAGGTGCTTTCCCACCGGCAACGCTATGGCCGGGTGGTGGTGCTCTACGGCACCCGCAGCCCGCCGGACCTCCTCTTCGCCGACGAGCTGAAGCGGTGGGAGGGCCAGGGGGTGGAGGTCCTTGTCACCGTCGACCACGGGACGCCATCGTGGACCGGTCGGGTCGGGAGGGTGGCGGACCTCATCGCGCGGGCAGGGTTCGATCCCGGGTCCACGCTGGCGCTGGTCTGCGGTCCTGAGATCATGACGCGGTTCACGGCTGCGGCGCTCGTCGAACGGGGCGTGCACCCAGACCGGGTCCGGGTCTACCTCGAGCGCAACATGCGCTGTGGGGTCGGCCTGTGCGGGCACTGCCAGTACCGCGAGCTGTTCGTCTGCGTCGACGGCCCGGTGCTGCCCTATGCTCGGGTTGCCGACCTGCTCGGAGTCAGGGAGCTGTGACATGGAGCAGCACCGCCAGCCGAAGCTAGCCGTCCGGAAGTTCGCCTCCCGCGACGGCTGCCGGCCCACTCTGCCCAACGGCGAGGAAGAGCTTCACACGGTGGTGGAGCGATGACTGGCAAGACGATCGTCATCGGCATCGGAAACCCCGACCGCGGCGACGACGCCGTGGGCCTTGAGGTCGCCCGCCGGGTGGCAGACAAGGCCCACCACGTCCACGTGGTCGAGCTCAACTACCCGGCCGACGCGCTCAACGCCTGGACAACCGACGACACCGTCGTCATCACGGATGCGGTCAACTCCGGCGGCGACCCCGGCCACGTTCACGTCATCGACGTCCTCGAGAGGAAGCTGCCCGCGGGGAACTGGTCCGCAGGAGGCACTCACGCGCTCGGACTCGCCGCCGTCTTGGAGCTCGCCCGCGCTCTCGGTCGGCTGCCCAAGAAGCTGGTGGTGGTCGGGGTCGAGGCCAGACGGTTCGACCTGGGCGCGCCCATCACGGAGGCCGTTGCCGCTGCCGTGCCTGCCGCTGCCGCTGCGGTACTGGCCGCGATCGGTGGCCGGGACAGGAAGAGGAAGCGCTGACGAGCGCTGACGTCACGTGGTGCAGTTCCGGCCGCTGGAGTCGGACCGTCTGTGCGTAGCGGCGGTCGCCGCGGCCTGCGAGGATGGGCGGTCGTATGCGCGCCTTACGCAACCCCTTCGGATCCTTGCCACCCGAGGTGGCAGTCCTCTCCGCGGTGGGGTTCTCGGTGGCCCTGGGCTTCGGGATCGTCGCCCCGGCGATCCCGCTTTTCGCCAAGGCCTTCGACGTCAGCAACTTTGCCGCGGGCGCGGTCATCTCGGTGTTCGCGCTGATGCGCTTCGCCTCGGCCCCGGTGGCCGGCCGGTTGGTCAACCGCGTAGGCGAGCGCGTGGTGCTGGCCACCGGTATCGGCATCGTCGGGGTGTCGAGCCTGCTGGCGGGGCTGTCCGGCAGCTACGCCCAGCTGCTCGTGCTGCGCGGCATCGGCGGCTGTGGCTCGGCGATGTTCACCGTGTCGTCGTTCGCGCTGCTGTTGCGCGTCGCCGCCCCCGACCAGCGCGGCCGGGCTGCCGGCACCTACCAGACCGGGTTCCTCCTGGGGGCCATCGCCGGTCCCGCCTTCGGCGGCCCCCTGACGGCGTGGTCCCTGCGCGCGCCCTTCTTCGTGTACGCGATCACCTTGCTGGTCGCCGGGAGCGTAGCCACGGTGTTCCTCGCCCGCACGGCACTGCGTCAAGACGAGGTCGCGGGCGCTGTGGGCACGATCGCCCATACCCCGACGCCGCTCGGGACCGCGCTGCGCAGCTCGGCCTACCGGGCCGCGGTGGCGAACAACTTCGCGGTCGGCTGGGCGATCTTCGGGGTTCGCTCGTCACTCATCCCGCTGTTTGTCGTTGAAGGGCTGCGCCTCGGTCCGTCCTGGACCGGTGCCGGGCTGGTGCTCTCCGCCGTGGTGCAGGCGCTGGTACTCATCCCGGCCGGTCGGCTGGTCGACGAGCGCGGACGGAGGCCGTTCATGCGCGCCGGGGCTGCCTTCTCGCTGGCCGCGGGGGTCACGATGGCGCTCGCCGGCGGCGCGCCCCTCTTCCTGGTCGGGATGGCACTGTACGGCGCCGGCTCGGCTCTGCTCGCGGTGTCCTGCGCCGCGGTGGTCGGCGACGTCATCGGCGGGCGCGGCGGCTCACCGGTCGCGGCTTTCCAGATGGCCTCGGACGCCGGCGCCTTCACAGGTCCGCTCGTCGCCGGCCTGCTGGCTGACGCGGCGTCCTTCGAAGTGGCGTTTCTGGCGACGGCGACGGTTGCCGGGCTTGCGTTCGCGGCCACCTTCGGGATGCCCGAGACCCAACGGCCTCAGCGCGCCAGCCTCTAATTGTGCCGACGTTGAGCCGCCTTTGCCTGTCTCGGCCGATAGCCTGCGGTGAGGCAGGGTAGGAGGGGTGTCCACGTGGCAGTTCAGGTGACGACAACGGCATACGGTCGGCCGGCTTTGGAGGCGCTTCGGGCCGCCGTGGCGGAGATCAAGGCCGACGACCCGATGGCCCCGGTTACGGTGCTGGTCCCCAACAACATCGCGGGTATCGTCGCGCGCCGCTTCCTCGCCCGCGGCCTCACCGATACGGGCCACCACAACGACAAGACCAACGGCAACG
>DHJN01000251.1:0-14322 GCA_002404345.1 Actinobacteria bacterium UBA4719 | reverse complement strand
CGGCAACGACAAGACCAACGGCATCGCGGGCATCTACTTCTCCTCGCTCCCCCGCCTGGCCGAGCAGCTCGCCGCCCCGACCCTGACCGCAGCAGGCAGGCGCCCCGCGACGCGCCCGGTGACCGCAGCAACCATCCGCCGACGCCTCGACGCCGACCCCGGCATCTTCGGACCGGTCGCCGGCCATCCCTCCACGTCCAGGGCGCTCGGGCAGGCGATGACGGCCCTGCGCGACCTGACGGAGACCACCCTCACCACGCTCGAGTCCGCCTCAAGCCTCGTCAAGGATGTCGTCCGCCTGCACCGCGAGACCGTCACCGAGCTTGAGCCGCGGTGGTATGACGCCACCGACCTCCTCGAGGCAGCGACGACGATAGTCCGCGAAAAGCCCACTGCCACAGAAAAGCCCACCGCCACAACAGAACTCGGACCGGTACTGCTCTACCTTCCGCAAGATCTCGGTCGCGCCGAAACCGCCTTCGCCCAGTCCCTCGCCGACCGGACCGACCTGCAGGCCATCGCCGGGCTCACCGGCAACGCCCGCGCCGACCAGGGGGTTCTGGTCACACTGACCGCACTCGCGCCCGAGTTCCAGCCGTCATCCGGCACCGACGAGCCGCATGCCGCCCGCGTCCTGCACGCCTCCGACTCCGACGACGAGGTGCGCTGCGTTGTGCGCGAGGTGGTCCAGACGCTGCAGTCCGTGCCCGCTCACCGCATCGCGGTCCTGTATGCCGACCGGTCGCCATACGCACGCCTGCTCCACGAGCACCTCGGATCGGCGGGCATCACGACCAACGGCCCCGGCGTTCGCCCGGTCAACGAGCGGGCGGTGTCGCGCCTGCTGCTCGGTCTGCTCGAGACGGGCCGCAGCGACTTCCGTCGGGCCGACGTGCTTCGGACCCTTGGAGAGGTCGGCGCGCGCAACTTCACCGGCGAGCGCATCGCCGTCTCCCGCTGGGAGCGGACGTCGCGCGAGGCCGGGGTGGTCGGCGGCGCGCAGTGGGACACGCGGCTCGCGACCTACGCCGACACGCAGGCGGAGACGATCAGGACCGAGCGGCAGAAGGACGAGCCCTACGAGTCCACGATCGCCCGGGCCCAGCGCAACAGGGAGACGGCAATCGCGTTACGGCAGTTCATGATCGAGATGCAGAAGCGGTTCGCCACGGTCGCCGGGGCACACACGTGGGGCGATCTCGGGACCCTGGTTCGCGACCTTTTCCACGCCCTGGTCGCGCCAGCCGACGTGGCCCGGATGCCGCTGGAGGAACAGTATGCCGCGGGCGTCATCGAGCGCACCCTGAGCGGCCTGGCTGCCCTGGACGGGACCGGGTCGGCTCCCACGGTTGACGGCCTCGAGGAGGTACTCGCGCTCGAGCTCGAGTCCGCGCTCCCCCGGGTGGGCCGGTTCGGCGAAGGTGTCCTGGTCGCTCCGGTCACCCACGCGATCGGGCTCGACCTCGACGTCGTCTATCTCGTCGGCCTGTCCGAGGACCTCTTTCCCGGACGGCTGCGCGATGACTGCCTGCTGCCCGAGCGAGCCCGAGCGATGACCGCAGGCCAGCTACCCTCGACGCGAGCGCGGGTGGACCTCAAGCACCGCAGCCTGCTGGCCGCGTTCACGTCGGCGAGCCAGGTGGTGGCGAGCTTCCCGCGAGGCGACCTGCGACGGCATACCCATCGCCTGCCCAGCCGGTGGCTCCTGCCCACGCTGCGCCACCTCAGCGGCATCCCCTCCCTGGCCGCCACCGAGTGGGACCGAGCCGGCATCGCCAACGGGTCAAGCACGTGGCTTGCCACCTCGCCCTCGTACGCCGGCTCGCTACTGACCACCGACGCACCCAGCACCAGGCAGGAGTGGCGGGTCCGCGCGGCCTCGGCCGGCAAGAAGCTCGACCTGGACGACGACGCCGTCGCTGCAAGCCTGGCCATGAGCAAGGCCCGGGACTCCGACCAGTTCACCAGGTTCGACGGCAACCTCAAAGGGCTGGACGGCCTGCCCGACTTCGCCAACGGCGCTCGGCCGGTGTCGCCGACCGCGCTGGAGCGTTACGCGATCTGCCCGCATGAGTACTTCGTCCAGCGGATGCTCCACGTCGAGCCGGTCGAGACACCCGAGGAGGTGCTCGAGATCAGCGCCATGGACTTCGGCAGCCTGATCCACGAGTGCTTCGACGAGCTGATCAGCGGGTGTGCGGACCTGGACGAGCTGCCGGGCTACGGCCAACGATGGAGCGGCCCACAGCGGCAACGTCTTCAGGCGATCGCCGCTGCCAGGGCCGACGCCTTCGAGGCAGAGGGCCGAACCGGCCACCCGCTGCTGTGGGCCCGGGAGCGGACGCGCATCCTGGCCGTCCTCGACTGGATGCTGGACAACGACAACCAGTGGCGGGCCGAGCAAGCTGCCCGGGTGGTCGCCAGTGAGCTCGCGTTCGGCATGCACGGCGAGCCCGAGGTCGAGATCAGGATCGACGGTGGGATCGTCCGGTTCCGCGGCAGCGCCGACAAGGTCGACGAACGCCGGGACGGCACCCTGCTGGTGACCGACATCAAGACCGGCAGCATCCGCACCTTCAAGGACCTGTCCGAGGCCAACCCGGTCGCCCACGGCGAGAAGCTGCAGCTGCCCGTCTACGCCCACGCGGCGCGCGCCCGACATGGCACGGATACGACAGCTGTGGAAGCGATGTACTGGTTCGTCGGCAAGGTCCGGCGGCGCGTGCAGGTGCCGCTCAACACAAAGGTGCAGGTGCTGTATGCCGGGACGGTGGGTCTGCTGGTCAGGTCCATGGCAAGCGGGGCGTTTCCTGAGCGCGCTCCGGCCAAGCCGGACTTCCGCCAGGGCTGGGTGCAGTGTTCGTACTGCAACCCGGATGGCCTGGGGCACAGGGATGTTCGCCGGCGGTGGGAGGCCAAGCGGCTCGCACCGGAGCTCCTCGTCTACACCGGCCTGGTCGAGCCCGAGTCGCTCGAAGGACCCTTGGACAGACCCTTGGACAGACCCTTGGACGACAGCGAAGACGGGGGTGAACAGTGAACGCGGATCTGGTCGATCAGGAGGCGCGGCGGCGCATCAGAGAGGACACCGACCAGACGCTCTTCGTCGAGGCCGGAGCAGGGTCGGGCAAGACGACGATGCTCGTTCAGCGCGTGCAACAGCTCACGCTGTGGGACGGCGTCCCGATGGGCGAGATCGCGGCTGTCACGTTCAGCGAGCGCGCCGGCGCCGAGCTGCGTGATCGGCTGCGGGCCCGGCTCGAGCAGGCTGCCAGCCACGGCACCGATGAGACCCGTCGGGTCCGAGCCGAGGCTGCTCTCGACGAGCTCGACACGGCAGCCATCGGCACCCTGCACTCGTTCGCGCAAAGGATACTTTCGGAGCACCCGATCGAGGCCGGCATACCGCCCCTGATTGAGGTGCTGGACGAGGTCGGGTCATCGGTGGCGTTCGAGGGCAGGTGGTCGCAGTTTCGCACCGAGCTGCTCAACTCCCCCGAGATGGCATCGACCCTGGAGATGGCGTTCGCCGTCGGCATCGGTCTCGAACACGTCCGGTCGCTGATCACGAAGCTGAACTCCGACTGGGACCTGGTGGCCGAACATGTCGTGTCGCCGGGAGCACCTCCGGCACCCCAGATGCCGCTCGTCGCAACGGTGCTCGCCGAGGCCAGGCGGCTGGCGGACATGGCTGGCCTCTGCACCAAGCGCGACGACGACAAGTTCGTCGACAAGCTGGACAGACTCTCTGTGTGGTCCGGCGAGCTGGAGTCGGTCGATGGCGACCTCATCGCCCAGTTGGCGGTGCTCAAGTCGGGCGCCGATCTCAAGTGGTCCCATGGCCAGAAGCCCAACTGGGGCGGTCGACTCGAGGAGCTCAGGCAGGAGTGCAAGGACTGGCAAAATAGTGTCAACGAGATGGTCTCCGAGGTCGTGGAGTCGACCCTGCGATCGATCGTCCACTGGTGCGGGTTGCGCGTCCTGGAGTCCGCGCAGAAGCGGCGGGCCGATGGCCGTCTGGAGTTCCATGACCTGCTCGTCCTCGCACGAAACCTGTTGCGGGACAACCCAGACGTGCGTGCGACCCTCCAGCAGCGCTACCGGCGGCTGCTGCTGGACGAGTTCCAGGACACCGACCCGATCCAGATCGAGATCGCGGTCCGGATCGCCGGTGGCGCGGACGCGACGCAGCCCGGCTGGGAGGACGTCATCGTCCCGCCCGGGTCGCTGTTCGTCGTCGGCGACCCGAAGCAGTCGATCTACCGGTTCCGCCGGGCCGACATCGCGATGTACCTGCGCGCTCAGCGGGTGCTGCGCGGCGAAGTGGCGCTGACAACCAACTTTCGCACCGTCGCGCCCATCCTCGACTGGGTCAACGCCGTTTTCGGCAAGCTCATCCAGCCTCACCCCGACATGCAGCCGCAGTACCAACCGCTCGACGAGGCGCGCGGCATCCCGACCGTCGGAGATCCGGTGACCGTCCTCGGCGCAGAGGAGCACCCGGGCAAGATCAGCGCCGACGAGATGCGCGCGGGCGAGGCCGCCGACGTTGCCCGCTCCATCGTCCGGGCGCTCGCCGAGCACTGGACCACCGAGGTCGAGGTGCCGGCGTCCACCCCAGGAGGCGAGCCGACGATGACGTGGCGTCCGCTGCGCCCCGATGACATCACGATCCTCATCCCGTCCCGAACCTCGTTGCCATTCCTCGAAACTGCGCTCGACGAGGCCTCCGTGATGTACCGCACCGAGTCGAGCTCGCTGGTCTACCACGCCTCCGAGGTGCGTGACCTGTTCGCGGCGGCAAGGGCCATCACCGACCCCTCGGACGGGTTCGCCCTGGTGACCACCCTGCGCTCGACGCTGTTCGGCTGCGGGGACGACGACCTGTGGACGTGGAAGCAGGCCCGCGGATCCTTCAACCTGCTGGCGCCGGCACCCGAGGGGCAGGAGGACCACCCGGTCGGGGTGGCCATCGCGTACCTGCGCGACCTGTATCGAAGGTCGCGCTGGCTGCCACCCTCGGAGATCCTGGGGGCACTGGCGGTCGACCGGCGGATGTTCGAGGTTGCGGTGTTCGGGCCGCGCGCCCGGGACTCGTGGCGCCGGCTGAGGTTCGTCATCGACCAGGCCCGCGCATGGTCCGAGGTGGAGAACGGCGGGCTGCGTTCGTATCTCGCGTGGGCCACCGCGCAGTCGGCCGAGGGCTCTCGGGTGGCCGAGTCGGTGCTGCCCGAGTCGGATGCGGACTCGGTGCGGATCATGACGATCCACGCCGCGAAGGGTCTGGAGTTCCCTATGGTCGTCCTGTCCGGAATGACGTCTGCACCGATGTACGGCAAGGGGGTGCGCCTGTTCTGGCCACCGGACGGCTACGCCGTGAGCCTGTCCAAGGACCTGCAGACCGGTGACTTCCAGGATCAGCTCCCGCTGGACGAGCAGATGAGCTCCTTCGAACGGCTGCGGCTGATGTATGTCGCGGCGACCCGTGCGCGCGACCACCTTGTGGTCTCGCTGCACCGGTCGGGCGAGACGAAGACGAACGCGCGACTGCTGGCCGGTGCGGACGCGGCAACCGCGGCCAGGGCTGTGCCCTTGCCTGAGGGTGGAACCAGTTCGGCTCCCGCCCAGCTGGCATCCGAGGTGCTCCCTCCCCCGGACTTCGACGCCTGGCTAGCTCGCGTCCAGCGGTCCGCCGAGGCGAGTCGACACCAGCCGGCCTTCAGTGCATCGGGCCTCGAGGGCACCGACCCGGATGCCGACAAGTGGCTGCCGAACGTCGAGGTTGATGTGAGCGCTGTCAGTAAGACGGACGCTGTCGTTGATGCGGACGCCGACGTTGATACACGCAACGTGGCTTCAGGAGACGCGGTTTCAGGAGACGTGGCTTCGGGCGAGGCGGCTTCAGGCGAGGCGGCTTCGGGCGTAGCGAAGGGCGGCCGCGATGTCGAGCTACCGGCATGGTCGAAGGGCCGCTACGGCTCGGCGATCGGCCGGGCAGTGCACGGCGTATTGCAGGTGGTGGACCTGGCGTCGGGTGACGGCCTCGAGGACGCCGTGGCGGCCCAGTGCGTGGCCGAGGGGGTCGTCGAGTTCGCGGGTCTGGTGACCTTGCTCGTGCAGTCGGCGCTTGACTCTGATGTCGTGAAACGGGCTGCGGCACGGGAACATTGGCGTGAGTCGTACGTCGGCATGGTCCAGAAGAACGGGACCGTGCTGGAGGGTTTCGTCGACCTGATCTACCGCGAGGATGACGGCTCGCTGGTGATCGTCGACTACAAGACGGATGACGCCCCGGATGCCGCGCTAACTTCGCGAGTGGCCTACTACGCCCCACAGCTCAATGCGTACCGGACGATCGTGGAGACAGCATCAGAAGGACCGACTGCCGCACCGATGTTGGTCTTCGCCCGCGAGTCGTCGGCACGCAGTCTCGAGGTCAGCGCGACGTAGGTCACGGCGTTGGTCATGGTGGTCGCCGAAGACGTGTGACACGAGGCTGGGACGAAGTTCCCTGTGCGCACAGGGAACCGGCGGGCATGCTTTCGAAGGCAAACCCCCGCCACTAGGAGACCTCAGCATGCAACAAACGCAACGCAACCGAACGCTCAAGTTCGTGGCCGCAGCCGCCACGGCAACCATGGCCGCTGCGATGATCGCGGTCGGCGCCCCATCTGCGACCGCAGCCGTTGCCGTCACCGTTAGCGGCAAGCTCGTCGGCGGGTTCACCCCGACGGTGGTCCACGTGACGGCCGGTGTCCCCACCACCATCACCTACAAGAACACAGACTCGTCGGACCACGACTTCACCGTCACCGACCTCAGCTTCCAGGTTGCAGCCGCGGGCGGTGCCAGTGCTAGCAAGGTGCTGACCGCAACCGCCGCTCAGGTTGGCTCGCACAAGTTCATCTGCTCCATCTCGGGCCACTCTGCTCTCATGTTCGGCACCCTGATCGTCGACCCGGCCGGGACAAAGACTGTTCCGGCAACAGCGGCCGCGGGAACACCAGCCGTGGCAGGATCGGCCGCAGCAGGACCGGCCGCGGCAAACCTGAGCGGAGTAGCGGGGGCGCAGGTTTCCTCGATTCCCTCCGGTGGCGTTCAGACCGGCGGCGGTTCGACCGCTGGCTTCGCCCACTCCGGACTGATGACGCTTGGTGGTGGCCTGCTGATGGCCGCCTTCATGAGCGCCTTCTACGGCCGGCGGGTTGCTCGAAGGAACTGACGCGAATTTGGGCGGATAACCCTTGCACCAAGCACTGATAGCCGCCGTGGCCTCGTTGCCACGGTGGCTATCAGTGTCTTTGGCACCGTGTCTTTGGCACCGTCCTGGTGTCGTCGGTCGCGCCAAGGTCGAGGTACAGATCCCGCTGATGCTCATTCATAGCCCACTTGCCCAACGAGCGTTTCCTGCTCCAGGAGAACGAGGATGGCAGCCTCCTGCTGCAGCCTGCCAGCGTCGTGACGGATGCCCAGCTGGAGTATGACGGCGACCCCGAACTGCGGGCACTGCTCACCCGAGCGGCGCAGTCGTCAACGGTGCGCCGCGTTCGCCAGCGTCGACCGACGTGAGTGCCGACGGCGCCCACTCCGACGTCGCCGACAAGCAGCTCGACTCCCCAGAAGCGGGACCCGACGCCGACCTCTACAACGCCGTTCTGGACGCCTGTGAACTGAACTTTCGCCTCCCGGCCCAGGCCCAGGCGCGGTCTACCGCCATCACGACGACCGACGGTGTTCGCTTCCGGCTACCCGTTGCCGGCCACCCGCAGAGCCACACCGACTACGTGATCGAGGTCTGCGCGCACGTCGCCCGTGGGGCGGATGAGCCGACCGGCTATCGGATCGTGGACGAGCCCGCCACCTTGCGCCACTTCACGGCCACGTTCGAGCCGCTTGGCTGACAGCTCATCACACGCCATGCGGCCCTCGACCTGCTTCGAAGCTCTTGGCTGAGAACAATGACGCAGATCACAACATGGCAGGCAATCCGCAGGACTACAAGGGCCTTTGGTCCCTTGCGTTGACAACCGTGCCGGGCCTTTTCTGGTATTAGCCTTTCAAGGTTCAGCCTTACAAGGTTCACGCTCAGGAGAGTGATGATCGCGATGAAAGAGGATGACGTCGTAGACATCGTGGACCCCGACACCAACGAGGTCGTCAACCACTGTTGCGGACCGACAGCGCAGGGCGCTTGCCCAGGGGCAGGCCCGGACGGGATCGTGCTCTGCGCCGGATGTCGCGTGGATGCGCGCGGCGCAGGACCGGAGTACTGGAATCTCTGGGTTCCGCCGAGATCGCAACACTGCCCCAGAGCCTGGAACCTCGACAGGGTCGGATATTGAGAGCGCTTCTCCGAGTGAGTCAGCCGAATCCATAGACAGGCTGATGGCCCGGGTCTACTGTCCAGTGGCACTGCAAGGAAATCAGCGCACCCGGAGGCGGACCATGACTGCTGGACGACCCCTGACAACCATCCGAGGAAAGCTCGCCGGCGCGGCGGTGACCGGCACGTTGTTGATCACCGGGGCCCCGCATGCGGCGGCTGTTGCCAGCCCGGCTCAACCAAGCCCGGCGGCAGCATCGGTTACATCGGTTACATCGGTTACATCGTTCCTGCAACGGTTCCCGGTGCTGCGGCAGGGCCCCAACAGCATCTGGCCGAAGGCCACCGTGCGGTCCTTGCAGTACCTCTTGCGGGCGCGGGGGGCCTCAATATCGGTGGATGGAACGTTCGGTGCGCAGACCAGGGCCGCCGTTGTGGCGTTTCAGAGGAGCCATCATCTCGTCGTGGACGGAGTCGTCGGTAGCCAGACCTGGCGAGCGCTCATCATCACGGTCAGACAGGGAAGCCGCGGTGATGCCGTCCGTGCAGTACAGGACCAGATCAACTTCCGTAATCTGCGGAACGGCCACACCCTGAACGTGGACGGCATATTCGGGCCGAGGACTCGTAGTGCCGTGATCGGGCTCCAGCAGGGATTCGCCACAGAGATCAAAGGGTTCGCGGTGGACGGGATCGTCGGGCCCCAGACCTGGCCGATGCTGGTCAACGAGGCACTCTCTGGATAGGGCGTCTTCAGGCGTACGGGCTCTGTCACATCGCACGCTCCGGCGCACCTGGGCGGGGCAAGCTGACGGGACCACGACGCGAGGGGCTCAGGGTGCTTGAGGGACTGTACGAAAGCCTGTTGACCAAGAGGCTCCAAGCCCTGATCGACGAGGCCACCGGCTCTGGGCTGACCCCGAACACCGAACTCGTGGACGCAGCCGAGCAGCCTCACGTGCTCGCCAGACACATCCGCGATGCAGCGGTTCGAGCGCTGGCCGCGGAGTCGGACCTCGACCGTCGACGCGACCTGGTGAATGCGCTCCTGGAGCAACTCGGCGCCCTCGATGACCAGCTCGCTGTATCGCCTAGCCAGCTTCTCTCTCTGATAGCCCCAGCCGCACCGGGCTCACCAGCTCGGAATACCAACCGTCCGGCGACGCCCCTGTCTGACGCAGCATTGCTGACGAACGCTCACGGAGAGCCTTCCTTGGGCCATGAGGTCAGGTCAGAGCTGGACAGCGCTGATCACGTCGATCTGCTGTGCGCCTTCGTCAAGTGGTACGGACTGCGAGTCATCGAGCCGCAACTGCTTGACCTCAAACGGCGCGGCGTCCCGCTGCGTGTCATGACAACCACGTACATGGGTGCCACCGAGCGGCCAGCACTGGATCGCCTCGTCCGCGACTTTGGCGCTGAGGTCAAGATTCAGTACGACTCCGTGCGCACCCGCCTGCACGCCAAGGCCTGGCTCTTTCGACGCAACACCGGGTTCAACACGGCGTATGTGGGCTCCTCGAACTTGTCCCGTTCCGCCATGTTGGACGGGGTCGAATGGAACGTCCGGCTCTCTGCCATCGCCACTCCGCCGCTGCTGCAGAAATTCTCGGCAACCTTCGAAACCTATTGGAACGACACAACATTCGAGAGCTATGACCCCGATCGCGATCGGGACCGTCTGGACGACGCACTCGCGGAGGCGTCCGACCGAAGACAAACCGATCGAGTGACGTTGTCTCTGTCTGGGCTCGAGGTCAGGCCTTATCCCTATCAGGCCGAGATGCTGGAGTCGCTCACAGTTGAGCGCGTCGTTCACGACCGTCACCGAAACCTCGTGGTGGCCGCAACTGGCACGGGCAAGACCGTCATCGCAGCGTTGGACTACCGGCGCCTCTGCACACCGTCCATGAGTGAGCGCCCCTCTCTTCTCTTTGTCGCACATCGCGAGGAAATCCTGAAACAGTCTCTCCGCACGTATCGCGAGGTCCTCTCCGACGCCAACTTTGGTGAGCTGTATGTCGGCGGCGCCCGCCCCGAACGATGGCGACATGTCTTCGCCTCCGTCCAATCATTAACTGCATACGGCGTTACCAACATCCCTGCCGATGCCTACGACGTGGTCGTCATCGACGAGTTCCATCACGCACAGGCGACCACCTACCGACGGATCACTGACCGCCTGAACGCTGACGAGTTACTCGGGCTGACTGCCACACCAGAACGGGCTGACGGCACTGATGTCCGGTCGTTCTTCGGCGGTCGAGTTGCAGCCGAACTTCGCCTCTGGGATGCGCTGAGCGCGGATTTGCTCTGCCCTTTCCACTACTTCGGCGTGGCGGACGGTGTCGACCTCAGCCACCTGAAGTGGAGCCGGGGCGCCTACGACGAGGTCAGTCTCTCCAACGTCTACACGGGCAACGATGTTCGAGCCCGCATCGTCCTGAAACAAGTACACGACAAGGTCGCGGATGTTCGTTCGATGCGCGCTCTCGGATTCTGCGTCTCGATTGCGCACGCCGAGTACATGGCGCGCGTCTTTAACGAGGCGGGCATCCCCTCCCTGACGGTCACAAGCGGGCCGGGATCTCATCACCGCGCAGATGCCCTGTCCCGATTGGCTGCCCGGGACGTCAACGCCATCTTCACCGTCGACGTGTTCAACGAGGGTGTCGACATTCCCTCAGTCGATACCGTCCTCTTCCTCCGACCCACCGAGAGCGCGACCGTCTTCTTGCAACAACTCGGTCGCGGCCTTCGCCGAGCACAGGACAAGCCGGTTCTCACCGCGATCGACTTCGTCGGTCATCAGCGCAAGGAGTTCCGTTTCGACACTCGCTACCGCGCCATCACGGGGGCAACGAAGGCGGGTCTCAACCGCCAGGTCGAACACGGCTTTCCATTCTTGCCAGCAGGCTCACAGATCGTGTTGGACAGGCAGGCGCAGGAGATCGTCCTGGCCAACATCAAGAGTCAGCTGAGCACGAGCTGGAAGCAGATCGTGGCCGAGCTTCGCTCATATGGCGACCTGTCATTGGCCGATTTTCTTCGCGAGTCCGGACTTGAGCTCGGCGACTTCCTCAAGGGCGACAAGAGCTGGACGCGGCTGCGTCGAGAGGCCGGATTCCTGACCCGCGCCGGAGGGTCTCACGAACCGGCTCTCCTCAAGCGTGTCCGCGCGGTGTCGCATGTCGACGACGCCGAACGTGCACGCGCATACCAACGGTTGCTCGCGGATGATAGTCCGACCTACAACGAGCTCAATGCGGTCGAACAGCGGTACGCCCGCATGCTGTTCTTTTCCGTGTGGCCCAACGGGGGTCCCGGGGACGGCTTCGAGTCCTACGCCGATGGGTTCACCGCTCTGCGATCGGAACCGGCTGCTCGCGACGAACTGAGCGTCGTTGTTCAGAATGCTTTCGACCATGCTCAGCACGTCGCCGCTCCGATGTCACAACGTCTCGCATCATCGCCGCTGCGGACTCACGCGCGCTATTCGCGGGAGGAGATCGTCGCGGCGCTGGATTACGCGCACCTCAAGCGCTTGCCCAACAGCTTTCGAGAAGGCGTCCTGTGGGCCGAGAAATGGAAGTCTGACGCCTTCCTGATCACGCTGACCAAGTCCGAGACGGACTACTCCCCAACAACGATGTACCAGGACTACGCGATCAGCCCGTCTCTCTTCCATTGGGAGACTCAGTCGCGGACCTCGGTCACCTCGCCGACCGGACAGAGGTACATCCATCACGCTCATGCCGGCAGCGGCATCCTGCTCTTCGCACGTGAACACAAGGTCTACGAGCTGGGCACCGCGCCATACCTCTTCCTAGGCACTGCGCAGTACGTCAGCCACACCGGCGATCGCCCGATCGCGATCACCTGGCGCCTCGACCGACCAATGCCTACCGAAGCCTTCACGGCCTCCACCGTCGTCGCTTAGCCCGCGCGGAGCCGTTCGATTTGTCCGGATCCGATGCCGGCGAGAACGGCGCTGCCGTCGCGAACGGAGGTAACTGGAATAGACTCTCCTCGCCTCTGGTTCCGGCACCGACCCGGACCGAAATATCGGAACCGATTGGGAGTTTTCGATAACCGTGAATCTGGAACCTCCTGCCGAATTCGCGGGCGGCGCACCCACGGCGGCGTCCGTCGCCTGGGTGGAGAAGACCACCCCCGGTCGTTTCGAAGGCAAAACCGTCATCGTCACCGGAGCCGGTTCCGGTATCGGACTGGCCACCGCCCTGCGCATCGCCAAAGAGGGCGGCCGGGTCGTTGTCGCGGACATCAGCAAGGATCGTCTGGAAGCCCTGCTCGCTCACCACTCCGACCTGGACCTTGTCGCCGTCGTCGGCGACATCTCCAATGACGACGACGTCGCCAGGATCGTCGCGGCCGCCAACGGAACCGTCCACGGTCTCGCCAATATCGCCGGGATCATGGACGACATGACGCCACTTCACGAGGTGGATGACGCGGTCTGGCAGCGGGTGTTCCGCGTCAACGTCGATGGGCTGTTCAAAGTGTCGCGCGCAGTGATACCACTCATGCTCGACGCCGGGTCCGGGTCCATCGTGAACGTCGCATCCGAAGCGGGTGTTCGCGGATCCGCCGCCGGTTTGGCTTACACGGCCTCCAAGCATGCCGTGGTTGGCATCACCAAGAGCTCCGCCTTCATGTACGCATCGAGCGGCCTGCGCGTCAACGCGGTGGCTCCCGGCGCCACCAGGACCAACATCGAAGTCTCATTCGCATCCCCTCTCGGACAGTCGCGAGTCCTACCGCAGCTTGCCCTCAGTCCCGGCCTGGCCGAGCCAGCCCAGCTTGCCGCATCGATCACGTTTCTCTTGAGTGATGATGGGATCAACATCAATGGTGCCATCCTGGCATCGGACGGCGGCTGGTCAGCCGCGTAGCTGCATTCCGTAGAAACGCTGGTCAGTGAATGTGATCTAGTCGACCGATCGGGGCGCCAAGGGGTCTTGATTGCCGTCTCCTCGATCACGTGAGGGGACTCGGTTATCGGTCAGTTGCGCATCCGTTCTATTGCTCCACGGTGGCGACTCAAGAGGGCCCTCAACGGGATACAGGAGGGATGGCGAGCCTCAGCTGCAGCCGCTGGTGCTGCCGCATCCCTCGCACACGTAGCACGAGCCAGAAGGCCGCATCTTCGTTCCGCAGGTCAGACAGATCGGAGCATCCGCGGACTTGCCCGCGAACTTCTCCATCAGCTCGGCCGTGGAGTGCACACCCTGGACCGACTTGGCGGAAGCCGCGCCAGTGCCGGACCTGTCGACACTCTCGGTCCTCGTCCAGTCCCGCTTGTCAGACTTCTTGGCGAGCTGGGCGGACTGGGCGAAACCCTCGAGCTCGTCCGAGACCTCCTCGTCGGACTCGGAGTCCACCGACGCGGCATACGAGCCGGTCTCGATCTGACGCATGCGCTCGCCCGCGGTGTGGATGCCCATGAACGAGCGGGTCTCGAAGTCCATGTAGTCCAGCGCAAGGCGGCGGAACACGTAGTCCATGATCGACTGGGCCATCCGAATGTCCGGGTCGTCGGTCAGGCCGGCCGGCTCGAAGCGCAGGTTGGTGAACTTCTCGACGAAGGTCTCCAGCGGCACGCCGTACTGCAGGCCGATCGAGACCGCGATCGAGAATGCGTCCATGACGCCGCCCAGGGTCGAGCCCTGCTTGCCGAACTTCAGGAACAGCTCGCCCAGCCCGTCATCGGGGTAGGAGCCGGCGGTCAGGTAACCCTCGGCGCCGCCCACCGAGAACGAGATGGTCTGGCTCGGACGGCTCCTGGGCAGACGCTTGCGGACCGGGCGGTACTCGATGATCCGCTCGACCTTGCCGGCCGCCTTGACCGCCGCGGCGTCCGTGGCGGTCGAGCCACCATCGCTCAGCGGCTGGCCGACTTTGCAGGAGTCGCGGTACACCGCCATTGCTTTGAGGCCAAGTTTCCAGCCCTGCAGATAGACGTCCTCGATCTCCTCGAC
>DHJN01000061.1 GCA_002404345.1 Actinobacteria bacterium UBA4719 | reverse complement strand
TTGCCGGGCGTGATCTCGTTGCGAAAGCTCTTGCCGATCTGGGCGATGCCGAACGGAGGCTTCTTGCGCGCCGAGTTCATCACGTTGGTGAAGTTGAGAAAGATGCCCTGGGCGGTCTCGGGGCGCAGGTAGTGCAGGCCCGCCTCGTCCTGGGTGACACCGAGGTAGGTCTTGAGCAGACCCGAGAACGCCCTCGGCTCAGTCCATGAGCCGCGAGTGCCGCAGTGGGGGCAGGCGACGGTTGCGAGGTCGACGGTGTCAGGGTCCTCGATGCCCTTCTTCTCCGCCACGGCCTCCTGCAGGTGGTCGGCGCGAAAACGCTTGTGGCACGACTGGCACTCGGTCAGCGGGTCGCTGAACGTCGCCACATGGCCCGAGGCCTCCCACGTCTTGGTCGGCAGGATGACCGAAGAGTCCAGCCCCACCACGTCGTCGCGCTGTTGGACCACGGACCTCCACCACTGACGCTTGATGTTGTCCTTGAGCTCAACGCCCAGGGGGCCGTAGTCCCAGGCGGAGCGGGTGCCTCCATAGATCTCACCGCACGGGAAGACGAAGCCCCTGCGCTTGCAGAGACTGACGATGGTGTCGATCGTGGAGGTGGCGGCCATGGGGCAAGGGTATCGGTGCCACACCGCCACTTTTGCCTGAGACCGGCTCCCGTAACCTGTTGTGGTGCCAAATACCTTGCGCCACCGCATCGATCAGGCCAGCCTGCCCCTGATGACCAGGCTCAGCAGTCTGCCTCGCGCCGTGCCGTTCCTGCTCATGCTGGCCCTGCTCGTGGGGGGAGTGCTGATCGGCGGAACGGTGGGGTTCCTCCTCATGAGCGTGGCCGTCCTCTTCGTGGCATGGGTGCTCTATCTGTCCTGGCCACGCCTGACCAGCTCCGAACGCATCATGCGGTTCGCCGTGCTGCTGCTCGCGGCGGCCATGACCGTCGTGCAGCTACCCCGCCGCTGAGCGGCCCCCTCGCCGTCGTGCAACTACCCCGCGGCTGAGCGGCCCCCTCGCCGGCGAGCGCGCCCCCCTCCCCGCCACGCGGAATACGGCGTCGCCCAAGCTTTTGACAATCATTCTCATTGAGACTGATAATCAGTGACGTGACGTCCCGAAGCTTCCGTGCTGCTACCCCCTTGATCATCGCCGCCCTCGCCCTCAGCGCCGGCGGCATGCTGAGCGCCTGCGGCGTGGGCAAGCCGGGCAACACCAGCACTGGACAGCCGGCCGTCGTCGCGTCGTTCTACCCGCTGCAGTTCGCCACCGAGCAGATCGGCGCTGGCCACGTCGCCGTCGCCAGCCTGACTAAGCCCGGCGGCGAGCCGCACGACGTCGAGCTCACGCCCCGGGACGTGGGCACGGTCAGCCAAGCCAAGCTCGTGGTCTACGAGAAGGGCCTGCAGGGTGCGGTCGACAAGGCCGTCGAGTCCCAAGGCGGCGACCGCGGCCTCGATGTCACCCCCGCTGCCAACCTCGACCTCAGGCTCGCCTCGGGCACCACCGATCCACACTTCTGGCTGGACCCGCAGCGCTACTCCGACGTCGCGAACGTGATCTCCGAGCGACTCTCGGCCGTGGACCCGGCCCACAAGGCGGACTACCTGAAGAACGCCAGGGCCTTCGAAGCCAAGCTCGACACCCTTACCAAGGAGTTCAGGACTGGCCTGGCCAGCTGCCAGCGCAAGGACATCGTCACCAGTCACGCCGCCTTCGGCTACCTCGCCGAGCGCTTCGGCATGAGGCAGATCGCCATCAACGGCCTTTCCCCCGACGAGGAGCCCAAAGCCGCCGAGATCGCGGCGGTCAGCACCTACGCCAAGGCGCACGGGGTGACCACGATCTATGCCGAGACGCTGGTGAGCCCGGCCATCGCGCAGACCGTTGCCCGTGAGTCTGGCGCCAGGATGGCCAGTCTGGACCCGATCGAGGGTTTGACCGACAGGTCGGCCGGCAAGGACTACTTTGAGGTCATGCGCTCCAACCTCAAGGCCCTGCGGGCAGGTCAGGGCTGTTCGTGACCGGATCGTCCCACGTCCCCGACGCCGGCTCGCAAGCCATCGACTCGCCGGCCATCGACTCGCCGGCCATCGTCTCCGGCGCCGGCTCGCCAGCCATCGTCTCGCTGCGGACGGCATCCTTCGGGTATGCCGACCGCGCGGTCGTCTCCGGGGTCACTCTGGACATCCACGCCGGTGAGGTCGTCGCCATCCTGGGCCCCAACGGCTCCGGCAAGTCCACGCTGGTCAAGGGGCTGCTGGGGCTGAACAACCATCTCGGCGGCGAGGTGTCGCTCTTCGGTACCCCGGCCGACCGCTTCCGGGACCATGCCCGCCTGGGGTACGTCCCGCAGCGGCATACGTTGTCTGCCTCCGTGCGCGCGACCGCCAGCGAGATCGTCGCGATCGGGCGGCTCCCCCACCAGGGCTGGCTGGGCCGCGTGAACCACAACGACCGGCGGATCATCGAGGAGTCCCTTGCCCTCGTCGGCCTGGCCGACCGCGCCACCGTCGACGTGAGCACCCTCTCCGGCGGCCAGCAACGCCGCGTGCTGATCGCCCGCGCCCTGGCCGCCCAGCCGGACGTCCTGATCATGGACGAACCCACGGCCGGGGTCGACCTGGCCAGCCAGGAGGTCCTGAGCCGGGTGTTCGCCGCACTGGCAGGGCGCGGGGCCACCATGCTCATCGTGACCCACGAGCTCCAGGCTCTGCGCGGCGTACTCACCCGGATCGTCGAGCTCAACCGGGGCCGGATCACCTTCGACGGCACCCCTTCGGAGCACGACCGTTCGCGTGCCGCCCCGACCACCGGCCACGACGGGCACCACCATGACGACGAGGCCTCGCCGCCATCGTCGGCCGCGGGACCGCTCGACGCCGCAAATCATCTGCATGGAGGCCACGGTGCCTGAGATCCTCACCTTCGGTTTCATGCAGCTGGCACTGCTGGCGGCGTTCTTCGTGGGCCTCGCGGCGCCGATGGTCGGGGTCTTCCTGGTCCAGCGCCGGTTGTCCCTGATCGGTGACGGCATGGGCCACGTCGCGCTCGCCGGTGTCGCGGTGGGCGTCGTCACGAACCAGGCACCGGTCCTGACCGCGCTGGTGTTCGCAGTCCTGGCCGCNNCTCGGTGTCGTCGTCATCGGCACGTCCGAAGGCGGCACGCCCACCAACCTCGACTCCTACCTTTTCGGCGCCATCTCCACGACAAAGCCCGCTGACGTCGAGGTCTTCGCGGCGCTGGCCCTGGTGGTGGTCGCGCTCACGTGGGCGCTGCGGCCCAGGCTGTTCGCCGTCGCCAACGACGAGGAGTATGCGCGGGCCACCGGCCTGCGGGTCACTGCCCTCAACATCACGCTGGCCGTGCTCACCGCCGTGACGGTGGTTGTCGCGATGCGCGTGGTCGGCCTGCTCTTGATCAGCGCACTTATGATCGTGCCCAACGCCACGGCTCAGCTGGTGGCCGGAAGCTTCCGGTCGGCGATCCGCGTGGCCGTGGTCATCGGAGTGGTGTGCAGCGTGGGCGGTGTCACGACGTCGTACTACGCGAACACCCCCCCGGGCGGCACCATCGTCCTGCTGGCCATCGCGCTGTTCCTGGTGGCCTCGTCATACAGCGCCCTCCGCGGTCGGATCGCTGGCAAGCGCCACCTCGAGGCCGAGCAGCACGAGCACGAGCACGGCCCAAACTGTGGCCACCCCGCGATCGAGCACGACCGACACATCGACTACCTTCACGACGGTCACCGTCACGCTCCGCATGAAGGACATTACGACGAGCACGACCTTGCCCTGCGAGGCCAAGGCGAACAACCCGCACGTCCCAATCCCCCCGACACACATGACGATCCGGCGAGGCACAGATGACCGTAACCGTCCGACGGCCAACCAGGCAACGCGCAGCCGTCGCAGCCCTGCTCGTGGACATCGACGACTTCATGTCGGCCCAGGACCTGCACGCGCGCCTACGCGCCCAGGGCGAGACGGTGGGTCTCGCGACGGTGTATCGCACGCTGCAGGCCATGGCCACCGACGGCGACGTGGACATGATGCGGACCGGCGACGGCGAGGCTGTCTACCGACGGTGCAGCACCGGCCACCATCATCATCACCTGGTCTGCCGCTCGTGCGGGCGGACGGTCGAGGTCGAGGGACCTGCGGTCGAGAGCTGGGCCGACAAGATCAGCGCCGAGAACGGCTTCAGCGACGTGCACCACACCCTGGAGATCTTCGGCACCTGCGCCGCCTGCCAGATCTGACCAGGCCCAGCCCCGAGCTAAAGGCATGACCCCGCGAAGTCTCACAAATCGACCCAACAGAGCCCTGGAGGCTCGGGTATTGCGACCTCACGGCAAGCCGGGGCCGTCGGCCTAGCTGGGGACCGCCGACTCAGCCGGGACCTGTCGACCGGTCCACAGCACCACCGTAACGTCGGTCGCGATCGGCGTAGATCTGGATCGCGCGCCACAGGTCGCGCCGGTCGAAATCTGGCCAGAGAGTGTCCAGGAAGACCAGCTCGGCGTAAGCCGACTGCCAGAGCAGGAAGTTGCTGGTCCGCTGCTCGCCCGAGGACCGCACGAACAGGTCGACGTCGGGCATCGCCGG
>DHJN01000119.1:26065-26872 GCA_002404345.1 Actinobacteria bacterium UBA4719 | reverse complement strand
GGATCGCTCACGTGCCGGCGGGTAGTGTTTGGGCAATGTCTGGTACTTCCTTTGAGGCGATCACCACTGCTGTCCGACAGGTTCTCTCGTTGCGCGGCCCGATAGCCGAGGACGACCTGTTGGCCGTACTGGTCGCGGACGGCATCGACCTCGGGCCCGATCCGGAAGACATGCTCACCTACATCCTCGATGAGGACGCCGAGCTGGTCATGCCGCTGGCCGACGAGCGGTGGGCCTGGATCCCGGCTTTGCTCGACGGGCGGGTCTTCACGCACCGCCTGAGCGCTCAGGAGGCCGAGCACGACATGATCGGGTTCGGTCCCGATCTGGCGCCGCTGTCGATGCTGACCGAGAGCCAGACCTACCAGCGGCTCACGGACGGCTCGCCGATCGCGGACGTGTCCCCGTTCCTCGACGGCGACATCCTCGCCAAGCGCGGCGTGCCGGAGATGGTGGTGGGTGAGGACGGGGCGTTGCTGTTACAGCCCGGTCAGTTCGCGACACTGGGCGTCGGGGCCGGTGATCTGGTCGGGTTGCGTGTCACCGCGGCCGGGTTCAAGCTCGCCACGGCCGGGGAGCTGACGACGTGCGAGATCGGCCCGGCGCTGGCTGCCGTGCTGGATTTGCGTCCCGATCGGCCCGAGATGCTCGACGTCGCCGTCTGGACGGCGTGCGCCGCGGACGAGGGCCTGTTCCGGGAGCCGGTGGCACCGCTGGGTGAGCTGCTCTCGGCTGACGGCCTGGCCCAGGAGGGTGACTGGGTTGCCCGTGGCGGCTTCGATTTCGGCACGTGGCGCGTCCATGGCC
>DHJN01000119.1:4205-26021 GCA_002404345.1 Actinobacteria bacterium UBA4719 | reverse complement strand
GTGCTGGCCGAGACCAGTGCCGACGAGGATCGTGGCGCCGTCGCGTTGGGGCTGTTCGCCGAGTCGGTCGAGCCGCTGGCACCGCGCGCGGCGCGCCCAGCGCTGCGTTGGCTGCGGGCCAAGGCGTACGAGGGGCTCGGTGACCTCGAGCAGGCCGAGCAGACCTACGACGCCGCGGAGTCGCTGGACCCGTCGTGGCCGTTGACGCTGATGTCGTTGGCTCGCTACGCCAGCGACCGCGGCGATGCGGAGCGCGGGCTGGCCCTGCTGCGCCGGGCCGGGGCGCCGCGCGAGCATGAACTGGTGCAGCTGCTCGAACATTTCCAGCCCGCTCCGCGTCCGGGTCTCGGGCGCAAACAGCCGTGCTGGTGCGGCTCGGGCCGCAAATACAAGGTGTGCCACATGCACCGCGAGCAGCTGCCGCTAGCCGAGCGGGCCGCATGGCTGTATCAGAAGGCGGGGGCGGACCTGTTCGACGGCCCGTCCGGCCCGCTGCTCATCCAGACCGCGCAGGCGCGTGCACAGTACTGGGACTCACCCGATGCGCTCGAGCGGGCCATCGAAGACGGCCTGGCCGCTGACGCGGTGCTGTTCGAGGGCGGCGCGTTCGCCGACTTCCTTGCCGTGCGTGGCTCGCTGCTGCCCGCCGACGAGCAGTTGCTGGCCGCGCAGTGGCTGCTCGTGCAGCGTTCAGTGCACGAGGTGCTCGCCGTCCGGCGCGGCGAGCAGATGACACTGCGCGACGTGCGCACCGGCGACGTCCACGAGGTGCGCGAGCGAGCCGGCAGCCGGCAGGTGAAGGTGGGCGAGCTGTACTGCGTCCGGGTCGTCCCGTCGGGCGACACGATGCAGATCTTCGGCGGGATCGAACCGGTATCCATCGGCGAGCGCGACGAGCTCATCGCGCTGCTCGACGACGATCCCGACCCCGTCGAGCTCGTCGCGTTCCTGTCCCGCCGATTCGCCCCACCGGTGCTGCAGAACACCGAGGGCGAGTCGTCGGTGCTCTGCGATGCGACGCTGCGGATCGCAGACCCGGCTCGTCTGGCCCAGGCGCTGGATGACGANNCGCCGCCCCGACCTGATCCGACTGCTCGACTCCTTCCCGGAGGACACCGGCCGACCCGGCACCATGAGCCCGGCGCGCCTACGCGCCGCCCTGGGCCTGAGCTGACGCGTCCGGCGCCGATCGCCTCGCCCCGGACGGGACGATCCGTACCCGCCGGTTGTGACCGTAGGCGGATCGCTCGACGGGGACGCGCGGAGGCTGCACCGAACTGGCCCAAACAGGGTTCCCGCGAACGACATAGGTCTCCACGCTCACCTCACCACGCAACTGATCGGGAACCCGATTGGGCACTCCAGACCGCTTACCAACTCGAGGTCAGCCATGCCGGCGGACATCAATCCAGTGTCGGTGCAATGGGTCCTTATGTACGACGTATGCCATAGCCCTGTCCGACGGCCAGAGTCGTCCACCCGCGCGGATCGCGGCACGATCGCGCGCCAAGAACGGCAAGAGCGGGCGCCTGCCGGCGGCCATCGAAAACCGTCATGGCGCGGACCTCGCCATCACGGCCTTGGCTGGTGTGGCGCGGGAGCGTACCCCTCGCCGGCCAACCACGCCCGAGCCCGTCCGCGCTGCCGATCCTCGCTGAAGGCGTACCACCGTTCGAGCAGTTCTGGCCACCGCGACAACTGGTCCTTGAACCGGCGGAAGGCGCCTCGTCCGCCAATGGCGATACCCAGCCGGTCCACCTGGTCAGTGTCGTCGAGCGCGGCGATGAAGAGTTCCATGTCGCGATACCCCTCCCGGGAACCCTCGCACTCGACCCACAGCCACCGCTCATCGTCGTCGTCCTCCTCCGCTTCCTCGGCGTACTCAATCGCTGGCCGCGGCCACACATCTCCGGTCCGAAGATCGATGCGCCCGCCGCCGTTGACCGGGTCGCCTTCCAGCACCCCCGCGAGCTCCTCGAGATCGACCGGCAACGCTCGCAGCAGCGGCACCGGCCCGGACCCCGAGGCCGCCTCGAGTCCAGCCGCGAGATCTGCGTCGCCCTCCCAACCGCGGTCCCACAACGCCGCCACGCATCGACGCGCCGCCTCGTCGATGCCTTCGGTCGGCGCATGAAGCACCAGGAGCAGTCCGTCGCCGATGAGTTGCAGGGCGTTCTCGGGCCACGCCTCCCGCTTCAAGATGCCGACGAGGGATCCGGCGTCCCCGCGGTAAACCGCGCCCCGCAACTCGGCCCGTTCCTCCCCGTGGTTCATACGCACATTGTCCTCGCCGCGGCGGGCTTCCTCGGGACCTGACTGGCGCGGACTTATCCCACGCGGCCTATGAGTGCGTTGCTTCTGACTGCTCCCTGACCGAGCCAAACCCATTCGGCCTATGCGTCTTGCTTATGGCCGTAGCGCTGACGGGCTGCTTCGCCGGAGGTTCCGACCAGCGAGCCGATGAACGCCCAGGAGTAACCGCGTTCGCGCGCGTGTTTGACCGCATCTCTGATCGAGCGTTCGGCATCCGATCGCGACAGCACAGCTCGGCGCAGCTCGACGAACACCGCTGGGTCGCGTTCGTCTGCGGCTGATGGTTCGTAGTCCTCGAAACGCTTAGCGAGTTCATCAGCGTGGTCGAGGATGTCTTTGATGGTGCGTGGCATTCTCATCACCTCAGAAACTTCTCGCGTGCTCTCATCGCGTGAACGATGACCGCTGCCGAGACACCGTCGACGACACCGATCTCGTAGATGATGGCCGCGAGGTTGGCCCCGATGACCATCGTGAACCCTTCGTCGAGGTCGAAGACCCGAATCGGGTTGGCGTACGCGTGCAGGATGTCCTCGTCACTGACACCGTGCTTGCGCGCGCTTTCCGCGATGATCGGATCGTCGCCCACATGTCCAAGTTACCTTGCAGTTGACCTCACCGCAAGATAACTTGCACCGTCCCCGGCAAACCGTGCACCGGGACACAAACGCGCGCCGAATGCGGCATAGGGGATGTTGGCGCCGGGCCAATCGCGGCGGTTAGACGCACCAGGCTGACCATCACTTGGGGCGGAGGGATAGGCATAGAGTCGGTCGGCATGGATGCCAACGAGCCCGGCCTCTTCGACCTGCCCGACCGCGAGCGGCCGGGCACTGCCAATCGGCCGCTGCGCGGGAGGAACCGGGAGACGTGGGCCCGCACCGCTACCGCCGAGGTCACCGTCATCGACGCGGGGGCACTCCACGAAGCCGCGGCGCAAGCCGCAGGGAACGCGGTGACGATCAGGCTCCGTGCCGATCCCGACGTCGAGGACACCGAGCCAGGGTCCTCTGACGTGGCGCCTGCCAGCAACGCGTTCGACGCACTGGGCTGGCTGATCTGTCCTACCGGCGGCATGGAGGGGCCGCTGGAGGCTGGCGCCTTCAGGGTCCTCTCGCTGGACAGCGAGGTCGTGGCGGAGTCCGTTGACCGGGGCACGGTCACCTGGACGGTCACGGTCAAGCTCACCGACGTCGACGAACTGCGTCGGCTTGCTGCCGAGGCCCACCCGGATGCGGCAGGGTTGATCGCGGATAGCCTCGCGGTCGCCTGGCAGCGCGCGGCCGACCCGTTCGCGCCGCTGCGCTCGATCCCGGGGACCGCCTGGCGGCCCGGGCAGGTCGACGTCGAGCACCTGCCGGCGAGGGCGGTCGGGAACCGCTGAGGCCGTCGTCGAGCGGCGGATCGTGCCGCCGGGTCAAGTCACAGCCAGGATGGCCTCCATCCTGGCGGCATGGTTGTTGGATGCGCCCTCAGGCCGAGACAGCGGCGGTACGCCGCGTGAATCCAGGCGGCTGCGGCATCGGGAGAGAACACCAGGTCCGAAAGTCGCAGATCCTGAACGACCTCCGCGCGCTGGCAGCGCGCTGTGAGCTCCTCGCCATGCTCGGCGATGTCGATTCCGACGACCCGAACGGTGGCGCCGACCACGGTGGCGGTGGTGGGGAGCGGGACCTCCTCAGCGAATACCTCGTAGAAAGCCGTCATCTGCTCGGAGGCGTTGTAGCAGTCCACGGTGATCACCTCGAGGAGGCGATCCGCCTCGTCACGGCCTGTCATCGGCAACCCCGGGGACGAACGGAATCAACCCGAGCTCGAAGGCCCGCACTTGAAATTGCGCGGGCGCGTGCCGGATATCGACCAACAGCCCGTCGACCTCCAGTAGCCAGGCCAACGGGCTGGCCTCAACCAGGTCACGGCGCATGAACTCGCTATCGAAGTCGCTCAGCCGCAGGGTGTCGCGGATCAGCCTGGCCTTGTTCGCCATCGTGGTCTTCTTCACGCCTAACCACCCGCTGAGCTGGTCAGCGGTCGCATGCGGCGTCTGCGCAGGATCGAACACGAAGTTCAGCTGGCCAACGGCATAGACGACTCCTGCGGCCCAAATACCCAGGTCGCCGCGAGTCAGCGGGGAGGGTCGCTTCCGGCCGAGTTTGCCGACCACTCTCCGACACAGGCCGGCGTACTCCACATCCAAGTGCTCCAGGCAGACGGCGTCGGTCGCGGCCACTACTCGATCTGCATACGGTCGCACCGCATGCGGCACGCTCACACAGTCCACCCGGCCCCTTCCCCGCCCAACAGGTGACGATGGTCCATCACGCCTGACCGATACAGACACCATAAGGGTCGGACCGGCGCCCGACCTGCACCTCCAGCGTCCCGCCACGGACCGCCACAGCGGACCGTGTCTCAGTTCTTCGCTCAATCATTGTCGTCCACGCACTATTGACGAGCTCGCGCCCGCCGTGGTCCGTGGCGCAAGAGTGGCCATCTGGAGAGTCAACATCGTGTGGCGATTCGGGACGCGGTCGGGTCTGCCGGAGGCACGATGACGCTTGATGGGCGAACGTCCAAAAAATGCATGATGGGCCTCTTACCGGACTTCCGCAGATAATGGGCACACGATCGCCTGGCGCTGAGCAGCGCAAACGCTGTTGTGCTTCGTTACTACGGCATGCGTGAGCCTCGGGAGCTTTTCTCAGCTGGTGGGGGTGGTGAAGTCGAAGAACCGTGGTGGTTCGGGCACGTCGAGGGCCTCCAGGAATGGCCTTCTGGCCAGGTGCGAGTGCTGAGCGTTGGGCGACGGCGCCGGCTGGGGTGACCAGGTGCATCCGGTCCTGCTCGTGGCGCAGATTGCGCCAGGTGTAGCCGGTGGTGTTCTCGGCGACGCGGATCAATCCCGCTGCGCCGCATGCTCATCGCCCGGTCGTGCCCGAGGACAACGGCCGGCTGATCTTCGACACGACCAAGACGGGCGAGAAACGAACGGTCCCACTCCCCCGGTTCCTGGCCGAGCAGATCACCGCGTCCTTTGCCGGGAAGGGCCCCGATGATCTGGTGTTCCAAGGCACCCGCGGCGGCGTGCTGCGCAACGTCCTGTGGACCCTCTGCAACCGAAGACCGGAGGGCCTTGATAGGCCTTTGACTGCGGTGGCATACGTGGGCCCGGCCGGGCTCGAACCGACGACCACGGCGGGAACACCGCTGCTGTCACCCACCCGCGCAACATCGGTACCGCGACGAAGTACCGCACCACCGCGATCCACCGTCCAGCCGGGTTGTGTGACACCTTTTCGTGCTCAGCCACCAACATAGTTGGCGCTGCGGGAAGCTCGGGACGAAGAGGCCGCAGGTTCAAATCCGGTCACCCCAACTGGTATTCCCCGCAGGCCAGAAGCTCGCACCGATTTGGTGGGAGCCTCTCCTGCTTGAAGTACAGCAGCAAACGCGTGTGCAGTCCCGTTTCACAGCAACAACAAGGCATTGGGCCTTCCGCATCGGCCCGCCTCCTCGCCAACCACTGTCGGCCGGCGACGAGCACAGAGCCACCCGGTCCCTGGCTCAAGGCGGTGATGCTGGATCTGTTTGAGCAGCCGTCCGCTCACCTTCATCGGTGCTCCTAAGTGAGCCTTTTGTCACCGGCGCGAGCAGATCAGGAAGGGCCTTCGTCGTCCTTCGCGGCCACGGCGGCGAGCACGCGCCTCAGATCATCGGTGAAGCCAGGCAGCCGCTCCTGCGCCGTCGCATGGACGACGTCCAGGTCGATGGACCAGTAGCCATGCACGATCCGGTTGCGCAAACGGGCCGGCTGGCGCCACGCGACGCTAGCGAACTCTTGCTTCAGCTCATCCGACAGCTGTGCAGCGGCTTCGCCGAGCACGGCGAAGTTCCACAGCAGCGCGTCGCGACGGATGCGATCTGCAGCCAGGTCCTCGACCGCGACACCCTCAACCAACGCCACGGCCTGGACAGCCGCCTGGATCATCTCCTCCAGGAGCAGGACGTCACGCCGCATACAGGGGCTGAGCCTCCGCCAGTACCGCTGCGCGTAAACGCTCGTGCAGCGCCGCCCGCGACACCAGGTCGACCGGCCGTCCGAACAACTCCGACAACTCGTCCGACAGGTCCTCGATCTCCCAGCCGAGCCGCCGACCGGGCTGGAGCTCATACAGGACGTCCACGTCACTTGACAGTTCGGCCGTCCCACGTGCCACCGAACCGAAGATCATCAGTCGGGCCACGCCATACCGAGCGCAGACTGCAGCCAGCCGCGCCTCGTCCACCGTCACACCCGCCACTATCACCCCCCAAGACTATCCTCAGCTCGCACCCCAGGGCGGCCTGCTGCAACGGGCAGGATGTGAACCTGACCCCGCCACCGCCGCGGAATCAGCGGTGCCTGAGGCTGCCAAGGTCACTGAGGGAAGTCGCCGTCGTCCTGCCCGTCGTCTGCCCACCTGGCGGTGAAGCGGGCGTCCGCCGCCTGCGTCTCCTCCACCAGCCTGGCGAGCAGCTCCGTGGCGGGTCCTCGAGCGCAGCAGCGCGAACTGATCCAGCGAGCCGAGCGGTGCGATGCCGGCAACCTGCCAGATGCGTTCGGCCGACTCGCTCGCCGTACAACACAACGTCGGCTGACCAGGGAAGCTCGACGAACTCGCTCGCCCTGCCCAATAGTCGCGCGCACCAGGGCCTCGGCCGCGGCGAGCGCGGAGACGGTGGGCGCATCGAGCTCAAACCCGTCGAGCTCGCGCACCAGCGCCCGCGGGAACGGGTCATCGGCCAGCCAGCGCACCACCTCGAACCGTGCGGCACCTGTCGCGAGCAACACGATCGACCCCTCGGTGATCTCCACTGAGGCGATCCGCGCCACCGTGCCCACCCCGAACCCCAAGCATGACACTCGACCTGTACGGGCAAGTTCCCCGACCAGCTCGACGACGTCGCGGACCGCCTAGACGTCATCGGCCGAGCGGCCGCGGACATTTCTGCGGACTATTTGCGGACTATTTGCGGACTAACGGTCCCGTGGATCATCTGCAACCGAAGACCGGAGCGCCCTAATAGGCCTCTGACTGCGGTAGAAATATGTGGGCCCGGCCGGGCTCGAACCGACGCCAACCGCGGTGTAAACGCGGTTCGGGCGATTCTCTGACCTGCGCGTTTTCCCTCCAAAGGGCCTCTGACCTGCACGGATAGTGTCGGATGGTGTCCATCGGTGATCAACGTTTATGGACGTCTTGCGGACTTTTTGCGGACTTTTTGCGGACTTTTTGCGGACTATAACGAGGACCACTGCGGACACATGACCATGAGCAACGGTATCGCGGCCGGGCCGACACGTTGAGACGTGATCGCCTTGGTGTGGTCGCCACGCGGGCCGCCGGTCCAACGCGGTCAGCGTCTGCCCCAGCGCATCGGCCAGGGCGGGCAGGTCCCGGCTCGGCGACCAGATCGGCCAACGTCTGCGGCCATGCCCGTGCTCGTGCGGGGACACCAGCACCTGCCCGACCAAGGGAACGGGCCTGTCGACCTCGACCGAACGGTCTACGACCTCGACCGCGGCGCGCCCGGACTCGGGCCGCCCGTGAGAGCTCCCAGTCCCGGTGGCGGCATGAGGTCGAGCACCACGTCAACACTGGACCTCGCACCAAGACAAGGAGAATTGACCCTCACAGAGTTGCGGCTCGCCTGGCTACCCCGTTTGGGTGGAAATGATGCCGCGATGACCTCCGTCGTTTCGCACCCCCAACGCAATCGGTCAGCGATCTCCGGCACCACATCATCGGCGTTGTCACAGGCGCCGGTGCCCGATCCGCATTCGCGATCGAGCACCAAGATCTGCCGGGCCAAAGGGTCACGGATGGCGTTCAAGCGCCGCATGGCCTCGATCCAACGCGGGACAGGCACGGGCTTGTCCTGTCGGACATCGTGGACAACGTCCAGGCGCCAAGCCGCGCGAGCTTCCTCGTCGTATTCGAATTTAGCCACAGCAGGAGCGTAGAGACTGGAGCACCCCGTCATCTGTGATCCCGGAGATCATCCGGCGAAGGGCTCAAATATGCGGGTCGCAGTCTTTCGGAGCGTAGCGAGTGCACGGCACACCAGCGTGGGCCATGCTTCAGCCATGACCATGACCATGACCATGACCATGACCGCGAGTATCCACCTGCCTCCAGAAGCTTCGTCGGGATATGTCCGAGTCGAGATCGACGGCGAAACCGTCGGCTACCTGCGGGCCAACATGTATGACCAGATGTTCAAGGACGAGGCCGCATTTCGCGAAGCCCTGCAGGTTCCGGGCGCGGAGGAGGAGGCACACTCCAAGCCCGGGCGATGGGTCGTGCGCCTGCTCGGTGAGACGGCGCTGGCGGCGCTGTACCGACACTTGGCCCTCCGAGAGTCATCGACAACTGACGCGTCATGAGCGGACAACTTGTGTGCGGCCTCGGCTCTTGAGCGCGGATCACAGACCGGAGTCCGCGCTATCGCGGCCGGTATGACGCATACGGCGCCATGCAGGGGCGCACTTGGATAATGGTCCTGAACATGATTGGTTCAGTGGGTCGGGGAGAGGAGGGCTGCTAGCGCATGCAACTCTCTGAACGCGATAGGAAACTCTTGTGGGGACGCGCCGCGAGCCGATGCGCCCATTGCCAAGCTGAGCTGGTCGTAGACGCGACAGTCTCTGACCGCGCCTCGATCATCGGCGACGAGGCCCACATCATCTCGGACAGCCCCGGAGGGCCACGAGGCAACAGAGCCGACCGGTCTGATCTGAGCGGCTACCGAAACGCCATCTTGCTCTGCAAGGTTCACCACAAGATGGTTGATGATCAACCCAACACGTACACGACTGAGGTTGTGCGCCGCATGAAGATGGACCACGAGGCATGGGTGAGCGCAAGCCTTACCGACTCCCAACGAGCCGACGCTGAGGAGGTGGCCTCTGCAGTCGCCGGGTTGGAACGCGCGGAGGAGGACAAACGCCAGCACCTGTTGCGCAGCTTTGGTCCGAGCGACTGGTGTGTCCCGCCCAGTGCGAATGGGCCCGAGCTCATCGTGCGATGCGCGATCGCGCTGCCGGGACCTGTCCAACTTGGCCCGATCCCATCCCAACGTGGGGTGATCACCCAATTGCGTGCCGAAGCCCGCGAAGACTTGATCGTGGCTGCACTCAATTCTGCTGAACTCACCCAGCAAGTACGAGCTATGCAGTCGAAATGGCATTGGAGTGGCGAGGGTGGGTGGCACGCCCTCGGCGGGGCGGGCAGCCTTGAGCTGACGCGTCTGGAGCTTGACTTACGCTGGCTCGAACAGCGCATTCGTCAGCCCGTCGCTCTCACGTGCGCGGTCCTTACCGGCGTCACCGACGACGGCAGCAACCTGGGCGAACAGTGTCACGGTCTGGTGACCGTCATCGACCTTGCCCTCAACGTTATCGAACTTGACGCCCACCGTCGGCCTTCGCAGGTGGCGCACCGAACGACGCCCGCGCCCGCGCCGGCGGCCCTCACGCTTGCAGAACTCGCCGACATTCTCAGCACTCTGCTAACCGCCCCCGACGTCGCACTGACCCTGAGCGATCGCATGTTGGAAGATGCCCCCCGGGATGGGCACCTCGCGATGTGGCTCATGCTGAACGGGGTCGAGCTTGAACGCGTCGTCAGCCTTGAGAACCTCGAACGCCTTAGCGGCGGTTTGATGGTCACGCGGTGGGAGATGCACTCTGCCTGGCCACACCCAGAGCCTTCGAATCCAACGACTGCCCGCGGCTTCGTTGCAGAGTTCCTGGAGGGACTTCTCGAGAAGGCAGACTACCGCCGGTTCCAGGGAGCGGTCGAGGAGGCCACGGGACAGTCCAACCACGCCCCGAACGAGTGAGACCATTTGGCGGCGGAATGACGCGGTTGACCTCGGGCCAGCTCCGTGCTGGTCAGTCGGCCTTGAACGACTGTCCTCCCGTCGATACGCTCGCATCTGTGATCGCACCCGAGACAGCCGCTCCCCGCTGAAGGGGGGCGACATGACTGCAGTCTCGCGTGGGTCAGAGCCAGACGAAATCCTGCGGATGACATCACCGCCCGACGATGCCGGGGCGGAGACCGCTGACCGGTACGAATGGCAGGCGATGATGGCCACTGCCGACATCCTTGCGCTCTACTTCGAGTCTCTCGACGAAACAGGTGCCCTCGTTGACGGGGCAAGCTTCTCTGTGCTTTGCGAGCATCACGAGGATTGGAGTGTGGTCTGTGGCGGGTTCTCCGAGATCGTGTCCGGGAAGCATCGTGAGGCCAGCACTGGTCCATTCTCGACGTTCAGACAGGTCCTTAACGAAGGCGGGGTCTTGCACCTGTTCCATCGTTGGCAAGCTCTCCGGCAGTCCCCACTCTGTCGGCTCGTCACCACAGCGGGCTGCAGTGGCGATACCGCAAAAACCGTGCGGGTTTGCGATCTGTTGCGAAGGGACGCGGCCTCTCAAGACGATGAAGTACTCGAGGTCATCCGCGGAATCAAGAGAGCCATGTCGTCGCTCCTCGCATCTGACGACACGTCCCCTCCTCCTGAGCCGGATGACGTTGTGCGTTCCTTCCTTGCGGCACTCCGCATTCAGGACGCACTGCCTCGACGTGACCAAGTGCCCGACTTGGCCGCCGAGCGCTATGGGAGACCGGTCGCCGTACGGCTTGGTCAGCCAAACGGCGGTGCCGCGGTGTGGCAATCAGTCCTGGGTCTCGTCCGGCCACGGATGCGAAACGCAGGGCCATCCACGGGCGGGGCCCTCCCGATCGTGCTCGGGATGGAGCACGACGAAGCGCTTGCGTCGCGGACGCTGATACTGGCTGACGTGGAGACGGCAATCCGCTTTGCGCTGGCCAACATCGCTGGCTACGCGCCACTGCCGCGCAGAATCAAGGCAAATCGAATGGCTGTCAAGATGACTCAAGGTGGTTGCTCCGATAACGCCGTTGAACGGGCAGATGACCTCCGGCTGCAATACCGGCAGTACTGGCGCGCACGCCTGAGCACTCCCAGCCTGACCGATCAGAGGCGGCAGCTCGACAACGTGCTCAAGCGCGTTGTCGACGAGGCGACCGATGTCGTTCGGATCGAAGGCGACACTTGGGGCGATCAGTTGTGGCGGGAGCTTGGCCAGCGGTTCCAGGCGATCGAAGGACAAGGGGGAGCTCAAACTCTTAGCGCTGATCTGATGCTAGGTGGGGTATCGGAACTCGCCAACAATTGCCGAACTTGGTACACAGACAGGTTCGACGCGCAGGCGATGCTTCGTCAGTTAATCGCTGATGAGACCGCGTCATGACGCAAACCCAAGACTGGGAAGCGCTTCGCTGGGTGGTCGATGACCTCGCGTACCACCAGGCCAGAGTCCTCTTGCTGGTCCAGGCGGTCGCAGCCAACCCTGGACATGCCCGAAAGCTCGATGGCCTCACCAAACTCGCAAAGCTGGACTTCCTGGTTCGCTATCCCGCTCTCGCCTCAGTCATCCTCGATGATCTTGCGGACAACGAGCCAAGAATGCACCTGAGTGACGAAGAGGTCGCTGCGCCCACAGAAGTGGAAGATCCGATGACGCGTTACAAGTACGGACCCTGGGACGACCGCTACTACCCGGTCGTGGGCGCGCTCATTTCTCGAGGATTGCTCCGGTATGTAAAGGGGCGGCGTGGAAGCGTCGCGTTGGCGCCGACGCCTGCCGGTAGGAGATTTGCCCAAGCGCTGACAGAAGATTCACTCTGGCGAGAGATCGCCGAGCGATGCGAGGTAGTCGCCGAGGCTTCCGAAGGGCTGTCCGGGAATGCGCTTAAGGAACGTATCTATGACCGACTCGCCGGCCTGATGGACCGGCCACATCGAGAGGTCATCGCATGACAGTCACGTTCCGGATCGAGTCCTTACGCTTAGATACATCGAATGGCGGGGTCGACTATGCATTCCCCGGCGACCTTACGATCCTTGCGGGCCAGACGGGCGTGGGTAAGACGACGCTATTAGAGCTCATCAAGTTTGGACTTGGGGGCGATGGCAAGCTGGCGCCGGTCGCGCGGGACCACATCACCGATGTACACGTCTCTCTACAGGTGGGAGATCTCCACCTTCAGTTGTCGCGCGGCCTCGACCCGGATAGGCGTCGTACCGTCCGGGTGCTTGATTTGGTGACCAGGGAGCGCATGCGGGACCACTTCATCAGCGGTGACGAGCGCTTGATCAGCGACCTCCTACTTCATGCAATGGGCCTTGACCCTGGGCTCAAGGCCGCGGCAAGGGGCGCCCGAAGCACGAGCGCCGGCAGTGAGATCACGTTCAACGACGTCTACCGCTTCATGTACGTGCCCCAGGCCGAGATGAATCGAGACATAGCGTGGAGCCGCGAGGGCTACTACGACCCAAAGCGCAAGTCGGTCTTTGAGTTGCTCTTCGGGATCACGACTTCGTCGATGCTCAACATGCGCTCTGAGATCAACACACTGAAGGGCCAAATCGAGGCCGCGGATCGCGAATCCTCGATCGTGGAGCATTTCCTCGCCGACACAGGGCTAACAAGTCGCCTCGACGCCGAACTCAAGACTGCTCAGGCACGGCAGGACGAGAGGGAAGCCAAGGCAGCCTTCGCGGCGTTGCAGGATGAACTGGCCGCCGTCGTGGATAGACAATCGCAGGTTCTTCGCGACCTCCTCAACGAGGCAGAGGGCTCGCTGACGCAAGCGCGAGACTTGGCTATCGAGCTCAAGCGTCAGAGCGAGGAGTACGCAACAGAACAGCGTCGCGTCTCGCTGGACATTCAGCGGCTCGCACGTATGGAGTCTGCCGGACTCCGCCTTGCTAACATCGAGTTCTCGGTCTGCCCCCGCTGCACGCAGCGTCTTGATCAACGTGAAGTGGCGGTCGGATGTTGCCCTGTGTGCTTGCAGGAAGACGTCTTGGCAGGACTTCCAGCAAGTGAGCAGTATGAGACTGAACAACTTCGGGAACAGCTTGCTGAGATCGACCACCAGCTGAGGATTCTTGCCGAGCAGGGATCGCAGACCGCTGCGGCGATCGAGAACCGAAGTGCACTGGTGCGCTCCCTCACGGCAGAGATCGACCAGCGAACCGCCACACGAGTCACACCTCGGCTTCAGGCATATGCCGACGCGGCGGCCAAGCTCGCAAGCTCGGCCACCGAGCAGAAGTCGCTAGAGCAAGTATTGATCCAGTGGGATCGGGCCGAGGATCTCGCGAGTAGGGCCGGAGAACTGACGACGCGTCGTGCGCGACTCAAGAATGAGTTGCGGACGCTCGAAAGCGAGCTCGCTCGACGGAAGAGGGAGATCTTCGCCGAACTGGATGCCGAGTTCCAGAGCACTGTTACGGATTTCGGTATCCCCAGCATCGAGACCGCCTCGATAAGCCCAGACTCCTACCTTCCGCTCCTGAACGGGAGGCCGTTCTCCGAAGTCAGCGCTGGTGGTGGCATCATCAGTGCCACGCAGGTTGCCTACTGGGTCTCTCTCGTGACAGTCGCCGCCCGTCGACGAGATACCTATGTTCCGGCGTTTTTGCTCCTCGACAGCCCTCGTCTCGCCTTGAATGCTGAGGAAGACATCGCTGGGCAGATGTACCGACGGTTCGCGACCCAGGTCGCCGTCACGCCAGGGAGGCTGCAATTTATTGTCGCTGACAATGAGCTTCCGTCCGGAGTCGCGGGCGGCTTCGACGAGTTCGACTTTTCTTACGAGTCGCCGACTGTCGCCTCCATAAGGCATCCAGGCCCGGCTGGCCTTAAGACTCTGGACAGTGAGACTTCAACGATCGACGCGGAGCAGTAGGTTCGACGGCGAACAAGTCGCTACGACGGGCGGTCATTCTAGGAATGAGCGCACGCTCTTCGGCGATGAGGGCGCGTTGCGCTGCCAGGCTCATCGGTCCGGAGAAACGGGTCACACCCAGTGAGAGGGCCTGGTCGAGCCAGCGTTGGGCGTCGACTTCAGGGCGAATGACCTCTTCCGTTGATGCCCAGACGGGTCGCGCCTGCGAGCAAGCCAGCAGCCAGCACGATGGTCTCGGATCAACTGAGCCATTTCAGCTCGCCTGGTTCAGCGCCCAGCTGTGAACGCTATCGGGGTCATAACGCAGGTGACGTCCGAGGCGAATCGCCGGAGGACCCTCCCCCCGGTGACGCCACTGGTAGAGCGTCCGCACGGGCACCGCCAGGTAGGCCGAGACGTCCTGGATAGTCCACAGCGGGTCGACAACAGAACTTCCTAGCGACCGCTCATTGTCAGGCAAGGGGACCACCGTCCTATCAGAGTTGAATCGCATGCCGGAGGGCAATCACGCGTTCGGCAAGCGAGGCGATTTGTCCCTGCAGCCTCTGGGTGACCAGGGTTTGGAACTCTTCCGGAATCGTGGCCATGGTTTGAGCTGCCTGGTCGAGCGCAGCCGCGATGTCGAAGTCGACTTCGGGCGCCGCCACCACTCCGGGCTGACCCAGCATGTCGAGAATGTCGCGCTGTGCGAGGAAGGCGTCGGTTCCGATACGGTGAAGCTCCCACCTTGCCAATGATCGGGTATCGGCAACCCACGCAGCTTCGGCGACAGAGTTGAGCAGATTGGCTGTCTTCCGTAGCAGGCGAACGACTTGCGTTTCGGGGATGATCATCGCCTCTTCACTTCCTCTCTGCCGAGCGGCTTGACCTGCTCGCCTTCGCCATCCCTATGGAAGGGGAGGGCTTGTCTGCGGTCATCGAGGATTGGGTAGCGCTACGGTCGGGCGACACGACGTACCTCCTGAGCCGCAGGCGCGGGCCCCTCGGGTCGACGGCTGCGAGGTACGGCCGGCTCCTGCCCTGATCCCATGGGTCTGTCTTGGGCGCCTCTGTCGAGGCACGCGGCAGCTGACATGGCTTTGCTGGCGGTCTGGACGAGGGCGTCGGTGGCGTCGACGAGTCCAGCGCGGACGGGCGCGGGAATGGTCACCATGCGATTGGCGTAGACATCGCCAGCAGTGACCCAGACGACGTTTTCGTCTCGGTGATTGGGGTCGGCTGCGCGGTCGATGTCTGCGTTGGCCCGGTGGGACATGGCGCGGGCCGGGCCGGAGAGGTTGGCGTCCTGGGCGGCGACGTCGCGTGTCACGCAGGCGACATCGACTGCGGTGGACAAGGCCTGTTGGAAGTACTCGGCTGCTTCGCCCAGGTCGACGCGACCGGCCATGACCTCGGGGCGAGCCCAGGTGGTCTTGTCGTGGGCGACCTCGCGGACGGCGGCACGCAGCTCGCCTGCCGCGTGGACCAGGTCCGAGTCGGTGCGGCTGGCGGGGGTGGTCATCTCGGCCCACCGGGCGGCGACGTGGGTCCAGGCCCGCTGGGTGGCGTCGAGGGTGGGGGCAAGGCGGTCCTCGTAGGCGTGCGTGTCGACGTGGCCGGTGCTGGCGCCGGCATGCAGGATCGCGGCCGCAGCTGTGGCGATGCCGGCCTGGGATCGGCTGGCCAGGAGCAGATTGGCCGGGGTGGGGGTGGCGGCCAGCGTGCGGTGGGCCTGGATGTCCCAGCCGATGAGAGCCCGCTGGAGGCGTTCAGCGCCGTGGGGTCCGTGCACATGTTCGCCCTGGGCGGCACGCGCGAACTGGGTGCCGACGTAGGCGCCCGCGAGCTGCTCGAACGCGGCGAGCCTGTTGATGGCGTCCTGTCCTCGGGGCACTGCGCGTCTCCCCCGGTCTGACATGCCGCGGGTGGTGGCCAGTTCCACGTCGGCTACGTGCTGTTGTGCCGCGACGCCCACGCTGTGGGCGCTGACGTAAAGGGTGTGCATGATCCGCATGCGGGCGGCGTCAAGGTCTGCACGGATCGCGGGGTCCGTGGGGCCGATGTGTCCGCCTCGGCGGCCGATGAGGTCGGCGGCGCGGGTGAACGTCTCTGCGACGTGGAGCAGCCGCTCGTCGCTGGGGCCGTCGCCGGGCCATCCCCGCCGGACCTGGTCACGGTGCATCGCCTGGCTCATCGACTCCAGCCGATGCATGGTGGCACCGTCGATTGGGCTATTGGTTCCTCGGAAGGGCTGAGGAAGGGTGGCCCAGAGTTCGGAGGCGGACTGGACAACCTCGCCCCAGGTTCGCAGCATCGCCGACGCGTCCTGCCCGCTAACGTCCATTAGGCCCTGGCGGGTGGTGAAGTCGGCATCCAGGAGCAGCTCGCCGACGCTGCGCTCGTCCTGTCGTTTCACGGCGTCGCCTCGCGCATGAGGTCGCAGATGGCCACGACCAGCGGCGAGATCCCGGCCGGCTGGTCCAGGACCGGGATGGCGCGGGTCAGCTCCTCGGCGGAACGCAGCAGTTGCGCGACGTCGTCCTGTGTCGGGGGCTGTCCCTCCAGGTTGGCGTCGGGCGGCAGCATGGCCACCGCCTGGCATGAAGCGATGTGGATCCCCAGGCCCAGCAGATGCAGAGACGACCGGGGCCCTTCGGACTCGGCCTGCGCCCAGGCGCGGACCGCCGCGTGGTGCAACAGCCGGGCGACCGCGGCCAGCGTGTCCCCGGCGTCCTGGTCGATTGTGTCGGTCGTCATCACGGTTCCAGCTCCTTGTCTCGTTCGGGTCTTCCGTGTCCATCCAGCCATCCCGCCCGGTTTTGGTGCCTGCCTCGGTCGGCGGCTGTGGATAACTCGCCGCGGTGTCGGAGGGTGGGCCCAGACTTGATCTCGAAGTCCCTAAGGGCGGGTCCGGCCGCTGGCGGCTGACAATCGCCAAAATCGAGGCAATCGCACTAGTGGCTTCACTCATGGATGTGGAGGGCGATGGCACGTTCACCGGGGATGTCGCAGGCGCTGGCCCGGTCGCCGGGCCTGGTCGTGAGCACCGTGCTGACCTGCATGATCGGTGCCCTGCTCCCGCCATTGCCGGGCTTGGCGCTCTTCGCCGGCGGCCTGACCCTGACGGTCGTTCTGTGCGCGGGCGGCCTGGAGCGGCCATCGGTCCGGTTGCTGGGCCGTGCACGGGTCTTGAGCGAGGTGGAGGCTGCGGCTCTGGCGCCAGCGATCGCGCTCCTGTGCCAGAGGGGCCTCGGCCCGCCGGCGGTCGAGCTCTACGCGCGCGACGGTGAGGTGGGGATCAGCGCTGGCGCAGCAGGGCGCCGCAGCGTCGTGGTCTCTGCCGGTCTCCTGCGGGCCGCCCAGTTGGGCCAGCTGCCGGCCGACCAGGCGGCTGCCGTGGTCGCCGCCGCCGTCGGACGGATTCGCCTGGGCCAGACCAGGTTCGACATCGCGGTCGAGTTCTGGACGATTCCGTGGCAGCTGGTGCGTACGGTCTGCCTGGTGATCGCAAAGGCGATCGGTTTGTTGCCGCTAACCGAATTCGCCTGGCGCATTCGGTTCGTGGTGAGCGCGGTCGCGGTTGCGCAGTCCGTGGCCGACGGCCGGATCGCTGGAGGACTGGTGGTGGCCGTGTCCATCGCTCTGACGTACCTGGCCCCGGAGTGGCAGCGCAATTGGCGCATGCGCGCACAGGACGACTCCGACCGGTTCGTGGCCGACCACGAGCTCGGGGACGCGCTCGGGCGGTTCCTTCGGCGCTGCTTGCCCGAGCCGCGGACTCTCGAGCGCATCCACCGCCTGACCGGCCCCGTCGTCTGCCCGTCTCTGGCTCTGGTGGCCAGCCAACCGACCCAGGAGTAGGCGATGATCTGCCAGCCAGCGTCGGGAACCAAGCAGGGCCTCAGACTGCCCGACACCAAGGCTCAGCGGCCGCCCAAACGGCGGCACTGCTCTTGCCAGCACAAGCCCACGGCCCATCGGTGCGCCCGCATCCGGTAGAGGTTGCGATGATGACGAGAGGTCAGCACCGACCCGGCATGATCAGGAGTCCGTTTCCTCGGCGTAGTTGTCGACCCCAGGCGTAGCCATCTCAGCCATGATCTTCAGGGCGAGACGCTCTTGCTCCTTGGCCACCACCTCGCGGGTGAGCGACACCTCAGAGATATCGACAGCCTCAGGGCTGGTGTCCGCCACCTCGCTTCGACGCGCGTACTCATCGAATAGACGAGCTTTGCCTTCGAGGATCTCCAGCATGCGTTGGTCGACGCTGTCCTGGGTGAGCAGCCGGTGCACCTGGACAGTCCGGAGCTGTCCCATACGGTGTGCACGAGCAACGGCCTGCGCCTCCGTCGTGGGCTTGACCTGGGGCTCACACAGGATCACGACCGAGGCGGCCTGCATATTCAGCCCGACCCCGCCGGCTGCGATCTGGCTCACCAGGACTGCGGGGCCATCTGCCCGGGTGAATGCGTCGACCAGCGCTTGCCGTTTCGCGGGGGTGACGTCACCGGTCAGCGGTCCGAAGGCTCGTGGTCCCAGGGCTCGGTGAACAGTCGCCAGCACGTCGCGGAAGAACGAGAAGACCAGCACCTTGTGACCGTTCTCGCCGGCCTCGTCGGCGATCTCGAGGAGCCGGTGCAACTTGGCCGAGCTCCGCGGATCTCCGCTGGCGAAGGCGGCCCGACGCATCGCCATGAAGTTCCCTCGCGCGACCGCATCGCGGTAGGCCGCGAAGTCGATGGAACCGAACTCCTCCCATTCATCGACCTGTAAGAGCGCGGGGAGCTCGGTGAGCACGTCTTCCTGGTTGCGGCGCAGGTAAACGGGCGCGACGGCCTTGCGGAATGCGTCGGGGCCGGCGATCGCATACCGGCCCTCCACATTGGCGACCAGCCGCGGTTGCAAGTAGCCCACGAGGTTCCGGAACTCCTCGACCCGGTTCTCCATCGGCGTACCGGTGAGGAAGAGGACGCGTTCGCACCGTTGCGCCATGGTGTTGACGTTTTGGGAGCGTTGCGTCGCAGGGTTTTTGGTGTAGTGGGCTTCATCGACCACGAGCATGCCGATGCGGACTTCGGAGGGAATCGTCAGCGTGCGCAGGGACTCAAACGTCGTCACGCCCACGTCGCCACGGCTCACCCAGCGGCGCAGGTTGACCTCCCGGTCGGGTCCATACAGCTGGTATGCCGTGACGTGGCTTCGTGCGGCCACCTCCCGTGTCCAGTTGATCAGGACGCTCGCCGGGCAGACGACGAGGAAGTGCGTGCCACCAGTGAACTTGAGGTGAGCGATCGCAGCGATGGCCTGGATCGTCTTCCCGAGGCCCATCTCGTCGCCAATGATGACGCGCCGCTGCACCAGGGCGAACCGAGCTCCGAAGGACTGGTAGCCGCGCAGAGACACATTGAGGAACGTCTCGTCGAGCTGCTGCTCATGGACACTCGCGAGGATCTCCGCCGGGAGGAATCCCTCCGATGCCGCGACGTCGAGCTTGAGGTCAACGACCTCGCCCAAAAGCCCGTAGAACTCCGGGGATCGCCGTTCGAAGTCGCGCCACACCTGCTCGGGCGGATCGGCTGTCTGCGCTTCAGCCGTCACGACGTCGAGTTGGCTCCAGATGTCTTGGCCGTCAGCCCACGTCAGGCACTCAGTGAGCCTTGAGAGTGCTTCGGAAGCACGTTCCTTCTTTGCGCGGCCGGTGAAGAACCAGCGGACCCGGCCGGTCGTCGGTGTGGCCGTCTCGACGTCCGGTCCGGCTGACTCTGCGACAGTCCGGGCGTGTTCCCGCACCTGCGATGCCGCGCGTTGAACCCGGTCGAGCCGGCTCAATGCGACCAACAGACTTGTGCTCAGGACGTTGCCAGGATCGAGATCCACCCGAACTTTGAGACCGTCTTCGATGGCTGTTGCGACTTGCCTGGCGGCGGCATGGATCTGGGTTGCTGTCTGCTGGCCAACGCCCGGCACGCTCAACAACGCCGACGGAGTGGCATCAAGTACGTCGAGCACGGTGACATAACCCGCAGACGCGAGGGGACCAAAACGAAGTCGACCAGCGGTCGAGTCCTTCAACCGCTCCACCGGGATTGCGGCCAGATCGCGGCGCACCATCTCAGACCGCAGCGCCGCGAACGCCTGCTGGACATGCTGGCGCGCTATGTCCTCCGACTCGGAAACGCGCCCGGCGCGAGCAACCAGGTCTCGGGCACGCGATGAGACTTCCCGAGCGTCAGCGCCCACGACGGAGGCGACGGTCACGGGCGCACCATGGCCGGCGGTCACGAGCTCAGTCGTCCTCGAACGAGGACTGCTCGAACTTCAGCGTCCGCGCGTTCTCCAGCACCACCCGCACCTTGTCGTCTGGGAAGCCGTCCGGTGTCTTGGCGTGCACCTCGATGGTGACATCGAGCTGGGCCCCGTCCACCGCGGCGAGCTGCTGCAGGACCTCCTGGCTGACGCGGGTCAGGTCCCGGGCGTAGCGCTCGGGGTCGACACGGAAGACCCCGAAGTACCGGATGTTGTGAGCTTTATCCGGCACAACGACTCCGCGCTCCAAGCCGGCCCCATCCACAAACGCCGAGCCGCCCAGCCCTCCACGACTGACATCCGTGCCCTCTCCAGTCTCTTCGCCCGGCGCCGATGCAGGCACTGTCTGGGCCTTGGCAACCGAGGGCGCCACGAGCAGCGACCCGTCAGTGATCTGCCCGAACCGGGCATCGCCGCTTGGCAGGACCAGCCCTACATACCTGCCGCTGGCCTCGTCGTAGGAGTCTGCCAGGGCAAAACCCTCGAGATCCCACATGAGCGAGGTCAGCGTGGACAGCACACCATCCACCAGGACGGAGCGATCTCGCATTCGCGTGAGATAGGGGTACTTGCAGTAGTACCCCCAAAGCTCCCCGACCGACACGTGCCCGCGGTCCCACACCGAACTCAGGCGCTGATCCATGTCGAGCCTAATCGAACGAGCCGCAACCGAGCTCGCAAGCAGCCCAGATCTGATCAGCTTGTCCGTGACCCGTTCAGCAAGTCGGGCATTGGCACCCTCGGCCTTCTCGACCGCCATAACGGCCGGACGTCCCGGGTCGGGCTGCTCTGGCACGAGGGCCCAGTGGTAGGTCTGGGCGATCCGAGCGGTCACGTCCTCGTCGTTGCGGGTCACGTTGGAGTCGACCTGATTGAGCTGCTGCGGGGAGAGGTCGAGATCCACCTTGCGGGCGGACACCCACGTCCACGCCAGGTAGTGCCGAACCGACTCGGACAGCTCCTCCATGCGTTTGGAATCGCCGGCTAGGAAGACGACCATGTTCCGGTTCGTCCGCTGCGCCGAGCCCCGTCGGTCGAACGCCTCACCGGCGAACGTCATTGCGGATGAGTCCGCGGACCCCTTGGAGTGTGTCTGGGACGGGTGCAGGATGACGAGGCGGGCTTCCTCGGTGTCCTGGATCTCCGAGGACGAGTCCGGCGCAACCGAGACAGCGGCGAACCCGCCGCGATGAAGGGACTCCGGTTGCAGCCGACGGACGATCTCGGCCCAGACCTCCTCCGGCTTGTCCCGCAGCCCGTCGGCATAGTCCGCAGCCTTCCGCGTCACGGAGGCCTGCGTGTCGTACCAGTAACGGTTGGCGTCGGAGTACAGGTACGTCGCGCGCTGTGACAGCAGCTCCAACGAGGACCCGAAGTTGCCCACGGTGTC
>DHJN01000119.1:0-4086 GCA_002404345.1 Actinobacteria bacterium UBA4719 | reverse complement strand
GGTCGGCGCGGACCCGATGAAGATCGAGCGCGCCAGGCGCCGGGTGACGGCTCGCGCACCGAGCAGGGGCCGCTCGGCGTCGACCTTCGTCGGAGTCGAGTTGGGGCCGTCGATGTCGGTGTCGATGATCGGCTTCCACGAGTCCGGCAGGTACTGCGTGATCTCACTGGCCACCGTCGGCACGTCCAGCGGCACCGTCCCGGGCAGGATCATCGGTGAGGCGTCCTGGCTCACCCACAATGCGTGCACGACCGAGCTCATCAACCGCAGCACACCCCGAGTCATCTGGAAGCGCTCAAGCGTCGACCAGTCCTCATACAGCCGGTCGAACAGCTCCGGGTGCAGCGGATACGCGGCCTTGATCCGCGTCTCGTACGCCATGTCGCTGACCTCACGCGGGAACTCACCAGCGTGACGGGCGTAGAACTGGGTGAACTGCCGGGCCACCGCCGAGATGTCAGCATTAGCAGACGCGTTCGGCTCGACGAACAGTCGCCGTCGCACGATCTCGAACGACTCTTGACTCGACGCCGGACGCCATTGATCCGCAACGCGGCGCACGACGTTCTGCAGGCGCTGCAACGCTTCCTGCCCGTTCGGGCCGCCGACCTCGATGGCTGACCCGCCCACTCCTGGGTCCTTCTCCGGGTCATGCGACGCCGGGATCGAGATCACGAGCATCGCACCCGGAACAGTCTTGACAACCTCGGTCAGCGACTGCGCAAAGGTGAACTGTGTGTCGAACGTGCCCGCCGGCAGGTCCTCACGACCCCACAGTTGACGTGCGTACGCGACCCACTCGTCGATGAGGATCAAGCAGGGTGCATGAGCGCTGACGAGCTGACGCAGCTCTTCACCTGGGTTCGTCCCCATCGCGTCCGCCTCAGCCACCCGCTTGTATGCCGCTGCGCCGCCCAGCTGCCAGGCCATCTCGCCCCACAGCGTGCGCACCTCCGTGCCGTCCGGCTTGATCGTCGGGGAGCCTGGGGACAGGTGCGTGCCAACGAGCACGACACGTCCCACCTTGGCTGGAAGCTGTCGACCAGCGACGAGGTCCTGAACTTCCTGGGACAGCTTGGCGACCGGTGTCCCGGACATCAGGTGCCACAGAGCCAGCATCGAGTGCGTCTTGCCGCCACCAAAGTTGGTCTGAAGGTTGATGATCGGGCTCGCGTTAGCGTCCCCACCCACGCGACGAACGGTCCGGTCCAGCAGCTCCTTGAGGCCTTCGGTCAGGAAGGTGCGGCGGAAGAACTCCACCGGGTCGACGTACTCCCGGCCCAACGTCTTATCGTCGCCGGCGAACGCCACCATGTGCAGGTCGGCTGCGAACTCACTCGCTGAGAAGTTGCCCGTCGCCACGTCGTCGTGGGGCGCGAGCACCTCCCGCCACGGCCGCAGGCCTTGTCCCGCCACCGAGACGGTGACGTCCTGCTGTTTGACCAGTCTCTTCGTCTCGGCTTCGAACGTGGTGCGCTGATGGTCGGCGCGAAGACGGCGGACCTGCTCTGCTTGATCGACACCGCCGACGGCTGTCAACAGACGCTCCATGGTGTCAAGCGCGCGATACGTGTCGTCGGCCGTGAAAGCGTGCCCGTGGGCCTGCTTGTTGCGAACGTCACGCAACTCCGAGGCGAAGGACTGCTCGACCCGGGACAGGTCGTCTTTGAAAACCCGCCACTCCTCCGTCAGCACTCGCAAGAGCACAGCCGGGTCGCTCTCGCTGTGGGTAACTGCCTTGCCGAGCTTGGCAGTGTCGCGAGCCTCTAGCAGGCGAACCCAATCACCACCTGCGTTGCCCGCCGCGGCCGCCATCCGCGGATTGACGAAAGGCAGCAGCCCCGCGGCCAATAGGTCAAGCCCCTTGCCGACGCGGTCCTTGTTGCTCAGCGTTGCCATGCCGATTCCCTCAAGTTTGAAAACGTGTCACGACCCAATGGGTTTTCAGTTCTTCTCAAGTTCGTCGGCAACGTGCGCATCATCATCAGCCCTCCTCGTCGAAGCTAAAGGTTTGAGCAACCGCCGTGGGCTTGCCAACGGCCGTGCGCGCGGTGGACTCGATGTCGCCCCACGACGTACCAAGCCCGTTGAAGAGCAACGCGCTCGAGGTCCAGCCCCTGCGCTCACAGATGTTGTAGAGCAGGTAAGCCAGTTCCTTGACGACATCGAGATCGACACGCTGTCCCGCGGCGTTCATGAGCGCAGCCCCGGCGTCCGCGCCGCGCTCACTCACCGCCTTCGCCAGGTGCAAGGTGACCTCCCAGACACTGGTCCGCACATCCGTCAGCGGATCCCATGAATCCGACAAGTCCTCGGGGCTCAACAGGCGCGCTTTGCCGGCGACGGCACGGAACACACCGCCCCGCTGGAGGCCTTCGATCGAGGTGTTCGTCGCGCGTGCGAGGACGTCCGCGGTGCCGGAATCCATCTCGTCCCAAGCGTATTGGCCGAACCACTTGACGCAGAACCTTGTGTCGGAGTCGAAGTCACCCTCCTGCTCGGACAGCGTCTCGTCCAGCACCTGGTTGATCAAGGCCAGCGCGGTGCGCACGGTCATTTCGGCTCCGTCCGCCTCTACCACCCGCGAGTAGCGAGTGAACACAGCCATGCCAGGCCCGATCGCGGCCTGCGCCAGGTCGACCGGGGCGACGCTGCCCTGCCGCATTTCGCGCAGAGCGCGTGGCAGATCGTTCTTCAGCGCCGCGATGAAGCCACGCCGTGTTGTCGCCTCGGCGCGCATGGGGCGCGGGCGGCAGGCGAGCACGATCGACGACGCGAGCGCGTTGGACCCGATGCCAATCGTCCGCCCGGACCGCTCGGTGCGCATCGGCCAGGTGGCGCTCACTGACAGGCCGGCTTCGATCAGGCCGTTCAACATGGTCTCCCATCCGGTCGACGCGGTGCCAGCGTCGTCAGACTCGGCCTGCTTGAAAGCGTAGAAGACCGTGATCGGTATGTCGGGCGCCTGCATCTCGCGGATCCGCGTGAAGGTGCGCACGAAGCCCCTCTCGAAATGCTCCTCCGCCTTGGCCTTGCTCCCGCCGAAGCGGTACGGAGTCGCGACGAGTTCATCTGTCTTGGGTGTCAGCATCGTTCCGGTGACATTGGGGTAGATCGAACCAAGAGAGCGGCGTAGCCAGACGTAGAAGAAGTCCGATAGGTCGGCGTATCCGATGTTGTCGTAGTAGGGAGGGTCCGTACAGACTGCTTGTCCTCGCTCAATGGCTGTCTCCGCGTTCGCCTGACAGGCCACTCCAGCAGTGGCAGCCGCGGCGTTTGCGTCGAGAACTCTCCCAATACCCCGAATCATGAAGAGCCAGTTGCCTGAAGACTGACTGAAGGGGTTTGCCTCTGCGTAGTCCCAGGTCATCGGAATCGCTTGACGGGCAAAGGTGTTGCGGATGCCCTCGTTCTTGGGATCCGGCATCCAGGTGCTGATCGTGCAGCCGTAGTCAGCCAGCCTGCTAACCGCAAATCCGAGGTACAAGGCGACGGCGTTGGCGTAGGACTCGGCGTCCTCAGGAACCAAACCAATTTCCTTGGCATCGGCCGCGACACGATCACGAGCCTCGCCGACCAGGTCGCTGAAGGTCGTCAACGCCGTCAGCTGTCGGTTCGTGAACAGGTCAGCAAACGTGGTCAGGCCGTAGCTGACGCACCAGATGTTCCGCGGGTCGATGGCCAGCGGCTCCTCAGGGACATCGACCGGCCGCGCAACTGCGGCCAGTTCGATCTGGGCGTCCGTGGCAGGCAAGTAGAGGCGCCGACGGTTACCTTCGGTAACAACAGTGAGCAGACGAGCTCCCATACGCCCCGCCATCGCCTCGGCCTTGATGTAGGCATCGGTCGTCGTGTCGTTGCAGATGATGCAGGTGAACTTCGCCCCGCGGCCGCGCTTGGGCGGCTCGGGCGGTCCCGCTACGGCAGTCCTAATCTCGAAGTCGACCCGTTTGCCGGTGACAATAGGCTGAATCCACGTCGGCCGGTCCTTCTTCTTGGATAGCCACCAAGTGCTGACTAGAGGAATCTCAGCGCCGCAGCCGGGGTTCGGACAGGTTGCAGTGCAGGGCCCCGGCATAGTCGTAG
>DHJN01000062.1:2684-3062 GCA_002404345.1 Actinobacteria bacterium UBA4719 | reverse complement strand
AAGGCTCCGGCAGTCCGTACCTCGCCTCGATTTTTGCTGCGCCGCCACTGCTGGGGACCGGGTTCATCAGGCAAGGTTGGCCATCACGTGCTTGATCCGCGTGTAGTCCTCGAAGCCGTACATGGACAGGTCCTTGCCGTAGCCGCTGTGCTTGAAGCCGCCGTGCGGCATCTCGGCCACGAGGGGAATGTGGGTGTTGATCCAGACGCAGCCAAAGTCCATCTTTCGCGACATTCTCATGGCCCGGCCGAAGTCCTTGGTCCAGACACTGCTGGCCAGTCCGTACTCGACGCCGTTGGCCCAGGCGAGCGCCTCGGCTTCGTCGGAGAACTTCTGCACCGTGATGACCGGGCCGAAGATCTCGCGCTGGATCGCCTC
>DHJN01000062.1:307-2595 GCA_002404345.1 Actinobacteria bacterium UBA4719 | reverse complement strand
CGCTGGATCGCCTCGTCGTCCTGACGCAGGCCGGACAGCACCGTCGGCTGGAAGAAGTAGCCGTCGCCGAGCCCGCTGACCCGGCTGCCACCGGCGGAGATACTGGCGTGGTCCGGAAGCCTGGACACGAACCCCTCGACGTGCGCGAGCTGGTTGACGTTGTTGACCGGACCGAACAACGCGTCCTCGTCGTCGGGCAGGCCGACCTTGGCGCTGGATCCGGCGTACTGGGCCAGGGCGGCGACGAAGTCGTCGTGGATGCGCGGACCAGCGATCACCCGCGTTGCCGCGGTGCAGTCCTGTCCGGCGTTGAAGTAGCCGGCCGTGGCGATGGTTTCCACGGCTGCCTCCAGATCCGCGTCATCGAAGACGACAACGGGCGCCTTGCCACCTAGCTCGAGGTGGACGCGCTTGAGATCGTGGGAGGCGCTTTCGGCGACCTGCATGCCGGCGCGCACCGAGCCGGTGATCGAGACCATCGCCGGCGTCTTGTGCTGCACGATGGCGCGCCCGGTGTCACGGTCGCCGGTCACGACATTGAGCGTGCCGGCGGGAAGGAACTCGGCGGCGATCTCCGCCAGCAGCAGGGTGGTCTCCGGCGTGGTGTCGCTCGGTTTGAGCACGACCGTGTTGCCGGCGGCGAGTGCGGGCGCGATCTTCCAGATGGCCATCATCATCGGGTAGTTCCACGGCGTGACCTGCCCGATCACGCCGATCGGCTCACGACGGACCCACGAGGTGTGACCCTTGACGTACTCACCGGCCGCGCGCCCCTCCAGGACCCGGGCGGCACCGGCGAAGAAGCGGATCTGGTCGACCATCGGCGGCAGCTCTTCGGTGGCCGTGAGGGCATACGGCTTGCCGGTGTTCTCTGCCTCGAGGTGCACGAGCTCATCAGCGCGAGCCTCGACCGCATCGGCGAACTTCAGAAGAGCGTGCTGACGCTGGCTGGGCGTCGTGTCACCCCACACCTCGAAGGCCGCGGCAGCTGCGGCATACGCGCGGTCCACCTCCGCGGCCGAGGACAACGGCGCGGTGGCGACCACCTGGGCGGTCACCGGGCTGATGATGTCGGAGGTCGCATCGCTGTCGGGCTCGGCGTACTCGCCGTTGACGAAGTTGCGAAGGATGCGGGGGCTTGCACTCACAAGAGACTCCTGATCCGGGCGGGTTCTGGTGAGGGCACTCTAAGACAGAAGTGAAGTTTTCAACAGTGTTCAGGGCAAGATGGTGCTGAATTCGTTGCAGTTCTGCAGATTGACAACGATTTCCGTCGTGTGAGGACTTGCCAAGACCGGGTGGGACCAGACACGATCGCCTCGTGAGCCCACGAACTTCGGTGACCGGCAGAGGCCGCATGGTCGACCGCACACCGCCCGACCGCAAACCGCTCAACCCCAAACCGCTCAACCGCAAACCGCCAAGCGGCGGCGGCCTCGACGACGTGTCCAAGGCGATCATCGAGCACCTGCAGGCCGACGGCCGCCGTTCCTACTCGACCATCGCCAAGAGCGTGGGGCTGTCCGAGGCCGCCGTCCGGCAACGCGTGCAGCGCCTGCTCGACAGCGAGGTGATGCAGATCGTTGCGGTCACCGATCCCCTGCAGCTCGGATTCACCCGCCAGGCCATGGTCGGGATCCGCGTGGAGGGTGAGCTCCGGCCGGTCGCCGACCGCATCACCGACATGTCCGCGGTGTCCTACGTCGTCACCACTGCAGGCAGTTTTGACCTGCTCGTCGAGGTCGTCTGCGAGGACGACGACGAGCTGCTCGACCTCGTGTCGCGGCGGATCCGCACCCTGCCGGGCGTGGTCTCCACCGAGACGTTCGTCTATCTGAAGCTCAACAAGCAGCATTACAACTGGGGTACCCGATGACCACCACGCAGACAAGCAACGCTGAGACATTCAAAGACGTATCCCCATCGCCTCGCAGGACACCCGCGGGCACGGCATATGCCGATGCAGCGCGCGATCACCTGTGGATGCACTTCACCCGTCAATCCACCTACGAACCAAAGGAGTCCGGCGGCGCGGGCGGTTCGGTCCCCATCATCGTCAAGGGCGAGGGCGCCTACATCTGGGATGACCGGGGCCGCAAGTACCTCGATGCCCTGGCCGGGCTCTTCGTCGTGCAGGTCGGCCACGGCCGAGAGGAGCTAGCCGACGCGGCCGCCAAGCAGGCGCGCGAGCTAGCCTTCTTCCCGCTGTGGTCCTACGCGCACCCGGCGGCCATCGAGCTGGCGGAACGTCTGGCGGCCGGCACGCCCGGTGACCTCAACCGGGTCTT
>DHJN01000062.1:0-230 GCA_002404345.1 Actinobacteria bacterium UBA4719 | reverse complement strand
AACCGGGTCTTCTTCACCACCGGTGGTGGCGAGGCGGTCGAGTCGGCCTGGAAGCTGGCCAAGCAGTTCTTCAAGCTCACCGGCAAGCCGGGCAAGTACAAGGTGATCAGCCGCAACATCGCCTACCACGGCACCCCGCAGGGCGCACTGTCCATCACCGGTATCCCGTTCGCCAAGGAACCCTTCGAACCGCTGGTCCCCGGCGCGCACAAGGTCCCCAACACCAACCT
>DHJN01000049.1:7767-33874 GCA_002404345.1 Actinobacteria bacterium UBA4719 | reverse complement strand
ACCTCGAGGTTGGCCTCGGCGTTCTCGAAGCGGATCGGGTTGACCTTGTGCGGCATCGTCGACGAGCCGACGGTGCCCTGGCCGCGCACCTGGGCGAAGTAGCCCATCGAGATGTAGGTCCAGACGTCGGTGCAAAGGTTGTGCAGGATCCGGTTGAAGCGGGCCATGTCGCTGTAGAGCTCGGCTTGCCAGTCGTGGCTCTCGATCTGCGTGGTCAGCGGGTTCCATTGCAGGCCAAGGGACTCCACGAACGCCTTGCTGATCGCCGGCCAGTCTGCTTCGGGCACGGCGGCGACGTGGGCGCCATACGTGCCGGTCGCTCCGTTGAGCTTTCCGAGGTATTCCGCGCGGCCGATGCGGGCGAGCTGGCGCCTCAGGCGGTACGCGATCACTGCCAGTTCTTTGCCCATCGTTGTCGGCGTGGCAGGCTGGCCGTGCGTGCGTGCGAGGAGCGGTACGTCGCGCAAATCCCTGGCCATGTCGGCGACGGCGTCCACGAGGGCGGTGGCTCGCGGTAGCCAGACCTGCTCGACGGCTCCCTTGACCATCAGCGCGTAGGAGAGGTTGTTGATGTCCTCGCTGGTGCAGGCGAAATGGATCAGCTCGGATATCGCGGCCAGGCCGGTGGCCTGTGTGCCGGCCATCGTTTTGCCGGCCATCGTGCTGAGGCGACGCTTGAGGTAGTACTCGATGGCCTTGACGTCGTGGACGGTCTCTCGCTCGATCTCGGCGAGCTCAGCGACGTCGCCCGGACCGAAGTCCTCCACGACCGCGCGCAGGCGTGTCTGCTCATCCGCGGTGAGTGATCGAACATTCGGGACGACCTGGCCGGTGGTGAGGTGGATCAGCCACTCGACCTCGACGCGGACCCGCTCGCGGTTGAGCGCGGCCTCGGAGAGGTGGTCGACCAATGGGGCGACGGCTGTGCGGTAGCGGCCGTCGAGGGCGCCAAGGGCAATGGACGGGGACGCGTCAGCAAGCGAGGCCATGGTGGCCATCCTCCCAGAGTCTGCGCCGCCCGCCGAACAGGTCACCGGGCTACCTGGGACCACGGCGGTTCCTTGCCCGTTCAGGCTTGCCCCGGTTACGGGTCAGCCCTGCGAGCTTGCCCCGGCACTGTCGCCCATCGGTGGTGGTTGGATAAGTGAGAACGCCTCGCCCTGGGCGCCGGTCAGGGCTGCCATCCGGCCGAACGGGGTGTCGAACGGTTGGCGGACCACGTCAGCGCCGAGCGCGGCAGCCTTGCCGACCGATGCGTCGCAGTCCTCCACCAAGAAGTATGTCGTCCAGCTTGGGGGGACCTCAGCGGGCGTGCTGGCGTCGAGCAAGCCCAGGCCGCCGACGACCTCGCCGTCACCGGCGCGCTTGATCGTGGCGTAGGTGTACCCCTGGCCCACGTCCTCAAAGGTGTACCCGAACACGCTGCCATAGAAGGCTTTCGCGCCCTCGTGGTCCCGCGTCATCAGCTCGTTCCAGACCAGGGTGCCCGGCTCGTTGAAGATGCCGACCCCCACGTGGTCGCCGCCCTGCCAGATGCCATAGGGCGCCCCTGTCGGATCCATCCCGAACGCGAGACGACCGGCGGTCATGACGTCCATCGGCTCCATCATGAACTGACCGCCCGCCTCCTTGGCTTTGGCGACGGATGCGTCGAGGTCGTCGGAAGCCAGGTAGGTGGACCAGACGTTGGGGAAGGGGTTGTCCTGCGCTTTGGGGCTGATGGCGGTCACCGGCCGGCCGTTCAGCAGGCACATGGCGTAGCCACCGGCCTCGGGCGGACCGTCCTGGATGTCCCAGCCGAACAGACTGGAGTAGAACTGCTTGGCGGCGCCAGGATCGGTGACCATGAGGTCGATCCAACATGGGGTGCCGTTGGGCCAGTTCTCATCGCGTGTCGGCACGGTGCGCTCCTCGATTGGTGTGACACGCGGGTATGGCGTGTTGCCGGGCGGGGTGGTCCGACTCAGGTCGGAGCCTGCCACCCAGGGCCGACAGCCGCCACCCCCAGGACACTCTCGCCATGCCGCGTGCTCGTCTCCTGCTCATCGGACGAGGGAGGCACCACCGCCTGTGACTGCGAAAAGCACGGTCGCTCCGATGCCGAAGAGCACACCGGTCGAGGCGCGCGACGGCCTCATGATTGTCACCGAACCACGCACCGTCCCTAGAAGGCTAGGCGCGGCGGAGCCGCGATTCTAGGTTTGCCACTGAATCACCCGCACGATCCCTAGGTTTGCCACTGAAACACCCGCACGATCCCTAGGTTTGGCTAGATGGCAATCCAGGCCGCCGCTTTGGCCTGGAACTCGACTGGCGTCCACTGCCCCGCACCGGCGGGGATGCGGCCCAGGAGCTGGGTGCCGGTAACCGACGCCAGGTCCTCCAGGTTGGTCCGCATCGCCAGGTCCGGGTTCTGGGGCCAGGACCCGATGACGAAGCCGAGACAGTCCAGACCCCGCGTCCGCAGCGCTTCGGCCGTGAGCGCGCTGTGGTTCAAGGTGCCCAGGCCCGCGGCGGCCACGACGACGTAACCCACCTTGGCGCCGAGCGCGGAGAGCTCGGACCCCAGGTCCGCGATCGTGCCGCCGTCGCCGTCCAGCCGCACGAGCAGACCGCCAGCTCCCTCGACGAGAACGAGATCGACGTCGTCGCGGTGGGCGATCGCGGCCAGCCTGGCGGCGTGGTCAGCGACGCTGGGTAGCGCAACGCCGACCCGACGGCCAGCGGCGTCGGGAGCCAGCGGGTCCGGCAACCGGACGAACTCGTGGGTCTCGACCTTGCCGGCCAACCGGCATACGTCGTGGATGTCCCCGGGTTGGCCCGGCAGCAGCCCGGTCTGGGTCGGCTTGACGACGACCAGCCGCAAGCCCTGACCGCGAAGGCCGACGACGATCGCGGCCGTGGTCACCGTCTTGCCGATCGCGGTGTCGGTGCCGGTCACGACGATGATGGGCGCGAGCTCGCTCACCGGGTGATCTCGCTGAGGACCTTTGTGGCGCGGGCGATCTCGTCTGGCGTGTGATGGGCATGTGCGGTGATCCGCAGGCGCGAGATGCCGTCGGGTGTCGAGGGCGGACGGAAGCACCCGATCCGTATGCCGTGCTCCGCGCAGACCGCGACCGCTGCCAGGGCTTCTCGAGGGCCGGGCATCGGGATGGACAGCACGGCCCCGGCAGGCGGCTCAACACCGCAGGCCTCGGCCAGGGTCGCAGCGTTGGCCCGAACGCGGGCGACCATGCTCGGGTCGCGGTTGAGAGCGCTGATCGCGGCGAGCGCGGCGCCGGCAGCGGCGGGAGCCAGCCCGGTGTCGTAGATGAAGGGCCGGGCAGTGTTGACCAGCTGTTCGCGAACGGCTGGGTGCCCGAGGACCGCACCGCCTTGTGCCGCAAGGGACTTGGACAGGGTGACAGTGGTGATGACGTACTCGGCTCGGGAGAGCCCGAGGCTTGCTGTCAGTCCTTGGCCGTGGTCGCCGGCCACGCCGAGGCCGTGCGCCTCGTCGATGAGCAGGATCGAGCTGTGGCGCCGGGCGATCTCGTCGAGCTCCACCAGGGGTGCCGCGTCACCCAGGACGGAGTAGATGGACTCGACCAGGATCATCGCCTTGGGCTGGGTGCGTGACCCCAGAATCCGTTCGACGTCGGCCGTGTCGTTGTGCCGGGCGACGGCCACCTGTGCCCTGGAGAGTCGAGCTGCGTCGATGAGCGAGGCATGGACGTGGGCGTCCGAGACGATCAGGGTGTCGGCGTCGCTGAGGGCGGTTACCGCGCCGAGGTTGGCGTGATAGCCGGTGGAGAACGCCAGCGCACTGTCGGCCTGGAGCAGTCCGGCCAGAGCGCCCTCCAGCTGGTCGTGGATCGGCAAGGTGCCGGTGACCAGTCGCGAGGCTCCCGCGCCACCGCCGTACGTGCGAGCCGCTGACGTCGCCCCGAAGATGACCTCGGGGCGGTTGGTGAGCCCCAGGTAGTCATTTCCGGCCAGGTCAAGCAGGTCCTCGTTCTGACGCGCGACCAGTCGCCGGGTCAGGCCGAGGCGTTCGCGCTCGGCCGCCTTGGCCGCGAGGTCATCCAGGAACCAGTTCACGAACCCATGCTGGCCCATCTGGGGACAACGAGGGCGCGTGGGTCAGTCGGTGGTCAGACCGCCGTGAACCTCGTCGACGGACTCGACCATGGCCGTGGTGATGGCGCCGATGTCCTCGGTGGTGCTGACATACGGCGGCATCGTGTACACGAGATCGCGGAACGGGCGTACCCACACCCCGCGTTCGATGGCGGCTGCACCGATGGCCGCCACGTCGACGGGGCCGGTCAGCTGAATGACGCCGACGGCTCCCAGGGTGCGCACCCCTTTGACGCAGTCGAGGTCCAGGGCTGGTTCAAGACCTGTGCCCAGCTCCGACTCGATGCGTGCAGTCTGGGCGCGGAAGTCGTTGCGCTCCAACAGCTCCAGGCTCGCCAGCGCCACCGAGCAGGCCAGGGGGTTGCCCATGAACGTGGGTCCGTGCATCAGACCGCCGGACTGGCCGCTGCTCACGCCCTGCGCGACCTCGCGCGTGCACAGGGTCGCGGCCAGGGTCAGGTAGCCACCGGTCAATGCCTTGCCCACCGTAAGGATGTCCGGCACCACGGCGCACCGCTGCGCCGCCCACAACGTGCCGGTCCGCCCGAAGCCCGTGGCGATCTCGTCGAAGATCAGCAGGGCGCCATGCTCGCGGGCCAGCGAGGCGAGCACCTGCACGGCATACGGGCTGTAGATGTACATCCCTCCGGCGCCCTGGAGCACCGGCTCGACCACGACCGCTGCGACCTCGGCGGCGTGTGCGGCATAGAGGGCTCGGGTCTCCTGTTCCCAGGCGACCATCGCCGGGTCGTCCGCAGCGACGTCGATCCCGGCAGGTGGACGCTGGGCGAAGATCTGCTCGGGCAGGACGCCGGTGAACAACGAGTGCATTCCACCGACCGGATCGCACACGCTCATTGCCGCGAACGTGTCGCCGTGGTAGCCGCCGCGGATCGTGAACATCTTGGGTCGCGGGCGCCCGGAGTTGACGTGGAACTGCCACGCCATCTTCATAGCGACCTCGACCGAGACCGACCCCGAGTCGGCGAGGAAGACGTGCTGCAGCGGTGACTCGTCCTGCCCGTCCAGTCGCGGCGCCAGCTCGATCAGCTTGCGTCCCAAGGCGACTGCCGGTTCGTGGGTCAGTCCACCGAACATGACGTGGCTCATCCGGCCGAGCTGGTCGCGGGCGGCTTCGTCGAGCGACGGCACCGCGTAACCGTGGATGGCGCTCCACCAGGACGACATCGCATCGACGACGCTGATGATCTCTCCGCCGGGGCGGCGCAGCTGCAGCCGTATGCCGGACGCCGACTCCACGAGGTATGACGCCGTGGGCGTCAGCGCGCAGGAGTAGGGGTGCCAGAGGTGTTCGCGGTCGAAGGTGAGCAGGTCGGTGAGCTTCTGGTCGTCGGTCATCGCCAACGATTCTCTCTCGTGCGTCCGAGCCCCTCAACCACAAGCCCGGCACTCCTTGCCCCGAAACGACCGAATGAGGCCCGATCCGGGGCAGGAACGGTGGCTTGAGAGCAAGAAGGCGAAACGAGCGGGTCCGAAGCTACCGGAAAGCGAGGTCTTGACACCTCTTGGCTAATGATAGTAGCTTTGACGCTATGAACATTAGCCAAGAGGTTGACACCCAGTTCCTTGACGTTCCCGGCGGTCGGCTGGCCTATGACGTCACCGGACCCGATAACGGGGCGCTGGTTCTCTGCGTCGCGGGCATGGGCGACGTGCGTGTGGCCTTCCGGTTCCTGGCGCCCAGGCTGGTCGAGGCCGGCTACCGCGTCGCGTGCATGGACCAGCGCGGTCACGGCGAGTCGAGTTCACCGTGGGCCGGCTACGGCAGCTTGGCCACCGGCGAGGACATGCTCGCGATGATCCGCCACCTCGGCAGGCCCGCCACGATCATCGGCCACTCCAACGCTGCCGCAGCCGCGATCTGGGCGGCCGCGCAGGAGCCGGAGCTGGTCGGCGGGCTCGCCCTGGTCGGTCCGTTCCTGCGTGACGGCAAGCTGTCGCCGATCCTGCGCCTGGCGGAGAAGATCGTCACCAGCAGCCCCCTGATCTGGAGTCGGCTGTTCTACCCGTCCCTCTACAAGGCCGCCAAGCCCGCCGACTTCGCCGCGTACCTGCGCGCCATGACGGCCTCACTGCGCGAGCCCGGCCGGATGGCCGCGGTCGCAGGGGTGGCGACCGAACAGGAGCAGTGCCGTGGGCGTATCCCCGAGCTGCGCTGCCCCGTGCTGATCGTCATGGGCACCAAGGACCCCGACTTCCCGGACCCCGTGGCCGCGGCCAGGGATGGGGAGGCCCTCGTCGGTCAGTTCACCCGAGTCACCCTCGAGCTGATCGAGCGTGCCGGGCACTACCCGCACGCCGAGCTTCCTGAGGCCACCGCGTCGGCGGTCCTGCCGTTCCTGGCAGACGTCGTCCATGGCTAGGGCCGGCTTGTCCACGGCCTCCGTGGTCAACGTGGCGGTCGAGCTGATCGACGAGAATGGGGCGGCGGCCCTGACCCTGGCGGCCGTCGCCAACCGCACCGGTGTGGCCGCGCCGTCGCTCTACAAACACGTGCGTAACCTGGAGGCGTTGCAGCAGAAGGTATCTGCGCGCGTGACGGCCGAGCTGTCGCACGCCCTGTCGAACGCTATTGCCGGCCGGTCGGGGGAGGATGCGCTGCGGTTCCTGGCCCATGCCTACCGTGACTATGCGCTGGCACACCCGGGCCGCTACCCGCTGACCCAAGGTGTTCCCGACGCCGAAGACCCAGGGCATCTGGCCGCGGCCGAGCAAGCGGTGGAGGCCGTGTTTGCCGCCCTGCGTGGCTACGGGCTGCATGGCGACGAGGCGATCCACGCCACGCGGGTGGTCCGGAGCGCACTGCACGGCTTCGTCAGCCTCGACGTCGAAGGTGGTTTCGGGCTGCCCCAGGACGTCGGCCGCTCCTTCGAGCGGCTCCTCTTCGCACTGCACGTGAGCCTTAGCGGCTGGCAGGAAGTGGCGCGATGATTCGGGGGATGAACTTGAGCGTGGCGCTCCGCCTGGCACTCCTTGCCGTGAAACCACCGAACTAAGCCCGATCCGCGGCCGGAACGGTGGTTTGAGAGCAACCAGGCGAGCGGCTGGCAGGAGGTGGTTCGATGACGAGTCTCAAACCGCTCGGGCAGGATCACCGGTATGTCGTGAGAGGTCGATGACGCGGTCGAAACCCGCGAGACCGTCACGGCGATGGGTGACCATGACCACCGACTGCCCTGTCGCCGAACGGGTGAGGTCGCCCATCACCGCGTCTGCGGTGGCGTGGTCCAGGTGGGCCACCGGCTCGTCGAGCAGCAGCACCGGTCGCCCGGAAAGGAGAGCCCGAGCCAGTCCGAGCCGCGCCCGTTCTCCGCCGGACACACCGCGGCCGCCCGCACCGATGATGGTGTCCAGTCCTTGGTCGAGCTCGGCGAACCATGGGGCCAGACCCGCTCGGCCCAGGGCATCGACGAGCTCAGGATCGGCCGAACCGGGGCGTGCCAGCGCAAGGTTGGCGCGCAGGGTTGAGGCGAAAAGGTGGGGCTCGTCATCAAGAACGGCGAAGGCCCGACGCGCCCCCGTCAGCTCGAACGCCAAGGCATCCTGGTCGCCCAGTCGGTAGCCGCCACCGGTCGGGTCGAGCTGTCGGGCCAGCACCGCAAGCAGGGTGGACTTCCCACAGCCGTTGGGGCCGGTGATGGCCAACCGGGTTCCGGGCTGGATCTGCAAGTTCAGCGGTCCGACCTGCGGCACGGTGCCGGACCACGCGGCCGTGAGCTCGTGCAGGGAGATGAGCTCCGGCATACCGGCTGTGTCGTCCAGCGAGTGGATGCCATAGGGACGGACCCCGGTGGCTCTGACAGCTGGCTGCTGGTCGAACAGCGTGTGCAGCCGGACGGCGCTGGCCTGGGAGCGGGCGAGGGCACGGATGGCATCGGGAAGGGTGGAGAAGGCGTCACCGAGCGCGATGGGCGTCAGGAGCAGGAGCGCAGCGACCGGTGTCGAGATCGTCGTGCCGACGCCCGGCAGGATCGCGGCCGTCATGGCGATCGTGCCGGCGGCGGTCAGCAGGAGCAGGAGCCCCGCGGCCGCGGCCCGGCCATTGCTCTGGCGCCGGGCTGCCCGGCACAGCTCGGCATGTGCGGTGGCCAGCCAGGTCTGCGCTCGGTCACCCGCACCGATGGCCTGGAGCTCACCGGCATTGCCGGACACCAGGGCTGTAACGCGCGCCACCTCCGCCCGGGCTCCCAGCAGGCTCTGCTGGGAGCGCGCTTCCAGCCGCCAGCCGAGGACGAGGACGGGAGCTGCGAGGGTCGCCATGGAGGCAATGACCAAGCCGCCCACGGGTGAGAGGACAGCGGTGACGATCGCCGCCACGGCGCTCGCGATGAGCGTCGACAGGACCGGCACGGTGACCCTGACCTGCGCGTCCACGACGTCACTCAGGTCGTCGACGACCCCGGTCAACAGATCGGCGCGGCCGCGCCGGCCAAGTCGGGCCGGGGTCAGCGGGATGAGCCGTTGGTATGCCGTGGTGCGTCGGTCGGCGAGGTCGGCGAGGGCGATGTCGTGCGAGCGCAGGCGTTCCCAGTAGCGAAAGACCGGCCGGGCCATGCCGAAGGTGCGCACGGACACGATCGCGGTGAGCAGCAGGAGGATGACAGGGCGTTCGCTGGCGCGGACGATCAGCCAGCCGGAGGTGGCGGTCAGTGCGATACCCGACGTGGTCGCGATGCCGCCGAGCAGCCCAGCGCCGACAACCGCCCGGATTCGCAACCCCGCCTTGATCCCCTGCCCGGCGTCGATCCCCTGCCCGGCGTCGAGAGAGGTTGTTCGTGAGTCGGGAGAGGTTGTTCGTGAGTCGGGAGTCGTCATGAGTGGACTCCGGCGAGGTGAGGGACGGGACGCACGACGAGGTGGATGTGCTCGTCGGCGAGGGTGAGCAGCTCCGTCCGGTGGGTGACGGCCACGACGGTGCGCAGCTCGGCCAGCTTCTGGATCAGGTTGTGTGCCAACGCTGCTGACTCGTCGTCGAGATGCGCCGTGGGCTCGTCGAGCAGCAGCAGCGGGGCCGTCGACAGGGCGGCTCTGGCCAGGGTGAGGCGGGCCCGCTGGCCGGCCGACAGCCCGAACCCGTCGTCGCCGAGCTGCGTGTCCAGACCGTGCACAAGGGCGACGACCATGTAGTCCAGCCCGACCTTGCGCAAGATCTGCCAGAGCTCGTCGTCGGTGCTGTCGTTGCCGAGGGTGAGGTTGTCGCGCACGGTCCCTGGCGCGAGGAAGGGCCGTTGGGTGACCAGGTGTGAACGAGGTGCGGTGACCGTGCCGGTGCTCGGCTGGCGGAGTCCGGCCAGCAGCTCCAGCAGCGTTGACTTGCCGACCCCGGACACCCCGGTGACGACGGTGAGCCCGATCGGGAGGTCGAAGGACACGTCGTAGAGCACGTCCGTGGTCGCGCCCGGGAAGCCGTATCCCATTGCCTCGACCACGACCGGACAGGGCTCGACGCCGGTTTCGGCGTCGTAGACGGCCATCAGCGTTCGATCTGCGGTGTCCGGTCCGGGGATGGTGGGGTCGAGCTCGGAGATGACGTCGTCCAGGGCTTCGGCTCCATCGGCGGCCGAGTGGAACTCCGTGCCGACCCGACGGATCGGCCAGTAGGCTTCTGGTGCAAGGAGAATGGCCAGCATGGCGGTGTACAGCGGCATCGAGCCGGTGGCCAGGCGGATGCCGACGGTCACCGCAACGAGGGCCACGGAGATGGTGGCCAGCAGCTCGAGTGCCGCGGAGCTCAGGAAGGCTAGCCGCAGCGTCTTCATCGTGGCGAGCCGGTGCCGTCGGCTCACCGTGGCGATCGTGTCCACCTGGGCTTCGGCCCGCCCGTATGACGCGAGCGTGGGCAGGCCGCGCATCACGTCGAGGAAGTGTCCGGACAGCGCCGACAGTGACCGCCACCGACGCTGCGTCGCCTCCTGAGTCGTGCGTCCGATGAGAGCCGCGAAAACGGGCAGCAGCGGGACCGTGAACGCGACGATCAGGGCGCTGGGCCAGTCGACGAACGCCAGGGTGCCGATGGCGAGCACGGGCAGGAAGGCGCCGGAGACGAGCGCTGGGAGGTAGCGCGCGACATACGGCTCGATGCTTGTCATCCCCTGATTTGCCAGGGCTTGTGCGCGCCCTGCCTCCGGGCGCGAGTCAGCGTCCCGTTCCAGCCGCGCCCCGACGAGGCGCGCCCGAAGGACGGTCGACACCCGCACTCCGGCCCACGTGCCGACCAGCTCGTTCGCGGCCGCCAGCAGCGCGCGCAGGGTGAACAGGCCCACGAGCCACAGGCCGGGTGTCAGCACGGCGCGGCCCTCGACCACGGCGACGACCAGGCTGGTCACGGCGAACGCAAGTGCGATCGTCGCCAGGCCCGCCGCGACACCGATCGCCCCGAGGGCGAGCACCGGTCGTCGGGTCGCGGGGACCTGGCTGAGCAGTCGGGCGTCGAACGGACGCATCAGTGCGGTGCGCCCACGCTCGTCGCCGGGATGTGGTGGGTGCTGATGCGCTTGCGGAAGATCCAGTAGCTCCACGCCTGGTAGAGCACGACCACGGGGGTGAACACCGCTGCGACCCAGGTCATGATCGTCAGCGTATATGCCGTGCTGGCCGCGTTCGTCGTCGTCAGGGAGAACAGGTCGTTGGTGGTGGAAGGCATCACGTCCGGGAACAGGGCCAGGAACAGTGTGGCCACGGCGGCCCCGATCGCGACGAACGTCCCGACGAAGGCCCATCCCTCACGTTCACGCGAGGCGGCGGACAACCCTGCCAGGAGGGCGACTGCGGCCACGACCGAGGCGATCCACGACGCGACCGAGCCGGTCGACACGTTGATGGTGACGAGCAGGACCACCGCGAGCAGCGCCGCCACTGCGCCGAGCTTGAGCGACAGCCGCCGTGCCTCGTGTCTGACATCGCCCTCGGTCTTGAGCGCGATGAAGATCGCACCGTGGGTGAGGAAGAGCGCCACGGTGGTCACCCCGCCGAGCAGCCCGACCGGGTTGAGGAGCGTGAACAGGTTCCCGGTGTACTCCTTGTGGGCGTCGATTGGCAGGCCCATGACGACGTTGGTCAGCGCGACCCCCCAGAGCAGGGCCGGGACTGCCGAGCCGAGGAAGATGGCGATGTCCCAGCGTTGACGCCAGGTCGGGTCGTCCACCTTGCCCCGGTAGTCGAAACCGAGAGCGCGCACGATCAGTGAGACCAGGATGATCAGCAGGGGCAGGTAAAGACCGCTGAACATCGTGGCGTACCAGTGCGGGAAGGCGGCGAAGGTGGCACCCCCAGCCGTGAGCAGCCACACCTCGTTGCCGTCCCAGACCGGGCCGATCGTGTTCAGCAGCATTCGTTTTCGGACTTCACCCTGCTCGCCCCGGCCCAGGACCGGCATCAGCATGCCGACACCGAAGTCGAAGCCCTCCAGGACGAAGTAGCCGGTCCACAGGACGGCGATCAGGATGAACCAGACGGTGGTGAGCTCCATGATGTTCCTCTGTCGTCTTCGTGTGTTCGGTCGGCGGGGCGCTTGTAGCGGTTGTCAGTACGCGAAGACGAGTGGCGCGTCCTCGTCCCGATTGGCGGGGTCGACGGGCTCTTCGAAGTCCGGAGCACCGGAAGCTATGAACCGGAACAGAAGCTTCGTCTCGATGACGGCCAGGGCTGCGTACAGCAGGGTGAGGGTGATCAGCGAGGCCCAGACCTCGCCGGCGGACACGTTCGGGGAGACGCCGTGGGAGGTTGTCATGACGCCGAAGACGAGCCAGGGCTGTCGTCCGGTCTCGGTGAAGATCCAGCCAAAGCTGTTGGCGAACAACGGAAGCAGCGGCGTGGCCAGGACTGCCCAGAACCACAGGCGATGGCGAGGGATCAGGTCGCGGCGGGTTGACCACAACACGGCGAGGGCGATCAAGGCACCCACCATCCCGAGCCCGATCATGAGCCGGAATGTCCAGTAGGTGAGGGGGATGGTCGGGGTGTAGCTGTCGCTGAACACGCGGGCCGTCGCGTCCCCGCCATACTGCTTCTGGTACTGGGCCTTGAGCTCGTTGACGCCCTTGACCGGGCCGTCGAAGCGTCCGGTGGCCAGGAAGCTGAGCAGGCTCGGCACTTTGACGGAGAACGTCTCCCGGCTGCCGTCCAGCGAGCCGATCGTCAACAACGAGAACGGTGCATTGCTGCTCTCGGAGTCGTACAGCGCCTCGGCTGAGGCCATCTTCATGGGCTGCACCTCGGTCATGATCTTGCCCTGGAGGTCGCCCGAGATCATGACGGCGAGCGCCGATACGAGGGTGAACCAGGCGCCGATCCGAGTGGCCCTTCGGTACATGCTGGCGTTCTTGCCGACGTCCGGCTTGCGCAGGTGCCAGAGACCCACCGCCATGACGAAGGCACCACCGACCATGTAGGCACTGGTGATGGTGTGCGGGAACGTGACCAGCTGGACCTTGTTGGTGAGCACGGCGACGAAGTCGTTTAGCTCAGCGCGCCCGGTCACCGGGTTGAACCGATAACCGACGGGGTGCTGCATCCAGGAGTTGGCCGCGAGGATGAAGTAGGCCGACAACACGGTGCCGAGTCCGACGAGCCACATGCAGGCTGCGTGCAGCTTGGGCGGAAGCTTGTCCCAACCGAAGATCCACAGACCCAGGAAGGTTGACTCGAGGAAGAACGCGAGCAACGCCTCGATCGCCAGCGGTGCGCCGAAGATGTCACCGACGAACCGCGAGTAGTCGCTCCAGTTCATCCCGAACTGGAACTCCTGGACGATGCCGGTGACCAGACCGATGGCGAAGTTGATCGTGAAGAGCTTGCCGAAGAACTTGGTCAGCCGCAGCATCTCGGGGTTGCGATGCCGTAGCCAGGCGGTCTCGAAGCCGGCGACGATCACCGAGAGGCCGATCGTGACGGGGACGAAGAAGTAGTGGTAGACGGTGACGATGGCGAACTGCCATCTTGCGATGTCCACGGCGTCCATGGGGCTCCTTCGGTCCACTTGTTTCTAGGGTCGCACCAGACAATACGACCCGTGGCCTGAGGTTGGGACCCGTAGGCATGAGTTGGTATGTGTTGTCGATCACGCCGGACCGGTGGCCGACGTCGCGCACCCGTCGCCGTGCTCGCCGTCTCTTCCTGTGAACCGCGTTGAGAGCCGTGCTCGCCGTCTCTTTCCTGTGAACCGCGTTGAGAAAGGTTGGGTAACATGACCCGCTCGCCCGGTCGGGCGGACTCAGGCGTGAAGTGGAGGCAAACGGATGCGATGGTGCTGGAGGGCGCTCAGCGCCGCCTCGGTTGCCACTGTGATCCTGCTCTCTTTGGCGCTGTTGCTGTTTACCCCGGGTGCGGCGCTCGCCGGTCAGTCCGGTTTGACGTGGCATCCGGACCCGGACGACCCGTCCGCGCTGACCCGCATGTATGACGCCAACCAGCGAACCATGCAGGCCGCCGGCGCGCCCTATTCGAAGTGGGCCGGGCAGGGCCGCCAGTTCCTGGCGTTCGACCCGCGTGGCAACGGCAGGGTCGTCGAGGTGTTCGGTGATCTGGGGGCGGCCGACCGGATTGTCGTTCTGGTGCCGGGGGTTGCCACCCGCGCTGACAACTTCAGCTCGGGCCTCGGTGACGTTCGCGACCGCGCTCCCGCGGTGCAGGCTCGGGCCCTGTATGACGCCGCTCACGCGGCGGCGCCGGGCCAGCACCTGGCAGTCATTGCCTGGCTGGGGTACGACGCGCCACAAGGCGTTGGGCGCTCTGCCGCGCGTGAGGAGCTGGCACGAGCCGGCGCCACCTTCCTGGACGGATTCGCCAAGGACCTGGCGACCATGCGCCCGAACGCAAGGATGACGGTGATCGGCCACAGCTACGGGTCGGTGGTGGCCGGCCTTGCCGCCGCCGAGCTGCCATCGCAGGTGAAAGACCTTGTCGTGGTGGGCAGCCCGGGCATGGGCGTCTCGCGAGCGGCTGACCTGCACACGTCTGCGCGCCTCTGGGCGGGGCAGTCCACCCGCGACTGGATCGACTGGCTTCCAGGGTTCCAGGTGTGGGGTGCGGGTCACGGCACCATGCCCACGACCCCGGGCTTCGGTGACCGGGTGTTCGGTACGCGCGGTGTCACCGACCATGACCACTACCTGGCGCCGGGCACGCAGTCCCTCGGCAACATCGTCGAGATCGTGCTCGGTCATGACTCCTCGGTCACCGGGCCCGACTTCACGGCGGGGCCGGGTCAGGCGTCCGGGTAGCCGTTCGGGTTCTGCGACTGCCAGCGCCACGCGTCGACGCACATGTCGTCGATCGTGCGGGTGGCGGTCCAGCCGAGCTCCGCATTGGCGCGACCGGGGTCGGCATACGAGGCTGCGATGTCTCCTGTTCGACGCCCGACGACCTCGTACGGCAGCTCGCGGCCTACGGCCCGTTCGAATGCGTGCAGCATGTTGAACACGCTCGTGCCCGTACCGGTGCCGAGGTTCCAGGTGCTGACGGCCCGGTCGGTCGAGGTGAGCCGGGCCAGTGCGGCTACGTGACCGGCCGCGAGGTCCTCCACGTGGATGTAGTCACGCAGGGGGGTGCCGTCGGGGGTGTCGTAGTCATCGCCGAAGATGCGCAGCTTCTCCAGCCGACCCACCGCGACCTGACAGATGTAGGGCAGGAGGTTGTTCGGGACGCCGGACGGGTCCTCGCCGATGGTGCCGGATGCGTGGGCGCCGACGGGGTTGAAATACCGCATCAGGGCGATCCGCCAGCTCGGTTGGGCCACGGCCACATCGCACAGGATCTGCTCGATCATCACCTTGGTCCACCCGTACGGGTTGGTCGCCGAGGTGGGAAAGTCCTCCTTCATCGGCACGGTGGCGTTCGCGCCGTACACCGTTGCGGATGAGGAGAACACGAGCTTGGAGACGCCGTGACGCGCCATCGCGGCGACGAGCACGAACGTCGAGCCGAGGTTGTTCTCGTAGTACGCGAGCGGTTGCTTGATGCTCTGGCCCACAGCCTTGTGCCCGGCGAAGTGGATGACGGCGTCGATCCGCTCATGCGCAAAGAGGCGTTCGGTCTGGTCGGCGTCGCGCAGGTCGAACGCGTGAACTTGCAGGTGCCCGCCGATGATCGACTCGAGCCGGCCGATCACCGTCGGCTTGGCATTGGCGAAGTTGTCGACGATCAGGACATCGTGACCGGCGGCAATCAGCTGGATAACGGTGTGTGAGCCGATGAAGCCGGCTCCACCGCTGACGAGAACGCGCATGCGCACACCGTATGCCGCGTCAGGCACCCGTTGTCGACGCACCGATCACGTGCTGTCATGAGAAGGTGAACACGGTGCGACCGGGGCTGGACTGCGTGGTGACGACTGATGGTCAACGCAACGTCTGGTTCGTCGGCGACGGCGCAGAGTGTGTGGTGATCGACCCCGCTGGTGCGGTGGGGGAGCTCCTTGGCCACTGTGACTCACGTCGACTCCGGGCGATCCTGTGGACCAACCTCTGGCCCGAATCTGTGGCAACCGCAATCTCTTTGGCCGACCACACGGGGGCCGTGACGTATCTCCACGAGGAAGATCTCGTCATCTGGCGGCAGGTTGAGCCCGAACGTCGGCCGCAGAGCTCCGTCCCGCAAGGCTTGGTGCTCAAAGTCGGGGGTATCAGGTTGGAGTCGATCCATACGCCCGGCATCAGCCTCGGCGCACTGTGTTGGCATGCACCGTTGTTGTCCGCGGTATTTACCGGCGAGACGCTCAAGTCGCAGGGTCCGGGCGGGACGGACCTTTCGGCCTCGGATCGTTCGAGGTTGATGGCCTCGATCCGGGTCGGGTTGTTCACGTTGCCTTCGCAAACGGTGGTTCATCCAGGGCGAGGGGTTGACACCCGTATCGGCACCCAGCGGTGGGACCGCCGGTTCTGGAGCTAGCCAAACCTAGGGACGGTGTCGGGTTGATCCTGCCAAACCTAGGGACGGTGTCACCCGAAACCAACCAAATCTGGGGACGGTGTCAGCGGTTGCCACCAAGGACCCAGGTGTCACGGTCCCTAGGTTTGTGGACCACCCGGTTGCACGGTCCCTAGGTTTGTGGACCACCCGGTTGCACGGTCCCTAGGTTTGTGGACGGCTGTGCGTAGCATTCTTGGGTGACGACAACCGACCCGACTTCATCAGGAAACGCCGCGCCGGACCTGGTTGAGGCCCATCGCGAGACCCTTCAGCAGGGTCGAGAAGCACTCGCGTCGCGCGCCTACTTCTCGCGCTACCCCGAGTCGCCGTCGCCTCGCGTCTATGGCGAGACTGCTGCGGCGGACGGCCTGCGTGCCTTCGAGGCCCACCTCGCCTCCGATTTCTCCACCTTGGGTGACCAGCCCACGGACGGGACGTTCGCTGGGAGCGAGCTGTCGCCATATGGGCCGCTGCTGCGGGTCCGGTATCCGCGGCTGGACGTCGATGCGGCGATCGTGGCGGCGAGGTCCGCCATGCCGGGATGGCGCGATGCCGGGGCGCTGACCCGCGCGGCGGTCTGTGTCGAGATTGTCGACGCCATCAACAAACGGTCCTTCGAGATCGCCAACTCCGTGATGCACACCAGCGGGCAGCCATTCGTCATGTCCTTCCAGGCGGCCGGACCGCACGCCCAGGATCGGGCGCTCGAGTCGATCGTCGGCGCGCTGGTCGAGCAGGAGCGCGTGCCGGCCTCCGTGGTGTGGGAGAAGCCGGGCAGGGATGGGCCGATCCGGATGCGCAAGGACTACCGCATCATCCCGCGCGGTATCGGGCTCGTGATCGGCTGCAACACGTTCCCGACGTGGAACAGCTACCCAGGCCTCTTCGCCTCCCTGGCCACCGGCAACCCGGTCATCGTCAAGCCGCACCCGCGCGCGGTTCTGCCATTGGCTATCAGCGTCGAAGTTGCCCGAAAGGTGTTGCGCGACAACGGTTTCGATCCGGCTCTTGTCCAGCTGGCGGCGGAGTCCGACGGTGAGGGACTGGCCAAGGCCATCGCCGAACGTCCCGAGGTCGCGATCATCGACTACACCGGCGGCCCCGGGTTCGGTGGCTGGCTCGAGCGTGCGGCGGCAGCGGCCGGCAAGCTCGTCTACACCGAGAAGTCCGGCGTGAACTCGATCGTGGTGGACTCGACGGACAACCTGCGCGGCGTCCTAGGCAACCTCGCGTTCTCGTTGTCGCTCTATTCCGGCCAGATGTGCACGACGCCGCAGAACATCTACGTTCCTCGCGACGGCATCGAGACCGACGAAGGCCACGTGTCCTTCGAGGGCTTCGGCGCCACGCTCGGCGGCGCGATGACGAAGCTCACCAGCGATGACGCCAAAGCGGTCGAGATCCTCGGCGCCATCGTCAACGACGACGTGCGCTCCCGGGCGACCGACCTGCCCGGACTGGCCGCCCGGCTCGGCGGCACGGTCGTGCTCGACGTCCGCAAGGTGACCCACCCGTCATACCCGGACGCGGTGGTGCGTGCCCCCGGACTGGTCGCGCTTGACGTCGCCAACGACGCGGGATACACCCGGGAGTGCTTTGGCCCCATCACGTTCCTCATCGCGACCGACTCCACGGCCCAGTCGCTGGCGCGCATGCGCGACACGATCAAGGAGCACGGCGCCATGACGGCGGCGGTCTACTCGACATCCGAAGACGTCCTGGACGACGCTCGTGACGCGGCCGCCGACGCCGGCGTCGCGCTCTCGGAGAACCTCACCGGTCCCGTCTTCGTCAACCAGACCGCCGCGTTCAGCGACTACCACGGCACCGGCGCCAACCCGGCGGCCAACGCGGCATACGTGGACGCGGCATACGTGGCAAACCGCTTCCGCGTGGTCACCTCGCGCCGTCACGTCTGATCTGCACCCGGCCGCTTCAGATCCAGCCCTCCCTCGGGATCACCCCGGGTGCGTGCGGGCAGGTCAGCTCCTCGCCGGCTGAGCGTCCTCACTGGGCTCTGGGGGTTTTGCACCGGGCACGTCATCGCCATTCCAGGTCAGCAACGCGACGTCGCCGACCAGGGTGATGTGCTGCAGCGCCGCGCTCGCCGCGCTCGCGGCGTTCCCGCTGCGGATTGCCTTGGCGATGCTCCGGTGGCTGGCCAGGGACTTGCGTGGGCGGCCGGCCTGGGCCAACGACTCGCGACGGGTCTCCTCGATCGGCCCGGCCAGCAGGCCCATCAGGGAGGTGAGGATGGGGTTGTGCGCCGCTGCGGTAACGGCCTCGTGGAAGGTCATGTCTCCGCCGTAGCCGTGTTCGCCCGCTGCCATCTCGGCGGCCATCTTGTCCAGCGCCGCGTCGATGGCGGCCATGTCCTCGTCGGTATGACGCTGCGCGGCCAGGGAGGTGATCTTGACCTCGAGCGCCTCGCGGGCCTCGAGGATCTCGGGCAGTCGCTGCCGCCGCTTGATCAGCTCCTGGGTGGACTCTGTCGGATCGGCGACGCGGAGCAGGTAGATCCCGTCCCCCTGCCGCACGCTGAGGATTCCCTGCACCTCCAGCGCCACGACGGCCTGCGCCACGGACGCGCGGCTGACGCCGAGCCGCTGAGCCAGGTCGCGCTCGGTCGGCAGGCGCTGACCGGCAATTAGCCCCTCCTCGGAGACGTACGCCAACAGCCGCTCGACCAGCTGTTGGTACAGCCGTGGCCGGGTGACCGGGCGCAGGGCGCTCTGTCGACCGTTCGGCTCAGCCATCGCACCCACCCCAGATCGTGACCTGTATTTCGTTGACAGGGCTCTTCCGCACCCATTACACCAGTGAGTAGGCCAATCAGCCAATAGTGTGACGAAGCCAATAGTGTGACCAAGCCATTAGTTGATCATCCACAAGGTGACCAGCCAACGGTGCGACCAAGGGAGCATGAGTGCCCGCAGCATTGCCGCTCAAGGGTATCCGCGTCGCTGACTTCACCCAGGCGTTGTCGGGTCCCTACTGCACGATGCTGCTCGCGGACCTCGGCGCCGATGTGGTCAAGGTCGAGATGCCGGGGCGTGGCGACGACTCGCGGCACTGGGGACCGCCGTTCGTCGGTGACACCGCGGCCTACTTCCTCGCGGTCAACCGCAACAAGCGAAGCATGGAGCTTGACCTGCGCTCGCCACTCGGGCGAGAGGCAGCGACGGCGCTGGTGGCCGACAGCGACGTCGTCGTGGAGAACTGGCGGCCCGGCACGGCTGCTCGCCTCGGCCTGGACGCAGCCACGCTCACCGAGCGCCATCGTCGGCTGGTGCACTGCTCCATCTCGGGCTTCGGGGCCGATGGACCCCCACGTGCCGGCTATGACCAGATCGTGCAGGGGATGTCGGGGTGGATGAGCCTGACCGGCGACGGTGAGGGCGAGCCGTCAAAGGCCGGTGTCCCGGTCGGCGACATCTCGGCGGGCATGTTCGCGGCGCACGGCATCCTGGCTGCGTTGTTCAGGCGCGAGCGCACAGGGGAGGGCGCCGTCGTGGACGTCGCGATGCTCGACTCCCTCGTGGCCATGCTCGCCTACCAGGCCACTCGCTTCTTTGCGACCGGCGTCTCACCCCTTCGGGAGGGCAACCAGCACGCGACGATCGCGCCGTACGGCACCTTTCCGACAAAGGACGGCAGTCTCAACATCTGCGTCGGCAACGACCAGCAGTTCCAGCGGCTCTCCGTGGCGCTCGATGCCCAGCACCTGGGCGGCGATACGCGCTACCAGACCAACCGCCTGCGGATGGAGCACCGGGACGAGCTCACCGATGAGATCTCCGAGGTGATGCGCGGCCTGACCAGCGCGGACGTCCTCGACCGGCTGGAGCTGGCCGGCGTTCCGGCCGGGCCCATCCGCACGCTGGGGGAGGTCTTCGCCGACGAGGACGTCCAGCGCCGGGGGCTGCAGCTGAGGGTTGACCACGAGCAGCTGGGCCTGGTGAGCGTGCCGGGCGGCCCCTGGCGGATCGACGGGACACCCGTCAGCGCGCGGCTGCCCCCGCCGGTGCTGGGCCAGCACACCGGACAGATCCTCGACGGCCTCGGGCTGGGAAGCCAGCTGCCGAAACCCCAAGAAGCTCGTTCAACACCCGACCAGGACGACGTCTCCGACGCCGCCGCAGCCGAAAGGAAAGTGCCATGAACCGTCACCTATCCAGAGGGCGCGCGATGCGGGCTGCCGCCCTGACTGCCGTATCGACGATGGTCGTGGCCGGCTGTGCACCGTCTCAGTCCAACAACGCCAGCAGCAAGGACACCGGCAAGGTGCCCGACAAGATCGTCATCGGCTCGACGCTGCCGTTGACCGGGACCGAGTCCAAGACCGGCGGGCGCTACAAGCAGGGGTATGAGCTCGCCATCGACGAGATCAACGCCGCGGGTGGCGTTGACGTGAACGGCAAGAAGGTCAAGGTCGAGCTCAAGCTGCTGGATGACACCAGCGACCAGGCGAAGGCGGTCAACCTGGCCCAGCGGCTGATCACCTCGGACAACGTGAACTTCTTCCTGGGCACCTACTCCACCGCCCTGGTCGAGGCCCAGAGCACGGTCGCGGAGCAGAACAAGATCCCCTATGTCAACGGTGGTGGCGCGGCGACGTCCATCTACGCCAAGGGTTACACGTGGGTGTTCAGCACCCTTGCCCCGGTCGAGAATCTCGCCACGAACGAGATGGAGTGGATCGACAAGCAGCAGAAGGCCGGCAAGCTACCCAAACCGGCCAAGATCGCGGTCGTGTGGGAGAACACCTCCCACGGCAAGGACTTCCGCAAGGGCATCGAAGAATTCGTCAAGAAGAGCGGCAACTACTCGATCCCCGTCAACGAGTCCTTCGCCCTGGACGGCAAGGACTTCTCCGCTGTCCTGAACAAGGTGCAGGCGGCGAAGGTCGACCTGTTCATGGTCGACGCGCACCTGCCGGACTTCATCACGATGCAACGCCAGTACCTCAGCTCGGGCATGTGCAACAAGGTCCTCACCTACGGCGCGCGCGGCACCGAGGCCGATGCGAAGAAGGACCTCGGCCAGAAGGGCGTCGACTACATCCTCTCGGCCGTGTGGTGGAACCAGCAGCTCGGTAACAAGGGTCTGAACAAGACGTTCGTCGACAGCTTCACCAAGAAGTTCGGTGCCGCGCCGGAGTGGTACCAGGCCGTGTCCTACGAGGCGGCCCGGTCCTTGTTCACCGCTATCACCAACGCCAAGTCCGTCGACAAGACCAAGGTGCGCGACGCACTGTCCAGCCTGAAGATGGACTCGATCCTTCCTGGCGGCAAGCTCAGCTTCCCAGCTGCCAAGGGCGGTCAGGCGAGCTACCCGTTCGTGGTCCAGCAGAACCTGCCCGATGGGTCCTCCCCGATCGTCTACCCGGACAACGTCGCGACCGGCACGGGTACGGCGCCGAACCCTGGCTGCAAGGGCTGATCCTGGATGGGACAGGTCCTCGCTCTGGCCATCTCCGCGGTGCTGCTCGCAGGTTTCTACGCCTCGATGGCCTACGGGCTGGGTCTGATCTACGGCGTGCTGCGGGTCGTGAACCTCGCACACGGCGGGATGATCATGGCCTCGGCATACCTCTCGTGGGTGCTGTTCACCCGATTCAACATCGACCCCTACCTGGCGATCCCGATCGTCATGGTGGTGTTCTTCGTCGTCGGAGTGGCCATGTACAAGGGCCTGGTCCGCTTCCTGCCGCGCGGAGCGGCAGGAGGGGTCCAGTCACTGCTGCTGTTGTTCGGGGTGTGGTTGGTCATCCGCAACATCGCGTACCTGCTGTTCACCGGCGACGACCAGGCGGTGCGGACCTCGTACTCCACGGCGTCGATCTCGATCTTCGGCAACTCCTACTCGCTCAACCGGGTGCTCGTCTTCGTCATCTCGTTGGTGGCGGTCGCGGTGCTCCAGCTCTGGCTGTCCCGGACCTACACGGGCAAGGCGGTACGCGCGGTGACAGAGAACTCCGGCAGCAGCACACTTGTCGGCATCGACGTCGAACGGGTGTACGCGCTCACCTTCGGGGTCGGTACCGCACTGGCCGGTCTGGCTGGTGTCCTCGCCTCGACGCTGTTCGCATTCAACCCTTCGTTCGGGTCCGGTGAGCTGCTGAAGAGCTTCGTCATCATCGTGCTCGGCGGCCTGGGCAGTGTCGTGGGTATCGCAGTCGGTGCCCTGGTGCTGTCCTTCGCGGAGATCTTCGCCATCTACGTCGTCCCGTCCTACCTGACGGCGGCCGTCGGGTTCGTGCTGCTGGTCGTCGTGCTCGTGGTGCGACCGAGCGGTCTCTTCGGAGCCAAGGTGTTGCGATGACGACGACGGCACAGAGCCGGCGGGTGCGCCTGCCGGGGTGGCTGTCGATGAGAGCACTGATCATCTTCGTGGTCGCCCTCGTGCTGCTGTATCTTGCGCCCACCGTGCTCGGCCTCGGCGACTACCTGCACAACATCGCCGGCCTGACCTTCATGTTCATGGCGGCCGGTCTGGCCTGGAACTGGCTCGGCGGGTATGTCGGTCAGATCAGCTTCGGGCACGCGGCGATGTTCGGGACCGGCGGGTTCGTCGCGGCTCGGCTGACAATCAGCTCCGGCCTGCCCTTCTGGGCGACCTGGCTGATCGGCGGCGTCGTCGCGGGCCTGTACGCGCTGCTCTGGGGCCACCCGACCCTGCGCCTGCGCGGGCCCTACTTCAGCATTGCCACCATCGGCGTGGGAGAGGCCACCAGGCTTGTGGCGACCTACTGGACTGACTTCACCGGCGGGTCCTCGGGCCTGTCGCTGCCGATCGGTAACGGTCCAACCAAGTTCCAGATGTACTGGTACGGCCTGTACCTGCTCGCCGCAGTGGTGGTCATCTCGTACTGGCTGCGCAGGTCGCGCATCGGGCTCGGTCTGCTGGCGATCAAGGAGGACGTCGAGGCCGCCAGCGACGTCGGTGTCAACCCGACCTTCTACCAGGACGTGGTGCTCTTCCTGTCGGGCACCGTCGTCGGGGTCTGCGGCGGCTTCTATGCCTCGTACCAGGCGTTCATCGACCCGCTCGACATGTTCAGCTTCGAGCGATCGATCTCCTTCGTGCTGATCGGGGTGATCGGTGGGATCGGCACGATCCTCGGGCCGGCGATGGGCGCCGTCGTCTACATCGTCATCCAGGAGTTTCTGCTGGCGAGCTACCCCCAGCTCTATCTGGGGCTGTACGGCCTACTGCTGATCTTCGTGATCCTGTTCGAGCCGCTCGGGCTCAGCGGTCTGCTGATGCGGGTGGGCCGCAGGTTCGGCATAAGACCGTCGCCGTCGGCGGCGGCCGGCGGTATGAGCTCCGCGGCCGCGGTGCCGGACCAGCCGACGGCGTCCGTCGGGGCTGGCAGCACGGACACGAAGGACGGGCCGCGATGAGCGCGCTCCTCGTCGGGGAGTCGGTCTGCAAGTATTTCGGTGGGCTCAGGGCTGTGGACGACGTGAGCTTCACCCTCGGGGAGGGTGAGATCCTCGGCCTGATCGGTCCCAACGGGGCTGGCAAGACGACACTGTTCTCGGTCGCCGCCGGCTCGGTGCCGGCGACCCGAGGACGCGTCCTGCTGGACGGGAAGCAGGTCAGCGGCAAGTCCGGTCACCGGTCCGTGCATCAGGGCATCTGCCGGACCCACCAGATCGTCCGCCCGTTCGCGCGACTCTCGGTGCTCGACAACGTGCTCGTCGGTCACCACTACGGGCGACCCGGGCCCGGGCACGGCCGCCCGGTTGACCACGCGATGGGCATCCTTGACTTCATCGGGCTGGCCGATCGCGCGCACCAGCTGCCAGGTGAGCTCACCCTGGCCGGCCGCAAGAGGCTTGAGGTGGCTCGGGCGCTTGCTACCGGCCCCCGGGTGCTGTTGCTGGACGAGGTGGTGGCGGGGCTCACCCCGGTCGAGGCACAGCGGTTCGTCGAGCTCATCCGCCAGATCCGTGATCGGGGCACGTCGATCGTCATGATCGAGCACGTGATGCACGCGGTGATGGGCGTGTCCGACCGGGTGATGGTGCTGGACCACGGCCGTCAGATCGCCGAGGGAACGCCGGAGCAGGTGGTCAAGCACCCGCAGGTCATCGAGGCCTACCTCGGCCGCGATGACGACGAGCCAAACGATCACGACGAGCCCACACATGGAGACGGGCCCATGGGTGCCGGCGACCCGGCGTCCGGCCAGCACGCAAAGGAGAAGCCGGATGCTTGAGGTTCGTGATCTGGATGTCTTCTACGGGGACGCCCAGGCCCTGCACGGAATGGCCCTGCGCGTCGACGAGGGTGAGGTAGTCACGCTTGTCGGGGCCAACGGAGCCGGCAAGACCACGACGCTGAGAGCGATCTCGGGTCTGCAAAAGGTAGCTCGGGGCGATATCACCTTCGAGGGCAAGTCCATCGTCGGGCGTCCCGGACACACGCGCTCCGAGCTCGGGATCAGCCTGGTCCCCGAGGGGCGTGAGCTGTGGCCCTCGTTGACTGTGCTGGAGAACCTCGAGCTCGGGTGCTATGCGAAGTCGGCGCGCAAGCACCGCGACGAGTCGCTGGAGCGGGTCTTCGACCTGTTCCCCCGGTTGCATGAGCGCACAAAGCAGCTGGCCGGGAGCATGTCCGGTGGTGAGCAGCAGATGGTCGCGATCGCCCGGGGTCTGATGAGCCGGCCGCGGCTGCTGATGTTCGACGAACCCAGTCTGGGGTTGGCCCCGGTTATCGTGACCCAGGTGTTCGCCATCATCCGGCGGCTGGCGCGGGAGGGGCTGACGATCCTGCTGGTCGAGCAGAATCTCAAGAAGGCGCTCGAGGTGGCCGATCGCGGCTACGTGGTGGAGACCGGCTCGATCACCATGGCGGGGCCAGCCCGCGAGCTGCTGTCGAACGAAGGCATCCGCGCGGCCTACCTGGGTCTGTGACGACGCCAGCTCACCCGGGGATGATCAGTGACTTCCCGGTGGTGCGGCGACTCTCGAGGTCCATGTGCGCCTGATGTGCCTGATCCAGGGTGAAGCGGGCACCGACACGTACCGACAGCTCGCCCGAGGTGACCCAGGCGAACAGCTCGCGCGAGCGCTCGAGCAGCTCGTCCCGGGCCGCGACATAGTGTGCGAGCGTCGGTCTGGTGAAGAAGAGTGAACCCTTGGACTGAAGCAGGAGCGGATCCACCGGCGCCACCTTGCCGCTGGCCGCGCCATACAGCACGAACATGCCGCGCGGACGCAAGCTGTCGATGCTCCCCTCGAAGGTGGCGCGTCCGACCCCGTCGTACACCACGTCGACGCCCCTGGCTTCGGTGAGCCGCGCGACCTCCGTGGCGACGTCGTCCCTGTCGTACCGGATGACCTCCGCGGCACCGGCCTCGCGGGCAAGAGCCGCCTTGTCCTCGGTCGATGTCGTGGCGATCACGCGCACGCCAAGGGTGGCCAGCACCTGCGTCAGCAGCAGCCCGACCCCGCCGGCCGCCGCATGCACCAACGCTGTCTCGCCGGGCCGAGCGGGATAGGTCGAGCAGGTCAGGTAGTGCGCAGTCAGGCCCTGAAGGAAGACCGCGCACGCCGTCTCGTCGTCGATGCCGACCGGGACCGGGACCGCACGCTCGGCCGGCACGATGACCTGCTGGGCGTATCCGGCACCGGGGACCATCGCCCACACGACGTGGTCACCCTCCTGACAACCGGTCACCCCGCTGCCGACGGCGCTGACCACCCCGGCACCCTCCGAGCCGGCGATGAACGGGGTCGCCAGCGGATACGCGCCGGTGCGGTAGTAGACATCGATGTAGTTGACCCCCGCCGCGGCCACGTCGACGCGCAGCTCACCCGGGCCGGGGTTGGGACTGGGCAGGTCGTGGGTCACCAGCACCTCGGGGCCGCCGTGTTCATGGACGAGTACTGCACGCATGAGCGCCTCCTGCTCGAACTTGGCCGGCGGGGCCGCGAGTCGGTCCCTCGTTGCCTGAGCAGCCTATGACGTGTGGTTGACCGCGTGTGGCTGACCGCGTGTGGCTGACAGGGTGCGGTTGACCGCGTGTGGCTGACCGCACGCGGTT
>DHJN01000049.1:0-7652 GCA_002404345.1 Actinobacteria bacterium UBA4719 | reverse complement strand
GCGGTTGACCACGTGTGGCTGACGCAGGATCCGATGGTTGTGTTATACGTTAGTGACGGCTAACCTATTTTCATACCTGACATCCTTTCAGCTGCAGCCGAGCCAACGAGGCGCCGGATCCTGCAGCTGCTGGCGTCGGGGTCGCGCACCGTCAACGACCTGGCCGCCAATTTCACGGTGTCCCGTTCGGCGATCTCACAGCATCTCGGCGTGCTGGCCGAGGTGGGGCTGGTGGTCAACCGCAAGGCGGGCAGACAACGCATCTATAGCGGGGCGCCGGCCGGAATGGCTGAGCTGCGCCTGGAGCTGGAACGGTTCTGGACAAACGAGCTCGATCTCCTGGTCGCGGATGCGGCCGCTCTCACGTCCGATCGACGACCTAACGATTCCTAGAGGAGAACCACCATGCTTGCTGAGAAGACTGTCCTTCTGCCAAGTCATGGCAAAGTTCATCCTGTTGTACAAGGGTCCCGCCACCCCGATGGAAGACATCACCCCCGAGGTGGGCGAGCAGCTCATGCAGGCGTGGAACGCCTGGATGCGGCTACAGCATCGTCGAGGCCGCCGACATCGACACAGCCAAGTCCCTGTGCGACGGCCACCCCTTCCTCAGCGACGGTACGGCGCGCTTCGTGGTCGAGATCTACGAGCTCGCGCCGATGTGAGCGACCAGACCGAGCAGAGGTACCACCACCAGCAGGCCTGGGCAACCAGGCCCGCTGGCCGTCGGCTCACGGCGCAGTCGCCTACGGGCACTGCCTGGAGCGGTGAGCCGGTATGGCGAGTAGTCACCTATGGTGCACTCGTGAGCGTTCCTCCTGCACCGGTCCTTTGTGATGGTGAGGTGGTCCTGCGTCCGCGGACGGTGGGCGATGTCGACAGCGCCGTGAGCTTCCTCATTGAGCACAAGTCTCGGGTCGCCGGCACTGTCGAGGTCCGGCTGACCGGGGAGGGTATCGGCGAGCTGTCGTGGGCGGTGTCAGCCGATCACCGGGGTCAGGGTGTGGGGACGCGGGCGGTTCGGCTGTTTGTCCGTTACGCCTTCGAGGAGCTTGGCCTGCACCGGGTTGTGGCCTACGCGGAGCCGGACGACCAGGCGTCACTGCGGATCGCCGGCCGGGCCGGGCTTCGCCGCGAGGGCATCGTCCGGGCCGCCAGAGTCGCCCGGGAACACGGTGGTGAACGTCGGGACCACGTGCTGCTGGCCCGTCTGGCCACCGACCCCGAACCCACGTCCGGCGAAGGCTTCATCGGGGTCCTGAACGCCGGACTGCCCACCAAGCGCGCTATCGCCCAGGGGCTGATCCGCAACAGCGTCGACGAGATCCTGCTGTGCGAGCTGACCTACAAGCAGGAGTGGGACCTTCCCGGCGGGGTCGTGGACCCGCACGAGTCACCGGCCCACGCGATTGTCCGGGAGCTCCGCGAGGAGCTGGATGTCGAGGCGTCGCCGCGGTCGCTGGTGGCGGTCAACTGGCTCCCGAGATGGCGAGCCTGGGACGACGCGATCCTGTTCGTTTTCGACCTCGGTGTCGACGACGAAATGATCGCCCGAGCCCGCCTCGAGCCGCGGGAGGTCCGGTCCCTGCACTGGTGCACCCTCGACCAGGTCGAGGGCCGGGCCGCGCCCTACGTTACCCGGATGCTGAGGCGACTCGCGCAGCAGACGGAAGGGACGGCATACCTCGAGGACGGCGCCGACCCCACCTAGCAACGGCGGGCTAACTGATCGCACCGTACCTGGGCTTGTGGGTCAACTGGTTGCACGGTACCTAGCTTTGTGGGTCAACTGGTTGCACGGTCCCTAGCTTTGTGGGTCAACTGGTTGCACGGTACCTAGGTTTGGGTCAGTTCTTTGTTTGTGGGTCAGGTCTCGCCGTCGGGCAGGAACAGGTGCAGGATCATCGACACGACCGTGATGATGATCGAGCCGAGCAACGCGTCCCAGACGAAGTGATCCACGTGGAACGCGAGACTGAACTGTCCGGCGAACCACGAGGTCAGCTGCAGCATCGCCGCATTGACGACCAGGGAGAACAGCCCGAGCGTCAGGATGACGACCGGCAGCGTGAGGAGCTTCAGCACCGGCTTGATCACGGCGTTGACGAGACCGAAGATCACGGCCACCCACAGGACTGTGACGAGCTGACGGCTGATGGGTGCGCCGCTGTGCTCGAGATGAATGCCCTTCAGCAGGAAGGCGGCCACCCACAGGGCGACACCGTTGACCAGGATCTTGATGGCGATCGACTTCATGGCCACATGGTGGCACGCGGGAATCTGTTCAGTCGGGCGGCCACGGGCAATACCGCAATACAGTGCAGACATGAGCCACACCGTCCGTCTCCGTGAAGCACTGGCTGCCGTCCCCGTGTACAAGCCCGGCAAGCCGGCGGCCGTGCGCGAGGGCGTCACTGCGTACAAGATCAGCAGCAACGAGAACCCGTACCCGCCGCTGCCCAGCGTCCTGCAGGTCGTCGCCGACGCCGCCATGCAGATGAACCGCTACCCGGACCTGGCGGTCACCGAGCTGACCCAGGCACTCGCCCGCCGCCTCGGGGTGCCGGCCGAGCACATCGCCACCGGTACCGGCAGCGTGGGCGTCCTCGGCCAGCTGGTCGCAGCCACCTGTGACCCGGGCGACGAGGTCATCTACGCCTGGCGTTCGTTCGAGGCGTACCCGATCGTCGTGGCACTAGCCGGCGCCGACTCGGTGCAGGTCCCGCTGGACGGGCACGCCCGGCACGACCTTGCCGCGATGGCCGCCGCGATCACTGACCGCACGCGGCTGATCCTGATCTGCTCACCCAACAACCCCACCGGCCCGGTCGTGCACCAGGACGAGCTCGACGGGTTCCTGGACGAGGTCCCACCCCAGGTGCTCGTCGTCCTGGACGAGGCGTACGTCGAGTTCGTCACTGACGACCGGGCCCCCGACACGCTCGCGACGTATGCCTCGCGGCCCAACGTCGCGATCCTGCGGACCTTCAGCAAGGCTTACGGCCTGGCAGGACTTCGAGTCGGGTATGCCGTGGCTCACGAGCCGGTGGCCCAAGCCCTGCGCAAGACGGCGGTGCCCTTCGGCGTCAGCACCATCGCGCAGCAGGCGGCGATCGCCAGCCTGGCCGCGTTCGACGAGCTGCAGGAGCGGGTGGACGCCCTCGTCGCCGAACGCGAGCGGGTGGTGTCCGGATTGCGTCATCAAGGCTGGCACGCGCCGCAGACGCAGGCCAACTTCGTCTGGCTTCCGCTGCGTGCCGACACCGCGGCCTTTGCCGCGGCGGCTGACAAGGAGGGCCTGGTCGTTCGGACCTTCGCCGGAGAGGGTGCGCGTTGCACCATCGCCGAGACGGAGGCCAACGACCGGCTGCTCCACGTCGCCCGCAAGTTCGTGGTGGCGCGCACGTTCTGAGCTGGAGGTGAGCTTGAGGTGAGCGATCGCGATCGCGGCCGCCGCCCCAGGCGCGGTCCCTCGATTTGTGCTTGACGGCCATCCGGCAGGTACCGTGTGCTGGCAAGGAATGTGAGCGCCGCCACACACGCGGACGCGTTAGTCCCTGCCATGGACCGCACTTATCGGCGGAGACCCCGCTACGCGTCCATGGCCCGAAGCGATCTGGCGGTGATCCCGCGTTCGCGAAGAAGGAGTGCCTGTGAGCGACAACGAAGTCGCGATGCCGGAGGAAGCGGTCGATACCGCTGCCGTGGCAGCGCTGGTTGCACCGGTTCCCGAGACGATCGGAGGGGCCGAGCTGGTCCAGCTGCTCACCCCCGAAGGTGAGCGCGTCGACCATCCCGAGTACTCGGCATACATCGCTGATCTGACTGACGAGGACTTGCGCGGCTTCTACCGCGACCAGGTCATGATCCGCCGGGTTGACTCCGAGGCCACCGCCCTGCAGCGTCAGGGTGAGCTCGGCATCTGGGCAAGCCTGCTCGGCCAGGAGGCAGCACAGGTTGGTTCCGGTCGTGCGTTGCGTCCGCAGGACTACGCGTTCCCGACCTACCGCGAGCATGGCGTCGCCTGGTGTCGCGGGGTCGACCCTCTCAACCTGCTCGGGCTGTTCCGTGGGGTCAACCATGGCGGATGGGACCCGAACGAGAAGAACTTCCACCTCTACACGATCGTCATCGGCGCCCAGACCCTGCACGCCACCGGCTACGCGATGGGCATCCAGCACGACCACGCAGTCGGCACCGGTGACCCCGATCGGGACGCAGCCGTGATCGCCTACTTCGGCGATGGCGCGACCGCCCAGGGCGACGTGAACGAGTCCTTCGTCTACGCGGCTGCCATGAACGCGCCGGTCGTCTTCTTCTGTCAGAACAACCAGTGGGCCATCTCCGAGCCGGTCGAGCGACAGACCCGGATCCCGCTCTACCAGCGGGCCCGTGGCTTCGGCTTCCCCGGTGTCCGGGTGGACGGCAACGACGTCCTTGCCGTGTATGCCGTGACCAAGGCCGCGCTGAATGCGGCCCGCAGCGGGCAGGGACCGATGCTGATCGAGGCCTACACCTACCGGATGGGCGCGCACACGACCTCCGACGACCCGACGAAGTACCGCGTCTCCGCCGAGGTCGAGGTCTGGAAGCTGCGCGACCCGATCGCCCGGCTCAAGGCCTATCTGACGTCCAGCGGCAAGGCCGACCAGGGCTTCTTCGAGGCCGTCGAGGGCGAGGCCGAGGAGCTCGCGGTCACGGTCCGAGAGGGCTGCCTGTCGATGCCCGACCCGGAGCCGCTGTCGATGTTCGACCATGTGTATGTCGAGGAGCACCCGCTGGTCGAGGTCGAGCGCGCCGGGTTCGCTGCGTACACCGCGAGCTTTGAGGGAGATCACTGACATGGCGAAGATAGGCATTGGCAAGGCCATCAACGCCGGTCTGCGGCGTGCCATGGAGCGCGACGCCAAGGTCGTCATCATGGGTGAGGACATCGGCAAGCTCGGTGGCGTCTTCCGGGTGACCGAGAACCTGCAGAAGGACTTCGGCGAGGAGCGGGTCATCGACACCCCGCTTGCGGAGTCCGGCATCGTGGGCACGGCCATCGGTATGGCGCTGCGCGGCTACCGGCCCATCGTGGAGATCCAGTTCGATGGCTTCGTCTACCCGGCGTTCAGCCAGATCGTGTGCCAGGTCGCCAAGATGCGGGCGCGTTCGCTGGGCAAGATCAAGCTGCCCATCGTGATCCGCATCCCCGTCGGTGGCGGTATCGGCGCAGTCGAGCACCACAGCGAGTCCAACGAGGCCTACTTCGCCCACACCGCAGGTCTTCGGGTCGTCGCGTGCTCGAACCCAGAGGATGCCTACTGGATGATCCAGCAGGCCGTCGAGTGCGACGACCCGATCATCTACTACGAGCCCAAGCGCCGCTATCACGAGAAGGGGGAGGCGGACCTGACTGCCGCCGCGGCGCCGCGTCCGCTGTTCGAGGCGACCATCGCGCGTGCCGGCGAGCACGTAACCCTGGCCACGTACGGCCCCATGGTCAAGGTGTGCCTGGATGCTGCCACCGTGGCTGCCGAGGAGGGCAAGTCGATCGAGGTCATCGACCTGCGTTCGCTGTCCCCGCTGGACCTCGACGCCGTGGCCACCTCGGTGGAGAAGACCGGTCGGTTGGTCGTCGCCCACGAGGCCTCGACCTTCCTGGGCATGGGTTCTGAAATAGCTGCGAGCGTGTCCGAAAAATGCTTCTACCACCTGGAGTCCCCGGTGATCAGGGTGGGCGGATACAACCTGCCCTACCCGCCCAGCAGGCTCGAGGAAGAGTTCCTTCCCGACCTCGACCGCGTGCTCGACGGTGTCGACCGCGCGCTCGCCTACTGATACCGAAGGGACCAAAACCCATGGCTGTCAAGCATTTCAAGCTGCCGGACCCGGGTGAAGGCCTCGTCGAGGCCGAGATCGTGACCTGGAGGGTCAAGGTCGGGGACGTTGTCAAGGTCAACGACATCATCATCGAGATCGAGACGGCCAAGTCCCTGGTCGAGCTCCCCGTGCCGTTTGCCGGCACGGTCACCGCGCTGCTCGCAGCCGAGGGTGAGACGGTGCCGGTCGGCACTGCGATCATCTCGGTCGACGACGGGCTCGGCGACGGCCCGGCCAGTGATATCGCCCCGGTGGCGGCTCCCGCAGCGACCGCGGCGGCTCCAGTGGCAGGGGCTCCCGCGGCGACTCCCGCGGCGACGTCGGATCACCATGAGGAGATCGAGGCCGGCAAGATCGGTGGTCCTGCTCCCGGTGGTCGGGTCGCGGTGCTGGTCGGTTACGGCCCGCGGACGACTGAGGCCAAGCGTCGTCCACGCAAGAGTGGGGGCGCGTCGGGATCGGCGGAAGCCCATGTCGTTCAGGCTCGTGTGCCCGAAACCGTTGTGCCCGAAACCGTTGTGCCCGAAACCGTTGTGCCCGAACCAGTTGTGCCCGAACCAGTTGTGGCACAGCCGGTTTCGGTGCCTGCGGCTGGCAGCGGCAAGGCGCTGGCCAAGCCGCCGGTACGCAAGCTCGCCAAGGACCTGGGCATCGATCTCTCGCAGGTCGCCGGGTCCGGCGAGGGTGGCATCGTCACCCGCGCTGATGTCGAGGCACTCGCAGCGGGTGGCGGCACAGCGGCGGTGGCGGCGGACAGAGGCGCCGGCTCCACGGAATACACGGCACCGGTGTTCGCGGCGACCGGCGAGCGTGAGGTGCGCACCCCGATCAAGGGCGTGCGCAAGATGACTGCCCAGGCGATGGTCGGGTCGGCGTTCACCGCGCCTCATGTCACGGAGTTCATCACCGTCGACGTGTCCCGCACGATGAGGCTGGTGGACCGGCTCAAGACCGATCGCGAGTTCCGGGACGTCAAGGTCAGCCCGCTGCTGGTCGTGGCCAAGGCGCTGATCATCGCCAGTCGCCGAAACCCCGGGGTCAACGCCACCTGGGACGAGGCAGCCCAGGAGATCGTGGTCAAGAACTACGTCAACCTCGGCATCGCCGCGGCAACCCCCCGTGGGCTGATGGTGCCCAACATCAAGGACGCCGACCAGATGTCGCTTCGGCAGCTGGCCGACGCCATGGCCAACCTGGTGTCGACGGCCCGCGACGGTAAGACCCAGCCGGCCGATATGTCGGGTGGGTCGATCACGATCACGAACGTCGGGGTCTTCGGTGTCGACACGGGTACGCCGATCCTGAACCCGGGCGAGGCCGCGATCCTGTGCTTCGGGGCGGTCCGGCAGATGCCATGGGTGGTCAAGGGCAAGATCAAGGCGCGTTGGGTCACCCAGCTGGGCCTCTCGTTCGACCATCGCCTGATCGACGGCGATCTGGGTTCACGGTTCCTGGCCGACATCGCGGCGGTCCTGCACGACCCGAGTCAGGCCCTCGTCTGGGGCTGAGCCCGGCCAAACCTAGGGACGGTGTCGGCTGGATCCGGCCAAACCTAGGGACCGTGCGCGAGCACCGTCCCTAGGTTTGCGGACTGGCAGGTCGCACGGTCCCTAGGTTTGCGGACTGGTGGGCGTGACCTCTGCCTCGGCGGCCACTGCGGCGTCGGCCGCGTCCTGTTCGCCGCGGCTGTCATAGGCCGAACCGCTCCGGAGCTCGACGTGGGGCAGGAACCACACCACGACGAACGCGATGACCATGACCGCTGAGCCGATCAGGAACACCAGGTC
>DHJN01000133.1 GCA_002404345.1 Actinobacteria bacterium UBA4719 | reverse complement strand
CGCCAGAAGTGCGGAACGTCAGGCCAGGAGGCCCACTGGGTGAGCATTCCGCCGGCCATCAGGCCGACTGCGGCACCGCCGACCGACACCATGGTGTAGAGCCCGATGGCCCTGGTCCGTGCGCGTCCCTCGGGGAACATCGTCATGAGCAGGGCCAGCGCGGACGGCGAAGCCAGGGCTGCGCCGACGCCCTGCAGTGCGCGCATGGTCAACAGCATCGGTGCGCCGGTGGCAAAGCCTCCGGCGAGCGAGGCTGCGGCAAACACCCCGATGCCTGCAAGGAAGGTGCGGCGACGTCCGAGGATGTCACCGGCCCGGGCGCCCAGCAGCAGGAGTCCGCCGAAGGCCAGGGTGTAGGCGTTGATCACCCAGGACAGGTTGGCGGAGGAGAGGTGCAGCGCGCCCTGGATGTCGGGCAGCGCGATGTTCACGATGGTCGAGTCGAGTACGACCATGAGCTGGCAGGTCAGGATCACGGCAAGGACGAGGCCGGGGTGGCCATGGGGCAGCAGCCGCCGGAGGGGTCGCGCCTCGGCAGGTGCGTAACTGCCGAATGCCTGGTCCTGCGGCTGCGCGATGGTTTCGGTCGTCTTGGAGGTTGTCTGGACTGACACGGGATCTCCTTGAGCGGAGCGGAGTGGTACCTTAGGTGAAACGGACGTTGCCTCCGGTACCTATCCGGAGGGTTCCTCCGGTAACCATACGGAGGATACCTCCGATTGGCAAGTGTTTGGGTAGAGGGGAACGGGATGAGTACCGACGTCACCGAGCTGGGAGAGTCCAGACCGCTGCGCGCAGATGCGCGGCGCAACCGGGACGCCCTGCTTGTTGCCGCTGCCGCCCAGTTTGCCGAGCGGGGGGTCGAGGCGCCTCTGGAGGACATCGCGCGACGCGCTGGCGTCGGGATCGGCACGCTCTACCGCCACTTCCCGACTCGCGACGCCTTGATCGCGGATGTGTACCGCCGCGAGGTTGATCTGTTGTGCGGTGGTGTCGATGAGCTGCTGGCGACTCTGCCGGCGGACGAGGCGTTGGCGGAGTGGATGCGCCGTTTCGTGGGCTACGTGGCGACTAAGCGAGGTCTGGCCGTGGCGTTGAAGTCCATGGTGAACGACAACTCCGACCTGTTTGCCCAGAGCCGCGCCAACATCAACGACTCGATGGCCCGGCTGGTGCACGCGGCGGTCGAGGCGGGCCTGGTGCGCGGCGACGCCGACCCCGAAGACGTGCTGCGGGGCATGAGCGGGTTCTGCATGTTCAGCGAGCAGGCGGGTTGGCAGGACCAGGCGCAACGGTTGGTGAACCTTCTGGTGGACGGCCTGCGATTCGGCGTCGCCAGTTCCGCCAAGAGCTGAGGCCGCCCACCGCTCATGGGATCAAAGCGAGTACCGGCGGTCGCACGCCGATGCAGTCTTGAGGGTTCCTCCCGTTTACCCGTCGCCTACGGGTCAGCGGGCGCCGGCCGTTGGCGCGAAGATGGTCATTGGGAAAGCGTCTGCGGGACGCGCCTGCGCGAACGTACGCACCAGAAGGAGTGACCGTTGCGGGGACTACTGCCGCACCGAGGCCTGGCGTGCCGTGCCTGTGCGCGCCGGGCTTGCTTGCGACGCAGGTGGGTGTCGACGCGGTCGAGGATGGCCACGAGGTGCTGTCCTTCCATCCCCCGCTCACCCCAGTAGTGGCTCGAAGACTTGGCCGAACCACTCGGCGGGATCGGTGTCGCGCATGTGTTGGGTGAGCACCCAGTGCTGGCCCCCGGGATCGACGACGATGGCTTGACGAACGCCCCACGGTCTGTCGGCCGGAGCCTCCAGGAGCGCGCCACCGGTGGTGGCGAGCAGGGCGCAGGTGGCGGTCAAGTCGGTAACGAACACCTGGGTAGTGCTGATGCCCGCGATAGAGGTGTCGTGCGTCGACCCAGGAGGACGACGAAGCCGTCCCGCTCAAGCTCTGAGTGTCCGACCCAACCATTCGGTAGGGTCGCACGGACCATCTCACGGAAGCCGAGGGTCTCGGACAGCCAACGGGCCGCGGCCGGCACATCGTCGTAGAACAGGCAGGGAACCAGGGAGGGGTAACCGCGTCCTGGGTTGTACATCTCTTATCCCTTCTCTGCGCGTGATCTCCGACGTCGCCGGCCGCTCGTGTGAGCGTACGCGGGTGCCAGGGCAGGGCCTTTGGTCAGAGCGGGGATCCGTGCACCGTTGAGGGAACGGTCACCGGGGACCACGACGGGTGGGCCGGGCACTCCAGAGTCGGCGTCCGCAAGGAAGATCGGCTTGCGAGAACGAGATCAGGCGCGGCTTCACCTGCCGGCGCTGGGATCGTCGACCAAGCGGTTCGGCTTCTGTGACGCTCCACTGGCGCCGAGGTTCTTGACTGTCCGCGCGGTTCGGCCGTCGTCCGCAGACTTGCGTCTCCGCTCCATACAGAGCGAGGTAGCGCTCTGCAGGTAAGGAGCGAAGCACGGAACCGCGACGAACCCGTGCCGTCGGTAGAACGCGATGGCCGATTGCTGCTTGTCGCCTCTCTCTAGTCGCAGGACAGCGATGCCGTCGTAGGTGGCGTACTCAACCTCGATCCACCGGTGAACTTTGGTCCCGGTAGCGGGTCGTAACACGCGAATACCCTTCTGAGCAGGGAGAATACGACTTGTCTAGGGTCGGTTTCATCCACACAGAAGGGCATCCACTGGATGCGAGTTTCTCATAGTTTCCCGGCCATCTCCGCGGTCTTCGATGACCCAAATTTGGTGTCGTGCGTTGGATTGGCCCCAGCGATGGCGCTGGCGGACCGAGCGGGGCTGGCCGACTTGGTCGCAGACACCCTGACTTTGAAGGCGATCGGTGGTGTGAACGCGCACCTGAAGGTCCCAGCGTTGGTCGCGGGGATGGTCCTCGGCTGCGACAGCATCGACGATATGGATGTGTTGCGCCATGGCGGGATGGGCCGGTTATTCAACGGGGTCCGGGCTCCTTCCACGTTGGGCACGTTCCTGCGGACGTTCACCTTTGGGCACGTCCGCCAGCTCGACGCCGTCGCCTCCCGTTTCCTAATCAACCTGGCCAAGAGCGCCCCGATCCTGCCCGGCGCCGACCAGGGCTGCTACGTCGACATCGACGACACCATCAAAGCCACCCACGGCCAGGGCCCCGGCAAAGTCGCC
>DHJN01000019.1 GCA_002404345.1 Actinobacteria bacterium UBA4719 | reverse complement strand
CCCCCGGCAAACGCCAGGAAGCCCTGAGCTCACTGACCCTGATGGCACAGACCGGGTACGACCGCCACGTCATCGCGGTCGGCCGGGCTCTGATGGCCCTGGTCGGGGCCGACAGGTCCCTGGAACGCAACGAAGACGCACTGCGGGGTTTGAACTCGCTGCGGCTGTGCCCGCTGGAGAACGGGATGACGGCGATCACGGGCCGGCTCGACCCCGAAGCCGCCGCCGTGCTGACCGCGGCCCTGGACCCGCTGAGCGCACCAAACCCCTGCGACGCCAACGGTGGCCGTGACCCGCGCCCGGCCGACCGCCGCCGCGCCGAAGCCCTCATCGAGATCTGCCGCCGCGCGACCGCCGCCGGAGGCGACGCGCCGGCCACTACCAAAGCCCAGGTCGTGGTCCTGATCGAGCTCGACCGCCTCACCGACGCCGTCCGCGGCGCTGGATACACCCTGGATGGCCAACCCCTCTCACCCGAAACCGTCCGCAAGCTCGGTTGCGACGCCTCGATCATCCCGATCGTCCTGGGCAGCGAAGGTCAGCCCCTGGACGTGGGGCGTACCAAGAGACTCGTCACGTCGGCACTGCTGGCCGCGCTGTGGGTTCGGGACAAGGCTTGCACCTTCCCAGGCTGCGGCCGCCCACCGCAATGGTGCGCCGCGCATCACGTCATACATTGGGTTGATGGCGGACCCACTGCCCTCACCAATTTGGCTCTGTTGTGCGCCGCCCACCACACCCACGTTCACCAGCACGACCTCACCGCATCCGTCACCGCCTTCGGCGTTACCTGGCAGACCTGACCGCCGGTAGGACACGCACGGAGTTTGAGGCGAGTTTGGATGAAATCCCTTCCAGAAACTGACATGCGTGATGACGGGTCGGCACGATCGAGTACACCGAGCAGCTCACCTACCTGCTGTTCCTGAAGATGGCGCACGAGCGTTCCTGAAGATGGCGCACGAGCGCGAGACGCGTGCGCTCAACCCTGAGCGGATCGTGCCCGAGAACTGTTCGTGGCAAAGGCTGTTGGACGCTGACGGTGACTACCTGGAGGTGACCTATCGGCACATCCTGGAGGACCTCGGCAAGCAGCCGGGGACCCTTGGTGTCATCTTCCGCAAGGCACAGAACCGGATCCAGGACCCGGCCAAGCTCAAGCGTCTGATCGTCGACCTGATCGACAGAGAGAACTGGTCGGCCACCGGCACCGACATCAAGGGTGACGCCTACGAGGAGCTGCTGTCCAAGGGCGCCGAGGACATCAAGTCCGGTGCCGGGCAGTACTTCACCCCGCGGCCGCTGATCCAGGCGATGGTCGACTGCGTCCGGCCGACGATCAGGGACAACGTGGTCGACCCGGCGGCGGGAACGGCCGGATTCCTTTTGGCCGCCCACGATTTCGCGTCCAAGGGCGCCGAGAAGCACACCCCGAACCAGCGTGAGCACCTGCGCGACACCTTCGTCCACGGCACCGAGCTCGTCGATGGCACTGCCCGGCTGGCGGCGATGAACCTGTTGCTGCACGGCATCGGGACCCCGCGGGGTGAGAGCCCGATCGAGGTCAAGGACTCGTTGATCGCGGACCCGGGCACCCGGCATACCGTCGTGCTCTCGAACCCGCCATTCGGGCGCAAGTCCTCGCTGACCATGGTCGGCGCGGACGGGCGCGAGGCCCGCGAGGACCGTGAGATCGAGCGGCAGGACTTCGTGGTCACGACCTCGAACAAGCAGCTCAACTTCGTCCAGCACACCGCCACGATCCTGGGCATCAGCGGCCGCGCCGCGGTGGTGCTGCCGGACAACGTGCTCTTCGAGGCTGGCGCGGGCGAGACGTTGCGCCGGCGGCTGCTGCGCGACTTCGACCTCCACACGATGCTGCGGCTGCCGACGGGCATCTTCTACGCCCAGGGCGTGAAAGCCAACGTGTTGTTCTTCGACAAGAAGCCTGCAGGTGATCGGCCGTGGACCGAGCGGCTGTGGGTCTATGACCTGCGCACCAACCAGCACTTCACGTTGAAGCAGAACCCGTTGCGGCGTAAGCACCTTGACGGGTTCGTCGAGTGCTACGCCCCGGGCAAGCCGCGCTCGGAGCGGGTCGAGTCCGAGCGGTTCAAGCCCTTCACCTACGACGAGCTGATGGCACGGGACAAGGCCAACCTAGACATCACCTGGCTGCGCGACGACTCGCTCGAAGACCTCGACAACCTTCCCGCCCCCGAGATCATCGCCCGCGAGATCGTCGAAGACCTCACCGCCGCACTGGCCGAGTTCGAAGCCGTCGCCGCCGCACTCGAGCGAGCCGGAGTTGAGTGACCTCAAGCTGTTCCGAATCACCAACGGCTCCGCTCTGGAGCTGCAGGGCAAGTCGGTCGCCTTGGAAGTCTCTCTGCAGCGATTGGTCGAGGCGAACATGGAAACGCTCTTTGGGGTGCGATTCCTCGCTACGGAGTACAGCACGGGAGCGAAGCACCGGGGACGCATCGACTCACTTGGGCTGGACGAAACCGGTTCCCCGGTCATCTTCGAGTACAAACGGGCGGTTAATGAGAGTGTCATCAACCAAGGTCTCTTCTACCTGGACTGGCTCGTGGACCACAAGGCCGAGTTCCAGCTGCTGGTGATTAAGCAACTGAGCCCAGATGTTGCGAACGACATTGATTGGCGCAACCCTCGGGTGATCTGCGTGGCCAGCGGATTCATTCGTTACGACGAGAACGCTGTCATGCAGATGAGCCGTTCCATCGAGTTGGTCCAGTACCAGGACTTCGAGAGTGAGCTGCTGGCTCTGGAGCTGGTGACTGCCGCCAAGACGGACCAGATGTCTGAGGGTGCCGATGCTCCTGTGATATCCAGCAAGCGTGCCGCGGGCACCAGCAAGACGGTCACTCAGTATTTGGCCGGTTCGCCCCAGAGCCTGCAGGACCTCTTCGCGAATCTGGAAGCCTTCATCGAGGCGCTCGGTGACGAGGTCACAAAGAAGACCCTCAAGACCACTTCGCCTACAGGCGGCTGAAGAACTTCGCCTGCGTTGAGGTGCATCCGCAGTCGCAGACGCTTCTGGTGTACCTCAAGTTGGACCCAGACACGGTTCAGCTCGAAGAGGGATTCAGCCGAGACGTTCGCAGCATCGGACACTTTGGCACAGGTGATCTCGAACTCCGGGTCAAGGATGCTGTCGGCTTCGCGAAGGCCCAGCGTTTGATCCACCAGAGCTACAGCGCCGGTTGACGTTACAGCGCCGGTTGACCCTGCGATCACGCCCGCTCGACCGCACCTGCCCACACCCAGACCTCATGCTGGTGTGAAGGTGCTCCGAAGCTGACCCGAGGGCCCGTTTGGTCCAGGCGACGGCGTTCGTCCGCACCATAGTGGGGCAGCAGGGACTTGAACCCTGGACCGACGGATTATGAGTCCGCTGCTCTAACCAGCTGAGCTACTGCCCCTCGCGCGCACGGCATGTATTGCACAAACGTGACGCGCGACTGGTGAGCCTATCGCGGCGTCTTGACTGCACCTCGGCTGGTGGGCGCTGGTGCTTGGCACGGGGTCTCTGGTGCTCCGGTGGCGAATACGGCACAATGTTTTCGAGTACAGCGGAGAGCCGCTGAATAGAGCCGGTCTGTGTCGAGGTCGTTGGGGAAGACGTCCCTCGCACACAGGAGGTCCGGGTGTCTATCTCGATACCGCGTGTCATCACGCGGGGGGTGGTGTTCATTCACTCCACCCCGGCTGTGTTGTGCCCTCACATCACCTGGGCTCTGGAGTCGGCGCTAGGCCAGCGGGTTGCCCTGGACTGGATCCGCCAGCCACTGGGCCCCAAGCTCCTGCGTACCGAGCTGTCCTGGGCAGGCGAGGCCGGCACCGGTGGCAAGGTTGCCAGTGCGCTGCGCGGCTGGGACAACCTTCGTTACGAGGTGACCGAGGAGCCCAGCCACGGCAACGACGGCTCGCGCTGGTCGCATACCCCGAGCCTGGGGATCCACCACACCTGGACGTCTGCCGGTGGCGATGCGGTCATCAACGAGGATCGCCTGCGTGCCGCGATATCGGCCGGCAAGAGCGACTTGACCGTCCTGGCACAAGAGCTCGACCGGTTGCTGGGTCTGGATTGGGATGACGAGCTCGAACCCTTCAGGCAGGCCGGTGAGGGAGCAACCGTTCGTTGGCTCCACAGGGTTGGCTGAACACCGAGGGTTGGCTGAAGACCTTCAACGAGGGGCTCGCGGACGAGTGCGGGATGTTCCGTACTTGACGTCTCACAACGTGACGTCTCACAACGTGATGTCCTACAGCAGTTGATGTCCTACAGGGGGATGTTTCCGTGGTTGCCGCGGCGCTGAGGGGCTGCGGCGATGGCACCGGCCAGGGCTGTCCGGGTGAGCTTCGGCTCGATGATCTCATCGACAACGCCGATCTCGACGGCGCGCGGCAGGCCACCGGAAAGCACCTCGTGCTCGGCCGCCAGCTCGTTCTCCACCCGTGTGCGGTCCTCTTCGGCGACCTCAGCCAGGCGTCGACGGTGCAGGATGCGCACGGCCGCGACCGCCCCCATGACGGCGACGGTGGCCGTCGGCCAGGCGAAAACTTTGGTCGCGCCGAGGGCTCGGGAGTTCATGGCGATGTATGCACCGCCATACGTCTTGCGCGTCACGAGCGTGACGCGGGGGACCGGTGGCCTCGGCGAAGGCGTGCAGCAGCTTGGCGCCACGTCGCACCACGCCGTCCCACTCCTGGCCGACGCCGGGCAGGTAGCCGGGCACGTCGACCAGCACGATGAGCGGGACACCGAAGGCGTCGCACATCCGCACGAAGCGCGCGGACTTCTCAGCCGACAAGGAGTCCAGACAGCCGCCGAGACGCATCGGGTTGTTCGCGACGACACCGACGGTTCGGCCACCGAACCGGCCCAGGGTGGTGGTGATGTTGGGAGCCCACTTGGGGTGCAGCTCGACATTGTGTGCGGCGTCGTCGAGGACGTTCACGACCAGCGGATGTACGTCATAGGCACGCCGGGCCGACTCCGGGAACGTCTCGTCGAGGTCGCGGTCATGCACCGCGCTCACGTCGAGCTTGCCCTGGTCGCCGAGCAGGGAGCAGAGCAGCTGCCCGCGTTCGTAGGCCGCCTCGGTCGTCTCGGTCACGACGTGGACGACCCCGGAGCGGCGGCCGTGCGGCTCGGGACCGCCGAGTCGCAGCGCGTCGACGTTCTCACCGGTAACGGAACGCACGACGTCAGGGCCGGTCACGAAAATGCGTCCATCGGGGCCGAGGATGACGATGTCGGTCAACGCCGGACCGTATGCCGCGCCGCCGGCCGCCGCGCCGATGACGATGGAGATCTGCGGGATCTTGCCCGAGGCGCGGGTCATGATCGCGAAGACCTCACCCACCGCGTGGAGAGAGACGACGCCCTCCGCCAGCCGTGCGCCCCCGGAGTGCCAGATACCCACGATCGGCACGTTGTCGACCAATGCGCGCTCATAGGCCACGAGGATCGCCTTGCAGCCCTCCACACCCATCGCGCCACCCTGGAGGGTGGCGTCCGAGGCGAATGCCACCACCGGGGTTCCGCGCACCTGGCCCACCGCTGAGAGCATGCCGCTGGTGTCCTCGGCGGTGATCAGCTCGACGGTGCCGGCGTCGAAGAACGTCTCCAGCCGCTTGAGTGGGTTGCGAGGGTCGTTCTTCTTGTCGATCTTGGGCCTGGTTGCGGCTGCGGCTTGTTCGGCTGCCGGGCTGGGCATCCTGGCAGCCATTAGATGCTCCGAATTGTCAACGCCAAGTTGTGTCCGCCAAACCCGAAGGAGTTGTTCAGTGCCGCGATGTCGCCCTCAGGAAGCTTGCGGTGCTCACCTTGAACGACGTCGAGGGAGATCGCGGGGTCGAAGTCATCGAGGTTGATCGTGGCCGGGGCCAGACGGTGGTGGATCGCCAGGACCGTGAGGATCGTCTCGAGGGCTCCGGCGGCACCCAGCAGGTGGCCGGTCATCGACTTGGTCGCGCTGACAGGCATGTGGTCGACCTCGTCACCGAAGGCCCGACGGATGGCGTTGGACTCTGCGATGTCGCCCACCGGGGTCGACGTGGCGTGGGCATTGATGTGGATGATGTCCTTGGGTGACAGTCCGGCGCTTTCGACGGCTGCCCGCATCGCACGCGACGCACCGGCGCCCTCAGGGTCTGGTGCTGCGATGTGGTAAGCGTCCGAGGACATGCCCACCCCGCAGACCTCGGCGTATATCCGCGCGCCGCGGGCCTTGGCGTGTGCTTCGGACTCCAGCACGATCACTGCGGCGCCCTCACCCAGCACGAAGCCGTCGCGGCCGGTGTCATAGGGGCGGGAGGCTCGCTCCGGATCGTCGTTACGGGTCGACAGGGCCTTCATCGCGGCAAAGCCGGCGATCGGCATTGGGTGCATCGCGGCTTCGGTGCCACCGGCGACGACGACATCGGCGCGGCCGCTGCGGATCATCTCCACGGCGTAGCCGATGGCCTCGGCTCCCGAGGAGCAGGCGCTCACCGGGGTATGCGCACCGGCGCGTGCGCCGAGCTCGAGGGACACCGCTGCTGCCGGACCGTTGGGCATCAGCATGGGCACGGCGAGCGGGAACACGCGACGGACACCCTTCTCTTTCAGGGTGTCCCACTGGTCCAGCAACGTGTTGACACCACCGATGCCGGAGCCGATGACGACGCCAAGACGCTCCGGCTCGACCTCGGGCGTGCTCGCGTCGGCCCACGCTTCGCGGGCGGCGATCAGGGCGTACTGGCCGCCTGGGTCGAGGCGGCGAATCTCGACCTTGGTAAGAACTTCCGAGGGAGACTGCTTGAGGGTCGCCGCGATCTTCACCGGGAGCTGGTAGGTCTCGACCCAGTCGAACGGCATCAGGCGCACGCCTGACTGGCCGGCCAGGACCGCTTCCCACGTTTCGGTGGCGGTGCCCCCAACGGGGGTGGTCGCACCCAGACCGGTCACGACGATGCGCTGCTCGGGGTTCGAGGTCATTGGGGTTCCGCTCCTTGTGTTCGGTGGGCCAGAGGGCACACACGGGGTCCGGCCTGTACGGCATACAGCAGTGGTGACAACGCTTGTTGCGGGGGAGTCGTGTGGGGCCTGCTGCGGTGCGTCGACGCAATCTAGCGGCAACGCACCACAGCGAACCCTATGGGTCAGGCCTGAGCGCTCGCGATGAAGCCCACTGCGTCGCGGACCGTCTTGAGGTTCTTGACCTCGTCGTCGGGGATGCGCACGCCGAACTTCTCCTCGGCGTTGACGACGATCGTCATCATCGACAGCGAGTCGATGTCGAGGTCATCGGTGAAGGACTTGTCGAGCTCGACGGAGGCGGTGTCCAGACCGGTCTCTTCGTTGACGATCTCGGCGAGACCGTCGAGGATCTCCTTCTCGCTTTGCGCCATGAGGCTAATCTCCTTGTTTGTTGTGGTGCTTTGTGGGATCTGTCGGTCGTGCTCTGACCCGAATATCCCGTCGGGTCGGCGGGAGCTGTCAGGGCAGGACGACGACCTGCGCGGCGTAGACGAGCCCGGCGCCGAACGCGATCTGCAGGGCCAGACCGCCGTGCGGCGCCTCACCCGAGTCGAGCATGCGCTGGGTCGCGAGCGGGACCGAGGCCGCCGAGGTGTTGCCGGTGTCGGCGATGTCGCGGGCAATGGCAATGTGCTCGGGCAGCTTGAGCTGCTTGACCAAGGCATCGATGATGCGCATGTTGGCTTGGTGGGGGATGAAGGCGTCGAGGTCCGTCGGCCTTGATGCCCGCCTGGTCGAGGGCAGCCTGTGCTATCGGAGCCATTGAGTAGACCGCCCAGCGGAACACCGACTGGCCCTGCATCGTGATGGCCGGCCACGCGATCTCTTTGTCGCGCATCTCGATCCAGGAGTTGCGTTGTGAGATGGTGTCCCACTTCGCGCCGTCAGAACCCCACACCGTGGGGCCGATCCCGGGGTAGTCTGAGGGACCGACAATCGCGGCGCCGGCGCCGTCGCCGAAGATGAAGGCCGAACCACGGTCGGTCCGGTCGGTGAAGTCGGACAGCTTCTCGACGCCCACGACGAGGACGAACGTGGCGCTGCCACCGCGGACCATGTCGTTGGCCAGCGAGATGCCGTGGCAGTAGCCGGCGCAGGCCGCGGAGATGTCGAAAGCTGCGGCCGGAGTGGCACCGATCCGGTCCGCGACCATCGGAGCGGCCGCCGGTGTCTGGTACGGGTGGGTGACCGTGGCGACGATGACCGTGCTGACCTGCGAAGCGGTGATCCCGGCGGCCTTGAGCGCCTCGAGTGCTGCGGCGGACGCCATGTCGACCACGGTCTCGTCCAGAGCCGCGTAGCGACGCGTGATGATGCCGGTGCGCTCGCGGATCCACTGGTCGGAGGAGTCGATCTGTTCGCAGATCTCATCGTTGGTGACCACGCGCTCGGGTCGGTAGCCGCCGACACCCCAGATACGGGCATGGCCCGCTCCGGTCGTGGTGCTCAGGGTCCCGCGATGCTGGGGAATCGTCGTCATGTCGTGATCTCCGTGTCGTTCAGTCGTGTGGTGCAGCCGAGGTCGGTGAGCAAGTCAGGCTGCCGTGGGGTGCAGCCGCAAAAGCGGCTGACCTGGGGAGACGGGGTCACCGTCCTCGACGAGCCACTCGATGACCTGGCCACCGTGGGGGGCGGTGACCTCGAACGTGTCGCGCAGGGTGTTCACCGAGGCGACCACCGAGCCAGGCACCACCTCGCTGCCGGGTTCGGATCGGTGGAAGGTGACGATGCCCTTGGCCGGCGCGATGATCAGCCGCCAGGTCGGGGTGTCCGCGATCTGGCTGGGCTGGGAATGCTCACGGACCATGCGGTGGGCTTCGGAGAGCTGGTCGGGAGTCTTCAGGGCAAGAACCTCGACACCAGGAAGCCCTCGTTTGGCCAGGTTGGCCAGCGCCCCGGCCGGGGGGATCTCGATCAGGCCGGTGACCCCGAAGTCCTTGAACGTCTCCATGCACAGGTCCCAGCGCACGGGGCTGCTGACCTGGGTGACCAGGCGCTCCAGGACCTCCCGGCCGCTGTGCACGACCGTCCCGTCCCGGTTGGACACCAGGCGTGAGCGGCTGTCGTGGGTGGAGATCGCGCGAGCCATCGCGCTCAGCTCCTTGACGGCAGGCGCCATGTGCTCGGTGTGGAAGGCGCCGGCGACCGACAACGGGATCACCCGCGCCTTGTCGGGCGGGTCGGCGTTCAGTGCCGCAAGCTGCTCCAGGGTGCCGGCTGCCACGATCTGGCCACCGCCGTTGTTGTTCGCCGCGGTGAGTCCGTGCTTGAGCAGCACCTGCGCCACGTCGTCGGCATCGCCGCCGAGGATGGCGCTCATGCCGGTCGCCGTGACCGCGCTCGCTTCGGCCATGAGCCGTCCGCGCTCGCGGACGAAGACCATGGCCTGTTCGGCCGTGATGACCCCGGCGGCGGAGGCCGCGGTGATCTCGCCGACCGAGTGACCGGCGCCACCGGCAACCAGGCGGAAGCCGTCGGCCGGATGCTCGAACAGCGCCAGCAGGGAGATGAGACCGGCGCCGACGATCAGCGGCTGGGCGATCGCGGTGTTCTTGATCGTCTCTGCGTCGGACTCGGTGCCGTGCTTGACCAGGTCGATGCCAGCAACCGTCGACAGCCAAAGCATGCGGTCGCGGAAGCCCGGCAGGTCGAGCCAGGGCGCCAGGAAGCCGGGGGTCTGGGAGCCCTGTCCAGGGCAGACGATGACGAGCACGTGTTAAGCCTTCCGGTTACGCCGCGGTCACGTCGTGACCGAACAGCACCAACAATCACTGCCCGATTTAGAGGGTTCCTACAAAGGGCGGTCCATCGAGTGTCTCACGTATGACGGGTTCGCTGCCCTGAAGCGAACGTCGCCACTCACGTTGGGAGGACTCGGCCAGGCGCCCGACAGCGAGCGCAAGTCGCACGGTGTGGGCCTCGCGGGGATGGCTCAGGTCGTAGCCCGTCACGACCGCGATCCGCCCGAGCCGATAGCGCACTGTGTTGGGATGGACGAACAGAACTCTGGCCGTGGACTCGAGCCCGCCGCCGCCGTCGAGATAGGTCGTGGCCGTCTCGAACAGGGCCCGCCCTGCCGCGGACAGCGGACGATAGACCCGGTCGATCAGGGCCCGACGGGCAATGGAGTCACCGGCCAGAACACGCTCGACCAGCAGCTCGTCGGCAAGAACGGGACGGGGTGCATCGGGCCATGCGCGTGCGGCACCCAGGCCGGAGAGCGCGGCCCGGGCGGAGCGTCCTGCCGCGAACAGGTGCGGCACCGTGGGCCCGATCACGATGGGGCCGTCGCCGAAGCACTCGGCCAACCCCCGGACCGTGCGTGACGGGTCCTCCAGCCCCCCGAGGATGGCAACCAGACGTCGCCCCTGGACTGCAGCCAGGGAGTCGACCTTGCGACGAGAAGCGGCTCGCCGCAAGGCATCCACGACTTCGGCGGCGTTGCCCGCGGGTGTCACCCCGACGACCACGGCGACGTGGTTGACCGATCCCCAGCCCAGTGCGGAGGCTCGTGACTGCATCGAGTCGTCGGCCTCTCCACGCAGGACGGCGTCGACGACCAGGGACTCCAGCCTCGCGTCCCACGCGCCGCGCGCCTCCGCGGCGCCGGCATAAACCTGAGCGGCACTGAAGGCGATCTCGCGTGAGTACCGCAGCACGGCTTCGCGCAGGCTCTGTTCCTCGCCGGGAGCCGCGAGCTGGGCAACGTCGTCCTCGACGACGTCCACGACCGAGCGCACCAGATCGAGGGTCTGCACGAGGCTGATGGACCGGGTCAGCTCGCGCGGCGCCATACCGAACACATCCACCGAGATCTGGGGGTTCTCGCTGGGGTCGCGGTACCACGCGATGAAGGCCGCGATGCCGGCCTGGGCCACGAGTCCGACCCACGAGCGATCCCCGGCGGAGAGGTCGCGATACCAGTCGTAGTGGCTTTCCATGTGCTTGTTGGCGGCCGTCGAGAGCGCGTCGGAGCTGTGCTCGATGCTGCGCTGAGTGGCCGCGCTGCCGCGCGGGCGCTGGACCGCCATAACACCACTCTATTTGTACGCCGGGCACAACGCCTTGTACGCCGGGTACGACGCCTTGTACGCCGGGCACGACGCCTTGTACGCCGGGTACGACGCCCCGGGCTGCAGGTACAACGCCCCCGGGCGGCGGTCGGCTCGCGGCGGCTCCCGTTCGCCTTACTGTCATCAGCCCTTTGCCCAGGTGGCACCCGGCGGTGATCTGCGCCCGATGAGATCGAGCTCAGGAAACGACCTCTCGGAAGGCTCCTCATGGGGACAGTTGCCACCCTCACGATCAATGCGGTCTCAGTCCCCGCGGCGAGCCGGATCCGGGCTGGCGATGAGAACGTCGCCGCTCTTGTTGATCCCACGCGCACGCAAGTTCATGCCACGCGCAAGCAAGCCGTGACGGCGCCGTTGGTCATAGGCCACCGTGGCGCAGCGGGCTACCGCCCCGAGCACACTCTGGCCTCCTACGAGCTGGCGGCGCGTATGGGCGCGGACTTCATCGAGCCCGACCTGGTCTCGACCATGGACCACGTCCTGGTCGCCCGCCACGAGAACGAGATCGGCCAGACCACGGACGTGGCAAGCCACCCGGAGTTCGTCGAGAGAAAGGCGACCAAGGTCGTCGACGGGCACGCTGTGGTCGGCTGGTTCACCGAGGACTTCACCCTTGCCGAGCTGAAGACGCTGCGGGCCAAGGAGCGGCTGCCTGAGGTCCGCCAGGGAAACACCATGTACGACGGGCGGTTCACGATACCGACCTTCGCCGAGGTGCTGGCCTTGCGCGAGAGGCTCAGCAGGGAGCTGCACCGTGAGATCGGCGTCTACCCGGAGACGAAGTACCCCACCTACTTCCGCTCGATCGGGCTCGATCTCGAGACGCCGCTGGTGCACCAGGTTCGTGCTGCGGGGCTCGACAAGCCGAACGCGCCGATTTTCATCCAGTCGTTCGAGCTCACCAACCTGCGGGACCTGCGGCAGCGCTTCGGCGTCAATGCCCCGCTGGTCTTCCTCACGTCGGCCAGCGGCGCGCCATACGACCTGGCCTCCACTGGTGACCCTCGTACCTACGCCGACCTGACCACGGCGGCCGGTCTGCGCTCGATGGCCGGCCTCGTCAACGGGGTCGGCCCCGACAAGGGCCAGATCATCCCGCGCAACCTCGACGGCATGCTGGGCCGGCCGACCACGCTGGTGGCCGATGCGCACGCGGCTGGTCTGCAGGTTCATCCCTACACATTCCGCGCGGAGAACACCTTCCTGCCGGTCGACTTCCGCTCCGGGACGGAGGCCACGGCATACGGCCGGGCCATCGACGAGCAGGTGCGGTTCCTGCGGACCGGGATCGACGGCTTGTTCACCGACCAGTCGGACATCGGCGTGATTGCGAGGGCCGAGTTCCTCGCCGAGCAGGCTGTCGCCTGACCCGTTCTATCCCACAAACGAGGGCGGCGGCGAGATCACTCTCGCCGTCGCCCTCGTTGTCAGAGGCCCCTTGGGGGTTTGGGAACGGCACAATCCCTAGGTTTGAATGAAGCGGGAAGGCACCGTCCCTAGGTGTGGATGAAGCGGGAAGGCACAATCCCTAGGTTTGGATGAAGAGGGAAGGCACCGTCCCTAGGTTTGCGGGTTTGTATGCCGGATGCTCACCTTGGTCAGTGCACCGCCTTGGTCAGTGCAGCTACGACTCGCCGCCGGCATTGCCCGAGGTGCCCGCGCTGACGTCCAGCAGCCGGTACTTCTCGGCCGCCTCCCGGGCCACCGACGCGTCGATCTCGCCGCGCCTGGCCAGCATCTGCAGTGACCTCACGACGACCGACGGGCCGTCAATGTGGAAGTAGCGCCGGGCGGCGGCACGCGTGTCTGAGAAACCGAAGCCGTCGGCACCCAGGGAGATGAAGTCCTGTGGCACCCACGGCGCGATCTGGTCCTGGACGGCCCGCATGTAGTCGGACACCGCGACAACCGGCCCGGGTGCGTCCTGGAGCTTCTGGGTCACGAACGGCACCCTCTGCTCTTGCTCGGGGTGCAGGAAGGCCAGCTCGTCGCAGGCCATGGCGTCCCTGCGCAGCTCGCCCCAAGAGGTGACCGACCACACGTCAGCGATGACACCCCAGTCGGACTTCAACAGCTCCTGCGCCTCGAGGATCCACGGCACACCGACACCGGAGGCCAGCAGCTGGACGTGCTTCGCATCCTCGCCTACGCCTTCGGTCGACCCGGGAGCCAGCAGGTACATCCCCTTGAGGATGCCCTCGGCATCGACGTTCTCCGGCTCGCGCGGCTGGACGTTCGGCTCGTTGTAGAGGGTGATGTAGTGGATGACGTTCTCCGGCTGATCGCCGTACATGCGGCGCAGCCCGTCCTCCATGATGTGCGCGATCTCGTAGGCATACGCGGGGTCGTAGGACACGATTGCCGTGTTCGTCGACGCGAGCAGCGGGCTGTGGCCGTCCGCGTGCTGGAGCCCCTCACCGGTCAGCGTGGTGCGTCCTGCCGTCGCGCCCAGCATGAAGCCTCGCGCCATCTGGTCGGCGGCCGCCCAGATCGAGTCACCGGAACGCTGGAAGCCGAACATCGAGTAGAAGATGTAGACGGGAACCATCGGCACGCCATGGGTGGCGTAGGACGTTCCCGCGGCCGTGAACGCGGCCACCGAGCCGTCCTCGTTGATGCCCAGGTGCAGGATCTGTCCCTGCACGGACTCCTGGTAGGCGAGCATCAGGTCCGCGTCGACCGACGTGTAGTTCTGCCCGTTGGGGTTGTAGATCTTGGCCGTCGGGAAGAAGGAGTCCATGCCGAAGGTGCGTGCCTCGTCCGGGATGATCGGCACCACGTGGCGGCCGAACTCCTTGTCGCGCATGAGCTCCCGCAGGATGCGCACGAACGCCATCGTCGTCGCGATCTCCTGCTTGCCGGAGCCCTTCTTGGCCAGCTCGTAGGCCTTGGCCTCGGGCAGCTTGAGCTGCACGGCCTCGGTCCGACGCCTGGGGATCGGTCCACCCAGCTTCGTGCGGCGCTCCATCATGTATCGGATGGCCGGGTCTTCCTTGCCGGGGTGGTAGTACGGCGGCAGGTAGGGGTCCTTCTCGAGCTGTTCGTCCGAGATCGGGATGTTCAGCGAGTCCCGGAAGCCCTTGAGGTCATCGAGGGTCAGTTTTTTCATCTGGTGCGTGGCATTGCGCCCCGCGAAGTGTGAGCCCAGGCTGTAGCCCTTGATCGTCTTGGCCAGGATCACCGTCGGCTGGCCGGTGTGGTCCATGGCCGCCTTGTAGGCCGCGTAGACCTTGCGGTAGTCGTGACCACCGCGCTTGAGCTTCCACCACACGTCCGCGTCCGACCAGTCCGCCACCATGGCCTTGGTGCGCGGGTCGCGACCGAAGAAGTGCTCGCGGACATAGGCGCCGTCGTTGGCGCGGAACGTCTGGTAGTCGCCATCGGGGGTGGTGTTCATCAGGTTCAC
>DHJN01000066.1 GCA_002404345.1 Actinobacteria bacterium UBA4719 | reverse complement strand
CATCAAGTCGCGCAACATCAAGTAGCTCAAACCAGGTAGATCCACGATGCCTCCGCCGGTCAACCTCCCTACCTGACAAAACGACCGGGCCACCACGTCATGTGGTGGCCCGGTCGTGCGAGGTCAGTGTCAGTCAGACGTGCCCGACCGCGTCGTCCGCACCGTGCTTGGCCTCACCAACCACGTCATCCGCACCATGCTTGGCCTCACCAACCGCGTCATCCGCACCATGCTTGGCGAGGGGCGCGCTCGGGTTGGCGACAGCTGCGTGCTTGGCCTCACCAACCGTGTCGTCCGCGCCGTGCTTGGCGACGGCGACGCTCTTCTTCGCGTGCACCACCAGGTGCTCCGCCGCGTGCTGTGGGTGCCCGGCCACGTCGTCCGCGCCGTGGCCCGCGTGGCCCACCACGTCATCCGCACCGTGTGTCGTGACGGAGGCGCTGGCGAAGCCGGGCAGCAGCACCGCGGTGGCACCTCCGCCCAACACGAACGTCATCGCCGCACCCACAGCCAGCGTCTTCATCCTGTTGCTCATCGTGCTCTTGTAGATGGTCGTTGTCTGGCCTTCCCCTGCTTGAGGTTCGTCCGCTCCTTGCGGTAGGTAAACCGTCGCAGCCGCGTTGGGACAGTGTCGATCAGACAACGGTCGTAGTACCAAAGCAGAAGACCGCGCACCCACACCCAGTCGTCAGGGGAGCACCACTACGTCGACGAGAACGTCCGACGGTAGTCCTGAGGAGCCACGCCGACGACCCGCCGGAAGTGGTGACGCAACAGTGCCGCCGTGCCGAATCCGCTTCTCGTTGCTACGGATTCAACGCCCAGGTCGGTCTCTTCCAAGAGGTGCCGGGCATGCAGCACCCGCTGCATCGACAGCCACTTGTGCGGCGTCGTCCCCGTCTCGGCCACGAACCTGCGAGCGAACGTACGCTCCGACATGGCGGCCCGCCGGGCCAACGAGGAAGCCTGATGCTCGACCGTGATGTTCTCCATCATCCAGGTCAGCACCGGCTGCAGGCTCTCCGCCGAGCACTCGGGCACCGGTAGGTCGACATACTGCCGCTGCCCACCATCACGCTGGGGCGGCACCACCATCCGGCGTGCGATGCGCGTCGCCACCTCGCTGCCCAGCTCACGGCGCACGAGGTAAAGACAGGCGTCGATGCCGGCCGCCGTGCCGGCGCTGGTGATCAGGTCACCATCGTCGACGAACAGCACGTCCGGGTCGATCTTGGCGTCCGGGTAGCGCTCCGCGAGCTCCACGACGTTCATCCAGTGGGACGTGCAGCGCCGCCCATCCAGCAGCCCCGCCGCCCCCAGAACGAACACCCCTGAGCACACCGACAGCATGGTCGCTCCACTGGCCGCCGCCTGCCGCATCGCGTCCAGGACCTCGGGCGGGTAGCCCTCCCGGATGCGGGTCGCCGGGATGGCCACGAGGTCGGCGCCCAACAGCCCCTCGAGGCCGTATGGCGGAATAACCACGGTTCCGTTACGAGCCGACAGCGCCTTGCCCGCCTCGGCCGCGCACACCCGGAAGTCGAACTTCGGCACCCCGTCCTCGACCCGCTCGATACCGAACACCTCTGCCAGGACACCGAACTCGAACAACGAGACGTCATCGAACAGCACCACAGCCACAGTTCTTAGCACGTCAATCAGTATGGCAGAAACTTGTCGAACTACGTCAGAAATGCCACTCGTGGCACGAACTAGTTGCGCGCATAGTTACTGCCATGACGACATCATTGCTCATCATCATGGCCCTGCTGCTCATCGCGGCTCTCGAGCGCACCAACCGTCGCCAGCGGCCCCACCCGCCCGGCCTCCACGGAACCTACGACCACAACGACCGCGACTGGGCCCGCACCAAGCTCGACCTGCTCGCCCTCGGCGGTCAGTCCGAGCTGGAACACGAGTCATCGCCACGCTTCTCGCGCCGGCTGAAAGGTGAGCGACCCAAGATCCAGACCCGCAGGCCAGCCGGCTCGGGTCAGCGCATGGCCGGTATCAACAGCGACTGACCTGCGTGCACCTGAGAGGTGTTCAGACCGTTCGCGAGCTGGATCCGGGCCACCGCCTCGTGGATAGGCAGGCCGGGGAGCTGGGCCACCGCCACCTCTGAGAGGGTCTGGCCGACCGAGACGATGGTGGCGTGGTCGATCTCGGGAGAGGCTGCGTCGACGGAGGTCGCGAGCAGCACAGCCAAAGCCAGCACCCCGGCAGTGACCATGAGTGTGATGACGAGCCGGCCTCGGCGGCTGCGCCGCGTCGCCAAGCACCCCGGCGGGCAGACAGGCTCGCCGGGCCCGAGAGGCCCGACACGCTCGCCGGGCTCGAGACGCCCGACACGCTCGTCAGGGCCGACCAGGCGCAGCCGCGGGCGGGCGGTGCGGGACGGCATACGAGCGGGTTCGGGGGCGAGCCCCCAGACGCCTGCAGCTGACATGGTGTCCTCCAATGTGCCGCGGATCCTGGTGGTGCGGGTCCTGGTGGTGCGGGTCCTGGTGGTGCGGATCTTGCTCGTGCGGATCTTGCTCGGGCGGATCTTGGTGAGGATCGTATGGTCAGTCGAACGTGCGTCCGATAGAACGCTTGTACGATGTCTAACACGCGCCGCCCACATTGTCGAGACATGCCCCCTTCGGACACGCGTCGAACAGGTGTTTGAAACTTGTGTCCGACCGGCATAGGCTGTTTGCATGTCGAATAGCCCAACAGACACCTCTGACAACGGGTGTCTTCCGGCACGAGCAGAGGGACGACACCATGGCTAAGGTCCACGAATTGCCCGACCGCGACACCGGCGACGGGCTGACGACCCGTCAACGTCGCGTGCTCGAGGTGATCCGCAACTCGGTGGACCGTCGCGGCTACCCGCCGAGCCTGCGCGAGATCGGCGAGGCGGTTGGGCTGCAGAGTCCCAGCAGCGTCTCGTACCAGCTCTTGGCGCTGGAACGCAAGGGTTTCCTGCGCAAGGACCCCAACCGACCCCGGGCGATCGAGGTCCTCTCCCCCAACGCCGCCTCAGACGCGCGCGGCTACCGCCAGACCCAGGCCGACGCGATCGACGAGACCGGCAGCGGCGACTCACGTCCCACCCCTGCCTACGTTCCGGTGCTCGGCCAGATCGCCGCCGGTGTTCCGATCACTGCCGAGGAGGTCGTGGACGACGTCTTTGCCCTGCCACGCCAGATCGTTGGCGAGGGCGAGCTTTTCCTGCTCAAGGTCGTCGGCGACTCAATGATCGAGGCGGCCGTCTGCGATGGCGACTGGGTCGTCGTTCGCCAGCAGCCGACGGCCGAGAACGGCGACATTGTCGCGGCGATGCTTGACAACGAGGCAACTGTCAAGACGTTCAAGCGCAAGGGCGGCCACGTGTGGCTCCTGCCGCAGAACGAGGCGTACTCCCCCATTGACGGCGACCACGCCACCATCTTGGGCAAGGTCACCGCAGTGCTGCGCAAGGTCTGAACCGTATGCCCGAACAGCGGGTCCGAACAGCG
>DHJN01000204.1 GCA_002404345.1 Actinobacteria bacterium UBA4719 | reverse complement strand
GACCGATGCCCGGCTCGAAGGGCAACAACAGGACCAGGCAAGTGACCGCAATGACGTGCCTGCCCGGCCGGACACCGATACTGTTGCGACCGAGCGAACCGACACGAGCATCTCAACTCAGCGGCCCGGAGAGGGCGACATATCGGAGGCTCCCGGTGCGTTGCTGTTCTCGGCAGAGAACGGCGAGAAGCTACGCGATCAGTGGGACTCCGCACAGACGACGTTCGTCGACGACCCACGCGCCGCCGTTGAGAGGGCGGACCATCTGGTGGTCGAAACCATCCAGATCCTGTCCACCTCGTTCACCCAAGAACGGTCCCGGCTAGAGGAACAGTGGGCCCGTGGCGAGAACGTCTCCACCGAAGACCTGCGCGTCGCCCTTCAGCGGTACCGGTCTTTCTTCGACCGACTGCTCAGCATCTGAGGCTGCCGACGTTCCGGCCGCTGCAGCGGGTATTCGCCGCTGCAGACCACCTGCGCCGCGGCGATGCGATTGAGCATGAGGTCCAGATCCGCCTCGGCCGTCGATCTGGATCGCACGGCCATCCGAATTGCAGAAGCCGATCCTCTTGCGACGACGAGCGCACCGACCTGGCGCGGCTGAATCAGCCGCCGAACGCGTCCGCGGCAGGTTCCTTGATTGGGCCCGGACGGTCTTGGAGGGTGCGGTCCTTGGCGGCGATAGGACGCGACTTCCGGCGCCGTCGACCAGCACCGAGCAAAGGGACTGCCTCGCGTCATCTGGACCAGCCAAATCAGAGCCTCCGCCACTCGAGGCTCAGCGAACACCCGCAAACCGGAAGTACGGCACCTGCTGACAAAGTGACCACACCCGCCCTTTTACCGCCCATGACGCAACCGGTTGAAGTGCGATGGAAGGGGCTGCGGGCTGGCGCCCGGCTGTCACCCTGGGATATCTTTGGGGGTTCAACCTTGCCCTCAGTCAGCCACCGACGAACGGGTACATATGAGCAGCAAGAAGCAGAAGCGCGTGATCGAAAAGTCCAGCGTGAAGCAGAAGGAGCTAGAGAAGAGCCTATCCACCCTGCGTGGTCAGCTGACTAGGACCGAGAAAAAGTTGACGAAGGCGAGTGACCGGGCGGAGCGCTGGAAGACCGAGGCAAAGGCGCATAGGACGTCGGCCTCGCGGGCCGGGGCGCGGGTCGACAAGTTGCATCAGAAGCTGGACCGGGCATCTGCTGCCCTGGAACCGGTCCAGGCCAGTGCGCCGGTAGAAGTGACGGCCTCGGGTCGTCCGGTGGCCGAGCCAACGACCGTGGACGGTGTCACCGTGCCGGACGAGACGTGGAGCCTCGTCCAGCTCCGGGCCGAGGCCCGCGCCCGGGGACTGGTCGGGATGTCGAACAAGCCGAAGGCGCAACTACTCGCCGCCCTGTCCTGAGCTGTGGTGCCGCCAACGGCTAGCAGTCGATGAGACACATCCCAGGATTCGAAGTTCTGCATCGGCACCATTCCTGTAGCAGGAGCCGTAGTACATCAGGACCGCTCTCTTCCTGGCGTGAGCGACGAGGTCGACCCGCGGGACGATCGGCGTGCGGACCTTAGGTCCGGCGGCCGAGGACAGTCTCTGATCACCTGTGCCCGTTGCCGATCCGCTCATGGCAGGTCTTGGGACTTGTGGCGTTGCGGGGCTAGCCTCCGGACATGAACACCCAGCACATCGGCGCTGCCGGCGAGTTGTTGGTGCAGTACCAACTCGTCAAGCTCGGGATAGACAGTGCGCGGCTGACCACGGATGCTGGGGTCGATCTTGTGGTCTACGCCCCTGGTGACCAGTCGGCCCGCACTGTGCAGGTGAAAGCCAACCTCGGTCCAAAGCCATCAGGCGGGCGTGGCCCGCTATCTCGAAGCTGGTACTTCCCGCATCACTGTCCTGCTCAATTGATCGCGCTCGCCGCGCTCGACACAGACACGGTTTGGCTCTTCACGCTTGAGGAAGCGCGGAGCTTGGCCCAGCAGCATTCTGATCGCGGCATCCGTCAGCTCTACTGGCGTCGTGAACCCTCGCTGCCCGGGGCGGCCGCGCCGCGACATGAGGGTCAGATGCACACCTACCTCTTGGCTACGAGAGCTCCACAGATGTTCCCCGCGTGAGCCAGCGGCTCGCCGACTGAGCTTCACGATGTCGAGGCTCGGCGAGGCGGCTGCGGGTCTGCAAGGGGCGATTCATCCGGACGCTCAGTGCGCGTCGGCGGCGAACGCATAACTCGCGCCAAAGGAGTGCGTTCAGATGAGGCGAGGCTGGACCTCAGGTGTCCCGCTAAGGATCCGCTTGCGAAAACCGTGAGGCTGGCTAGCCGCCGCAGGGTAACCGCTGATTCTGGGTTGCCGTTAGCTCTAGGGGCGAACTGACGGCGACCACCGCCGGGTCGCGTCAAGCCCGGCCAAGGCGCTGGCAACTGCCTCAGCGATCTGTGCCACACGGTCTGGGTGGGTAGTCACCGGTTGATCTCTGAGCCACCGCGCGAGAGCGTCGCCATGAACGAACTTGACCGTGTCTCCGCCGACCACCTGGGCGAACTCTCCCCACACCACGATGACGGGTGTCACCCAGACTTTGGCTCGTGTGCCGGCTCGGATGGCTTCGCTTACCTCAACGGCTAGGCCTTTGATGTCAGCGATCACGTAATTCCCCAGGTTTGAGGGGTTCTCGATCACGTAATTCCCCACCCCGGCGATCACGTAATTCCCCATGGGGACGACGTGCGTGGCCTACCGGGTGTGGTCCTCCAACCGAATCAGGCTCTTGCTTACCCAACGAGGTAAGGCAGGAGCCCAATGGCGAGGAGGACGTTTCAGATGATCGATCTGATCGAGATCTACGTGCACTGGTACGCGGGCCGTTCCCAGGCCCAGATTGCTGACAGCTTGGGCTTGGACCGCAAGACGGTACGTAAGTACCTGGGCCCGGTTGTAGCGGAGGCTCTGGTGCCGGTGGGCCGCCGGTGATGACCGAGGCGGACTGGCGGGCCCGGGCCCAATCGTGGTTCCCGGCGTTGGTCGATAGGGGTCTGCGGCAGGTGACGTGGCCGGCGATCGAGGTGCACCGCGACTACATCACCGCCCAGCTGGCAGCCGGGGTCACGGTGTCCACGATTCATCAGCGCCTGGTCGACGAGCAGGGGTTGGTGGCGTCGGTGGCCTCGATGCGGCGCTGGGTGGGCGGGAACCTACCCGAGGAGGCCCGCCGTGCGCAGGTGCGGGTACTGCGCCCTGGGCCGGTCGAGCCCGGTAGCGAGGCTCAGATCGACTACGGCCGGCTCGGGATGTGGACCGACCCGGCTACCGGCCGCAGGCACACGGTGCAGGCGTTCGTGATGGTGTTGTCCTGTTCCCGGTACATGTTCGTGCGCCCGGTACTGCGGATGGACCAGGAGGCCTGGACCCGTTGCCACGTCGAGGCATTCGCGTTCTTCGGTGGTGTCCCGGCGCGTCTAGTCCCGGATAATCTCAAGACTGGGGTGGACAAGCCGGACTTGTACGACCCGAAGATCAACCGTTCCTACGCCGAGCTGGCCGCCCACTACGGGGCCCTGGTCGACCCGGCGCGGGCGTTCAAACCCAAGGACAAACCACGGGTGGAACGCCCCATGCCGTATGTGCGGGACTCCTTTTGGCGCGGGCGGACGTTCACCGCATTGGAGGGCATGCAGGTCGATGCGGTCCGCTGGTCGCGGGACGTGGCCGGTACCCGGTCGTGCCGGCCGCTGGAGGGAGCATCGCCGGCCGCGGTGTTCGCCGCGGTGGAGGCCCCCGCGTTGGGGGCGCTGCCAACCGTCCCGTTCGTGTTGGCGACGTGGTCGACCGGCAAGGTCGGCCCCGACATCCACGTCAAGGTCGGTCCCGCCCTGTACTCGGTCCCGTGGCGGCTGCTCGGCCAGCAGGTCCACGCCCGGTCCACCGCGACCATGGTCCAGGTCGTGCATGAGGGCAAGGTCGTTGCCACCCACGTGCGACGACAGCGGGGCCGGGCCACCAATGTGGAGCACTATCCGCCGGAGCGGATCGCGTTCCACATGCGCACCCCGACCTGGTGCCGGCAGACCGCCGAGCAGGTCGGCCCGGCGTGCTGTGAGGTCGTCGCAACCCTGTTGGAGGTCAATGCCCTGTTCCGGCTCCGCGCCGCACAGGGCGTCCTGGGCCTGCGAGACAAGCACACCCCGGCCCGACTGGAGGCGGCGTGCGCCAAGGCGATCGCCGTCGGTGACCCGTCCTACCGCACCATCAAGGGCATCCTGATCGCCGGCACCGAGTCCACCACCGGCGCCAGCGACTGCGGTGCGGCCAGCGGGGTCCCGGCGTTCCTACATGGCCAACAAGCCCTGTTCGAGACCATCAGCGATAACGGCAACCTCGCACCGGTCCTGGAGCTACCCACCACCAGCGGCGTTTCCAGCGAACCGAACCGGGCGGCCCACGCATGAGTACCCAGCCTCCGCCCATCACGGCGCCGAACCCTGCCGGCGGAGCCGCCCACGGCGCCCTGGCCAACCTCGATGAGCTGACCGACGTCGAGGACCTGGCCCGTGTCCTGGTCGTGCTCGAGGACTTCCTGATCCACGCCGACAACTACCTCGTCGAGGAGCTCGCCGCCTGCTCCATGATCCGCCCGGACAACCCCCAGGACTGGGTGCGGTGGATCGCTGGCCTGCTGGGCGAGCACGTCATCACCTTGCGTGCCCTTATCCCCACCGCCACAGCCCTGACCGCCCACCAGTTGATCGGAGAACCCCGATGACCGTGCTCAACCCCGCCCTGCACGACACCCTGCGCACCCTGAAACTCACCGGTATGCTCGACACCCTTGACACCCGCGTGGCCCAGGCCCGCACCGGTCAGCTCGGTCATCTGGACTTCCTACAGGTGCTGTGCGAGGACGAGATCGCCCGCCGGGAGAGCGCAGCCCTGGCCCGCCGGCTACGCCTGGCCCGGTTCGAAGAACAAGCCACCATCGAGACCTTCGACTTCACCGCCAACCCCAAGGTCCCCGCCGCCGCGCTACGTGACCTCGCCGCACTGCGCTGGCTGGACGCAGGACAGTCCGTCATTCTCTACGGACCCACCGGCGTCGGAAAAACACACATCGCCCAAGCGTTGGGACACAACGTGATTCGCCGCGGCGGGCAGGTTCGTTTCATCAAGACCAGCCGGGTCCTGGCCGACCTCGCCGGCAGCCACGCCGACCGCACCTGGGAACGACGGCTCCGGGAGTACACCCGCCCCGCCGTCGTGATCCTGGACGACTTCGCCATGCGTGAGCTCACCGCGCCCCAAGCCGACGACCTGTACGAGCTGGTCTCCGAAAGAGCCGCCCAGTCCCGGCCGCTGATCCTGACCTCGAACAGGGCCCCAGCCGACTGGTACGCCCTATTTCCCAACCCTGTAGTAGCCGAGTCGCTCCTGGACCGGCTCATCAACACCAGCCACCAAGTCCTCATGGACGGACCCAGCTACCGACCGCGCAAACGACCCCGACCAGTAGAGCAGGCGTCATCATGACCAGCCCCCGCCGTCAACAACCCGTTGACAGCCCGAGGCGCTGCCACTACGCCGACGACCCCGCCCACCGGCCCCGGTGCACACTGACCGCGACCATCCAGCTCGGCGCCATCGCATTGTGCGCGTCCTGCAACGCACTCCGTTCGACCCTCGGCAAGGGTCAACGCCCGGTCCCGCTACCACCCAGCCCGGCATTCGATGTCCTGGCTTGGGTTGCCACCGCCCACCAGCAGGCAGGCGCCGCAGAGGCCACCCTCGCCGCCGCCGTCACCAGAGCCCGCCAGCGCGGAGCATCCTGGTCGGTCATCGGTGCCCAACTCGGCATGTCACGACAAGGCGCACAGCAACGCTTCACGCGCATCCGCACGTGAGTCAACGAAGCCAGCCACAGGTGGGCTCGACAACCACCCCGACTCCGGAGTAGAAACAGAACACGGACCGCACCTGGGGAATTACGTGATCGTCACCCCTGGGGAATTACGTGATCGTCCACATTTGACGTGGGCCGGACTGGTGAGCTGCCAGTGCAAGTCGGGGCCCTCAATTCGACGCCCTGCTGGTGAGTCGCCATCGACGGTGATCGATCCTCTCCATCGCTTGGAGTCCAGCAGGAATACTCCCCCGGGACCGACGACTACGTGGTCCATGTGTCCATGGGACGCGGTTAGGTCATGGAAGATGCGCCAGCCCTGGGATTCCAGTTCGCGGAGAGCCCTGCCGGTCCACTGCTCCCCGATTGCCCCGTCTTGCCAGTTCTCGATCCACGGCGGTGGCGACATGCGGGCAATCACGAACATCGCAACGACCATGCCGGTCACAAGGCCAGCACTCCAGCGCAAGCTGCTCCATCGGGCGGCGGCCAGGTTGGCGCCGATGACCAAGGGAGCAAGGACGGCAGCCAGGATGAGGAAGCGGCCCCGGTTTCGTCGAAGCCAAGCCTGGGTCAACTCCCCGTACTTCCTCGCTGCGCCCTCCCCGCCTTCCTGGACCCCCGCGGCTGCACCATGCCAACCAGCATGTCGCCAATGACGGTGCAATGTGGTCGGAACACGAATCCTGCATGGAGCACGCGGCAGGGCACTAAGTCGTCATCTATGCGCAGATCGGAGGTCGGCGGCCGAGGGGAGCCGCTCACCCCCGGTTGACGATCGGCTACCGAGACGGCGCTTGGCAAAATAGCTCTGGGTGTTCCAGTGCGCCGATACGTACGGATGGCCGCGGCCAGATCTCGCGACCCGCTCTCCAGCCCGAGTCCCGGCAGCTACCGCTCCGACCGCGCCGAACTCGACGCCGTCTTCCGGCCGACGAGGCGTGATTGGGCCGTCATTGGCCTCCCACCGGAACGGGAGCAGACCCGGTAGTTCCGCGGTCATCGCTGGGCTGCCGAGGAGATGACGCGGGGATGGCGTTGTCGATGAGGACGGCGGCGATGGCCGCGGCGGTGGGGAAGGATTCCCTGTTGAGGACTCGGGTGCGGACCGAGGCGCCGTCGATGAGCAGCGCCAGTTGTTCGCCGAGTTGTTCGGGGTTGGTGGCGCCGGCTTCGCGGGCGGTTTCCGTGAGCCGCGCGGCGATGGCGGTCTTGTAGTCGCGTGCGTACTGGGATGCGGGGTGTTGGGGGTCGTGGAGCTCGACGGCCGCCGCGATGTAGGGGCACAGGGGCGTGGACGCGGGTATCTCGAAAGCGGCGAGGAGTCGTTCGCGGGGTGTGAGGTCGGTGCGGTCGAACACTCCGGGCATGACGTCGGGATCGAATCGGCGCAGGTATTCGGCGACGAGTTCGTCCTTGCTGGTGAAGTGCTGGTAGGCCGTGCGCTTGGACACCTGGGCCACGGCGCAGAGTTGGTCCATGCCGGTGCGGTTGATGCCCTGATCGCGGAACAGCTGCTGTGACGCGCTGAGGATGCGCTCGCGTGCGCCCCTGCCGCGGCGCCGGCCCAGGGGGCCCCTCTCCAACTCCGTCATGCCCCCAGTATAGACCGTTCGGTACAGACCGGTCTACATAGCTTGCGTTCAGGGTTGGTTCCCACAGGCGGTCGGTACCGACCGGTGTATGTAGCTTGCGCTCCGACCAGCCATCGGGTACGTTAAATACACAGTCTGGTGTACATAAGAACCGAACTGTTTCGGATACCCATCAATGCAAAGGGAGTGATCGTGGGAAAGCTCGATGGCAAAGTAGCGGTGATCACCGGCGGATCCACCGGCATGGCACTGGCCGGCGCCAAACTCTTCGTCGAGGAAGGAGCGCACGTCTTCATCCAGGCCCGGCGGCAGGAAGCACTGGACGACGCCGTCAAGCTGATCGGCCGCAACGTCACCGCCGTCCAAGGTGACGCGGCCGAACTGGACGACCTGGACCGCTTATACGACACCGTCAAGCGGGAAAAGGGCTCGATCGACGTGCTGTGGGCCAGCGCCGGGATGGGCGAACCCGCCGTCCTCGGCGAGATCACCGAGGAACAGTTCCACCGCGCCTTCTGGCTCAACGCGCGCGGCACCGTGTTCACCGTGCAGAAGGCACTGCCGCTGATCAACGACAACGGCTCGATCTTCATGACCGGATCCAACGCCTCCCTCGGCGCCTTCCCCGGCTGGAGCCTCTACGCCGGAAGCAAAGCCGTCCAGCAGGCCTGGGCCCGCGTCTGGCTCAACGAACTGCGCGACCGCAAGATCCGGGTCAACGTCCTGACCCCCGGCCAGGTCGCCACCGCCAAACAGGAAGAACTGTTCGACGAGGCAACCAAGGACGCATTCGAGTCCCTCATCCCCCGCGGAAAGATGGGCCGCCCCGAAGAAATCGCCACCGTCGCCCTGTTCCTCGCCTCCGACGACTCCAGCTACGTCAACGGCCTGGAACTGGTCACCGACGGCGGCACCACCGCCATCTGACCACACACCGAAATACCGCGGGTACCCCCCCGCAACAAAGCAAACCTCGAGAACAGGAAGAGAGCACACCTCATGGGCAACATCACCATCATCGGTACGGGGAACATGGCCCGTACCATCGGCACGCTGGCGGTAACGGGCGGCAACACCGTCGAGGTCATGGGCCGCGATCAGTCCAAGGCCCATGACCTGGCCAAGGCTCTCGGCGGCGGCGCGACGGCGGGAAAGTGGGGCGCCGTCCCGGCCGGGGACATCGTCATCACGGCCCTGTTGTACGACGGTGTCGTTCCGGTCGTCGTCAAGTACGGAGACGCCCTCGCGGGCAAGGTCATCGTCGACATCAGCAACCCCTTCAACGCCACGTTCGACGGACCGGCCCACAGCGAGGAGACCTCGATCGCGCAGGAAGTCGCCAAGGTGGCCCCGGCCAGCGCCAGCGTGGTGAAGGCATTCAACACCATCTTCCGTAATGTCCTGGAGAAGGGCCGGCCCAACGTCTTCATCGCTGGCGACAATGCGCAGGCCAAGGCGGCCGTGGCGGCATTCATCAAGAGCCTCGGGCTGCGCCCGCTGGACGTCGGCGGCCTGAAAATGGCGCACTGGCTGGAAGGAGTGGGCGTGGTCACGGTGGGCCTCGCCGGCAACGGGGTTGGCCACTGGGACTTCGCCCTCGGCGTCAACGAATTTACCGGCTGAGCCCCGGGGGCGAGCAGTCGGCAACAGGGCGCCGTGCGCCCTGACAATGGTTGATGGATCACCGACTCGCTGATGTCGGATATCAATGTTGGCGAACGATCCTGCCCGAGGAGACTCTCGCGATGAAGCTCGGTTTCGTGATTCCCATTCTCGGGCCCGCCGTCAACGGCACCCCGGCTTGAGCGCGTTCTGCCGCGGACTCGAGGACCTTGGCTACGACGCCCTGTGGGTCGGCAATCGCCTGGTCTCACGCCGGTTGATGTGGACAGCAGCTATCTGGCCCACGGGCCGCAGATGACCCGCTCCCTCGATCCGGTGCTGCTGTTCACAGTTTCAACCTAGCGACCCGCGGGTCCCGAGCAGTCATTTAGCACTGAGCTACCAGACACCACCTCCACCCGTCCGTGCCTGCCCGTTAGCCGAACGGCCTAGGGTGATGCCGCAGGCCAGCGGTGGTGCCGCGGGGGGCGGTGTCCGTATAGGCCGTCCGGAGGTGCGTCCGGTGATGGGGCGTCCAACGGTGACGCCATATGTCTCACTTCCTTCGCGGTGAGACACCCACGGTTGAGACAGCGCGTGTCCATGTTCGAGGCCCGCGTGTGCGGGCACCATCAGAGCCATGGCACCCCGCCGGTGTCTCACAAGACTGTCCGAAACACGGGGTGTCGGTAACGGTGAGTGCGCCGATTTCTGGCGTGCTGTCGCCAGCCCCGGCGCCCGCAGAAAGGTCTACTTTCTCCGCGTTCAGCCCCAGAGTGCACACATCGGAATAGCCCAGACCCGCTCAGCTAGCTCGTACACCTGGCTTCCGCTGTGGACTACCGCGCCGGCTGCGAAGTCGGTCCCGATCTCGTCGGCGAGCCAGCGCAGATGCCGAGCGTCACGCGCATCCGGTGCAGCTCCCGCTTTGAACTCCAGACCCACGACCCGGCCCGCCGACAGTTCGATCACAAGGTCGACCTCCTGGCGCCCGGCTCGGGTGCGCAGGTGCCTGATCTGAGGCTTCGGAAACATCAGGGCTGCCTCGGGTCGCAGCTGGGCTAACCCGAACGTATCGAAGATGCGCCCCAGCATGTCCACGTCGCGCAGAACTGCGTCGGGAGTCATGCGGGTGGCCGCGGCGGCCAGGGCCGGGTCGACCACGTAACGCTTTCTGGCTTGTACGAGGGACTTGAGCCGGTTGTTCGACCAAGCAGGCACCTGCTCGACGACGTAAAGACTCTCCAGCAGCCGGTCGTAGCTGGCCGCGGTCTTCGCGTTCACCCCCGCCTCCTGGTAGAGCGACAGATCCGTGGGCATGCCGGCCATGTGCAGACAGACCGTTTCGAAGTATCGGCGCAACCGGACAGGGTCTTTGCGTTCCTCGGTGGCGGCGTCGCGGGTGAGTAAGTCGTCCAGGTAGCTGGACAACCACGTTTGGCGACCCTGGGGTGTGCGGTCGCGGTACGCCAACTCAGGGAAGGCGCCCCGCAGCGCCAAGGCGACGTACCCGTCAATGTCCGGGACCTCCGCGGGCAGCGGGAAGAGGGCGTCGACGTCCTCGCCTCGCGACCTGGCGTCACCGGCGTCCGCCAAGCGCGCCAGGAACGAGGGCCGCGCTGTGAGTTCGACCTCGAGCACCTCGCGTTCGGTGATCCCGTACATCGACAACCGCACAATTCGTCCGGTGCCAGCCCACATCTCATTGCTCAGCTCGGCACGCACGCTGCCGGTGAGCAAGAACTGTCCCGGACGAGAGTCGCGATCCACAGCTCGTTTAACAGCACCGAGGACCTCCGGGACTTCCTGCCACTCGTCCAAAAGCAGCGGCCGCCCCGCACGTCGCAGCGCCGCATCCGGGTCCGCCCGCATCGACGCTGCTACACCGGGGATGTCGAGCGAAAGCACCGCGGACACATGCTGGCGTGCCGTCGTCGTCTTGCCCGTCGCCCGTGCGCCGTTGATCATCACCGCGGGAAACTCGGCGAACAGGTCACCCAGGTGCTTATCAACAAGTCGGGGCCGGTAGTCGGCAAAGTCAACCATCAGATCAGACTACCAAGATGGCGCACCTTGCTGTACCAAATCCGCGCAGACGCTGGTGCCAAGATGGAACACCCTGGATACCAATCTCGCACAACGAGCGCGAGGCTGGTCTGTGTTGTTGTCGCAGAATGGTGTGCGTGATCGCTCGCGTTGCCTAACGGTGGAGCCGGACAAGCGGGGCGCGGTCCGTTGCCATGTGATGCTCCCTGGTTGGGTCCAGTACACGACCAGTACACAAAAAGACCGTTGACGGCACTCAGCCACCGTTACCCTCAACGACGCAACGTGAGCAATACCAACGCTTTACACGACCATCAACGACCACCAACGACCCAGACAATGACCTTTTAATCCGTAGGTCGTCGGTTCGAGCCCGACGGGGCCCACCTGCATGCTCTTGTCGGCGCCCCCTCCCAGTAGGGGCGCTATCATGGGCTATCTATTTGGAGGTGTGGCGACATGACCGATGTCCTCGTCCGGGACGTACCCGAAGATGTGATTGCCGCGCTGGACTCCCGTGCCTCTCGCCTGGGACTCTCTCGCAGCGAGTACTTGCGCCGACGGCTGGCACAGGAAGCCGTGAGCGGTCCGCAGCCGGTGACGGTGGAGCACCTCGCCGTTTTTGCCGAAACCTTCGCCGACCTCGCAGACGCTGAGATCATGAAGGGTGCGTGAGAGTGACCAGCTGGCTCATCGACACCTCCGCCCTTGTACGCCTGGCCAACTCTCCCGACGCTGGCGTGTGGGCCGACCGGATCGAGCGGGGACTGGTCCGCATCAGCACAGTGACGCGGCTGGAGGTTGGCTACTCCGCGAAATCGGGTCCCGATCTACGCGCTGCCGCGCGTCGACCACCCCTCGCGTCAATGCCGGTCGAGTACCAAAC
>DHJN01000221.1 GCA_002404345.1 Actinobacteria bacterium UBA4719 | reverse complement strand
CCCGTCAGCCGACTCCCACTCCGTCTCCAGGATCAAGGTCCCCGGACGGTATCGGCGGGTGGTACAAGATCCCCCTGATGCCGGGGCCAGCAGCCACCGACCGGCCTCCGGTGAGTCGAGCAGGGCGGCGAAGCAGGCCGCGGAGTTGAAGTCCGGCAGACACAGCCAGTCCATGGAGCCATCCATGCCGATCAGACCAGCGGTGTGCAGATCCCCGACGATCGCGTAGTCCTCGATCCTCGCCAAGGTCACCGTCCCTTCATCTCGAGCACGACCTTCACATCATCCTCGCGGCCGGTGAAAGCATCGGCGAAGTCGGCCAGGGCGACCCGGCGGGTGATCAGCCGGGCCAACCAGCTCTTGTCGGCCTGCTCCAGGGCCGTCACAGCCGCCGCATAGTGGCGCCGGTTGGCGTTGACGCTGCCGAAGATCACCTCGTTGCCCAGAACCGAGTCCCTGTTCACCAGCCCGATGTCAACCGGCGTTTTCGTTCCCGGACGAGACACCCCGGTCAGGCAGGTGATGGCATCTGTCGCACCGCACTTCATCGACTCCAGCACCACCGAGCTGACCCCCGTGCACTCGACCATCACCTCCGCGCGTACCCCCGAACCAGTGAGTGTGTCCGTGTGGTAAATCGCTCCGAGATCGCGGACCAGGCCCGGTTTCGGACCGTCAGTGACCCGGTCGAACACATGGACCTCCAGCCCTCGCTGGGCGCCGAGGAGAGCGGCCAGCAGACCGACGGGCCCGGCACCGGTGACAACGGCCACCTTCGGGTCAAAGAATGCCCGGCCACCGATCCGATCGATCTGCTCCCACGCCTTGGCCACGATGGTCGCCGGCTCGAGCAGGACCCCGACATCGGCCAGCCCCGCGTCAAGGCGAACCAGCCCATCCGGGTCGGTCCTCCACCGGTCGCGGGCGAAACCGTGCAGACCCTTGATGCCATGTTCCGTGTACTGGCCGTTTCGGCACATGTCCCACTCGCCCCGCGCACAGGCAGGGCACGGCACCGGATCCGGCCGGCGGACGATGCCGACAACCAGGTCACCCGCCGAAAGGCCGGAACCGGCTGGGGCGTCCGTCACACGTCCGAGGTTCTCATGACCCAACACCAGGAAGGACTCACCTGCCGGCGGCTGGCCGTATGCTCCCGCGACGATCTCCCGATCGGTGCCGCACAAGCCCACCGCCACCGCCTCGACCAGGACCGATCCCTCCTCCTGCAGCGGGTCCGTGACCTCCCGCAACTGCAACGAGTCCTGCATTCCCGGGGTGACGGTCAGCGCCTGCATCATGCTCCTTGAATCTATCGTTGAGGATTGCGGACAGACGCTTCCATGAGAGCCCCCATCGTCGGCCGGGTGGGTGAACAGAGGCTTGATCGACGGGTCGACAAGCGACGGCGACGATCAGACTGTCCATGACCATGAAGGCTGGCACGCGTTTCTGCGAGAATCGTATGAACACTCCAGGGAGGCTTCTCCCAGCCAGCCCACCGCTGACGCGACAGGCTGTGTCCGCCAGATCCCTGACATCTCTGGTCAGCTTGGCGGGGTACTCGCCCGCGGCTTCGCCGGCTGCCTCAGCGATGTGGAATGTGAGGGCTGGTCGTGGCCGTGGGCAGGTCGCTGCCCAGAGTGCTGCCGTAGCGCGGGTCGTGAAAGATCTTGGCGGTGATGGTGTTCACGTGGGGAAAGAACCCGAAGATACCGGCGGCGACCAGCGCGCCGGCGAGGGGACCGACAAGGTAGGGCCATAGGTTGGTAAGCAGCGGTGCTACGAGGGCGGGGCCCAAGCTGCGGGCCGGGTTGAGGCTGGTGCCGGTGTAGGGGGCTCCCTGCCAGACCAGGACGGCGACGAGCAGCCAGTTTCCCAGAGGCGTCCAGCGGGCAGTGCGGGTGCTGGAGGTCATGAACAGGATCATCAGAACCAGGCTGGCAGTCATGGCTGTCTCGATCCCGGCGACCGCGACGTCGCTGAAGCCGTGGCCCGGTTGGGTCGCCCCAAGGTGCAGGACCTGGGCTGTGCGCCCCCAAACCAGACGAAGGACGGCGCAGGCGGTGATTGCGCCCAGTAGTTGGGCGGTGATGTAGCCAACCAGGTCGTGCGGGTGCACCTTGCGCTGGGTCCAGAACGCGACCGTGACGGCTGGGTTGAGGTGCGCTCCGCTCAGACGGCCGATGGGGCTAAGAGCGATCAGGCTTCCGGTCCCGGCGAACAGCAGGCCGGTGAGCAGAAACCGGGCCGAGGTGCTCGGCAGAACTGTGGCGACAGGGCTGGACGGGCCGAAGTCGAGGAAGACGGCGGACAGGCCGCCTGCGAGCAGCACGGCCGTGCCGAGGTATTCACACAGCCACGGAACCCAGTGCCAACCCGATTGAGGCGAGCGGAGCGCGGGAGTAGGGCGCAGATTTCTATGCCAGCGCGTAGCGGCTTGGGCAGTCAAGACGTCATCGGGGCGCCCCCCGGCCAACGCCTGGTCCGAGGCGACACGCAGCCGTCGCGCGCTTTGACCAGCTCGTCGTCGGTCCTGGCGGTGTCGAACGAAGGCTGGTTGCGCGAGTCTGCGACCTGCTCGAGTACCTGCTCGAGCGGGGGTGCGACGCGGACGTGTCCTTTGATGGGGGCCACGCCTTCATGGTATCGACGGGTTCCTGGTGGACACTGAGTCGGAAACCGGGGATGGTGCGTTCCGCCTTCCTCCGGTGTTCCAGAACGAGCATTGGCGCGAGGGTTACCCCCGTCCGCTTGCTCCGGCCACCACAGGATGGACCTGCAGGCGCGAGCATCCCGGCATGCTCGAGGCAAAGAGGTGTGTGGCACATCGGGTTCGGCTGTTTCATGGGGGTGCGTTGGTGGTGAGGCCGTTGGGGTTTGGTGACCGCTGGCATTGGTCGGTCCGTCTTAGGGATGTGCAACGGTTCGGATCGAGGAAGGGTGACGTGATGGGTCAGCAGTCGATCAGGCAGGACGCTCGCCGGGCGGCGCTGGATGCGCAGTCGAAGCGGCGTCGGGAGCGTGCTGAGCGGGAGAAGCGGCTGGAGGGTCTGGCGGTGCGGATCCTAGTCGCAGTGCGTGAGCGAGATGCTGCAGTGGCCGACGCTGACGGCCGGATGGGGGAGGCATTGCGGGAGATGACCGAGGATGAAGGGCTGTCGGCGCGCGACGCGGTCGAGTGGTGCGGGGATGAGATCACCGTGCGTGAGGCGACACGGCTGCGCCGTCTCGTGTCGGGCAAAGGGGCGGACGGAGTCACGTCTTGATCGACGGCGAAGCGCCGCCGGGCGGCCTGCGGTTCTGAATCGTGCCGCTCCGGGAACACATGATCGGTCGCTGGTTGAGTGCTGACGCGGATAACGGCGCGTCATGCCGAAGGAGATCCCTGAGTGCTCAGGGCGAGCGCGACACGAAGGGAACGACCATGACGCCGTTGAACCACCAGCTTGTTGCCAACTTCTTCACCGTCCGAGCACAGCTGGCCCAGACCCCAGACGCTGACGTGCTCATCCTCGACATGGCTGTACGGCTGGGATGGGGCTACCGCGTCACCCAGGAGTTCGCAGCCGACCTGCAGGATCGCGGACTCATCGAGACCGACGCGGGTCTCGGCCACCTGCCAACGGTCGTTGAGTCCCTCTGGTGAAGTGAAGGGGCCTTCAATGGTTTCTGGCGTTGGCAGAACCAGCCAGAGCGTCGGGGGTCTCAAGTAGGGTCGGAACGTGACAACTGCAGGAAGGGCCGCCTGGTGACCGAGCAAGGTGATCAGCCGTCGGCTCTGGAGACCGCGCTGGGTGCCCGGCTGGAGGATCTCGTGCCGGGCGTCAGTGTCAGCGGTGTCGTCGGGAACCTCCCTGTGGACGTCGTAGCCGTCAAGTGGCAGGGCGGCAACTTCGTGATCCTGACCTATCGCGAGGCGAGCGGCCGGACTGACCAGACCGTCCTCAGTCGTGACCGAGAGGCCGGGCTGACCTTGGTCAAGAGCGGGCGCACGCGGGTCTTCGATGGCGACGCGGACGCGTGGCGCCTTGCCGCCGAAGCCCTACGGATCCGTTACGCCGCGCTGTTCGATCCCATGCTGGCCATCGCCACGTCCGACCTGCAGCCGCTGCCACACCAGATCCAGGCTGTGTACGGTGAACTGCTGCCGCGCACCCCGCTGCGTTTCCTGCTGGCCGACGACCCCGGCGCCGGTAAGACGATCATGTGTGGGCTCTATGTCAAGGAGCTCCTGCTGCGTGGCGACCTTGCCAGGTGCCTCATCGTTGCGCCGGGCAGCCTGGTCGACCAGTGGTCGGACGAGCTGTACGACAAGTTCGGCCTGCGCTTCGAGAACCTCACCCGGTCGATGATTGACGGCAACATCCAGGGCAACGTATTCGACCAGCACCCGCTCCTGATTGCCCGAATGGACCAGCTCTCCCGCAGCGACGAGCTGATGGAAAAGCTTGAGCAGTCCGACTGGGATCTGATCGTCGTGGACGAGGCACACCGCATGTCGGCCCACTACTACGGCAACGAGCTGAAGCTCACCAAGCGCTACCAACTCGGCCAGCTCTTGGGCCGGGTCACCCGTCATCTGTTGCTGATGACGGCGACGCCCCACTCGGGCAAGCAGGAGGACTTCCAGCTTTTCCTGGCCCTGCTCGATGGTGACCGATTCGAAGGCAAGTATCGCGACGGTGTTCACACGGTCGAGCCCGGCGATCTCATGCGACGAATGGTCAAGGAAGAGCTGCTGACGATGGACGGCAGGCCGCTCTTCCCTGAGCGTCGTGCCTACACGGTGCCCTATGACCTGTCCGACGGTGAGGCGGAGCTTTATGAGGCCGTCACGCAGTACGTTCGGGAGGAGATGAACCGCGCTGATCGGCTCAAGGCCGAAGGCGAGGGCCGTCGCGGCAACACGGTCGGGTTCGCGCTCACGATCCTCCAGCGCCGGCTTGCCTCCAGCCCCGAAGCGATCCTTCGGAGCCTCGAGCGTCGCAAGGCCCGGCTGGAGAAGCGCCGCCGTGAGATGGCTACCGGTGGTCGGGACGACTTCTCCTTCCGGAGCCGGGTGGACGTGATCCTGGGCCGTGAAGACGATGACGGTCTCGACGATCGCCTGGACGACCTCAGCGGCGACGAGCTGGAGGAGCTGGAAGAGGACGTCGTAGACGCCGCCACCGCGGCACGTACCGTCGTTGAGCTTGACCACGAGATCGCTGACCTGGCAGACCTTGTAGAGATCGCTCGGCGGGTCCGTCACTCCGGTACGGACCGTAAGTGGTCGGAGTTGCGCGACCTCCTCACCACCGACAGTCTCACCCAGGACGTCGACGGGAGCCTGCGCAAGATCATCATCTTCACTGAGCACCGCGACACGCTGAGCTACCTCGTCGACCGCATCCGGACGCTGCTCGGCCGCGCGGAGGCGGTCGTGGAGATTCACGGTGGCATCCGTCGCGAACAGCGCCGCACGACCCAGGAGCGGTTCACCCAGGACACCGACGTGAGGGTACTGGTGGCCACGGACGCCGCGGGGGAGGGCCTGAACCTGCAACGGGCGCACCTGATGGTCAACTACGACCTGCCGTGGAACCCGAACAAGATCGAGCAACGGTTCGGCCGCATCCACCGCATCGGCCAGACCGAGGTTTGCCACCTGTGGAACCTCGTCGCGAAAGACACCCGCGAGGGCGAGGTGTTCCTGCGCTTGTTGGAGAAGATCGAACAGCAGCGAAAGGCCTACTCCGGCAAGGTTTTCGACGTTCTGGGTGACGCCTTCGAGAACAACCCGCTGCGTAGCCTGCTCCTAGAAGCCATCCGCTACGGCGACCAGCCCGAGGTCCGCGCCCGGCTCGACACCGTGATCGACGCGACAGTCGGCCAAGGACTCGACGAGCTCCTCGCCGAGCGTGCCCTCAACCGGCAGGTTATCGGCGGCAGTGACGTCGAGGAGATGCGGCGGCGCCTCGAGGAAGCTCAGGCCCGGCGTCTGCAGCCGCACTTCATTGAGTCCTTCTTCCTCGACGCTTTCGCCCGCCTCGGCGGCCGCCTCAGCCGACGTGAGGCAGGCCGCTACCAGGTGACCCATGTCCCCGGTGCGATCCGCGACCGCGACCGCATTATCGGGGCCGCGGCTCCCGTGCTCGTCTCCTACGAGCGGGTCACCTTCGAGCGGGAGAAGGTCAAGATGGCCGGTATGGCGCCAGCGGACCTTGTCGCCCCAGGTCACGCCCTGCTTGACGCCGTCGTCGACCTGACCGTCGAGCGGAACCACACCAACCTCAAGCACGGTGCCATCCTCGTCGATCCCAACGACCTGGCCGAGACGCCTCGTCTGCTGGTAGCGCTTACCGAGGAGATCGCCGACGGGCATCAACCGGCGCGGACGGTGTCGAAGAGGTTCGACTTCGTCGAGCTCCTGCCCAGCGGTCATGCTCGCGAGGCGGGTCCGGCGCCCTACCTGGATTACGAGCCACTCCCGGCCGAGGCCGAGCAGGTCGTCGACGCCTTGATCGATGATCCGTGGCTCGCCCGCGGCGCGGAGGACATCGCGGTCGGCTGGGCCATCGAGCATTCCCTCCAGCAGCATGAGCAACAGGTCAGGGCCCAGGTCCTCCCCAATGTCGAGCGCACCCGCGATCAGGTGAAGCTCCGGCTGACCAGCGAGATCAACTACTGGGACACCCGCCACGCCGAGCTGCTCGACCGGGAGGCAGCTGGCCGAACCCTGCAGATCCGGCCGGAGACCGCCTACAAACGCGCACGGGATCTTGAACGTCGTTTGGAGCGCCGGCTCTCTGATCTGGCGGCGGACGAGCACCTCACAGTGCGTCCACCTACCGTCGCCGGCGCCGCGCTCGTGGTGCCCCAGGGTCTGCTCGACCGGCTCCTCGGCCGACGTGACGAGCCATTGTCGGCCTACGCTCGGGACACGACGTTCGTCGAGCGTCGAGCCGTCGAAGCTGTCCTCACTGCAGAACAATCGCTGGGCCGAGTCCCGCAGGAAATGGCCCACAACAACCCCGGCTTCGACATTCGCTCCGTCGCCCCCGACGACCGAGTTCTCAAGATCGAGGTCAAGGGCCGGATCGCTGGGGCGGACGACTTCACCATCACCCACAACGAGGTGCTCACGGCCAAGAACCTCGGCGACGACTATCGCCTGGCCTTGGTCGAGGTGAGCCCGGAAGGGCCAGATGCCGATCAGATCCGATATCTGACTCGCGCGTTCGATGGCACCGGCACCAACGACTTCCGTGTCACCAAGCTCGTCCTGAACTGGATGAACACGTGGGCGCAGGGCGGTCCCCCACGTTGACCGGTGTGCGAGGCTGCGTCGCCCATTCATGCTCGTGATACCCACGTAGCGATCGCCGATCGAAGTGATACTCAAAACGTTGATCAGTAGCACTATGATCGATGTATGGGAGGTAAGTAGCAGTGCTGGTCGAGGACTTCGCAGTGGGGCAGCGGGACCATGTTGTGCGCGCCGAACGCGGATACCGCGCTTTTGTGCCGCCCGCCCTGCCACCCGTGCTGCCCCTGAGCTCAGCTCTCATGCGGCAGCTGTCCGCCGCTGACCGGGCGATCGGCGAGCTCGCCGGCGCCGGCCGCGAGCTGCCGAACCCTCATCTCCTTTCCCGAGTGCTCCTGCGGCGAGAAGCCGTGCTGTCAAGCCGGATCGAAGGCACCCGGGCGTCCCTGTCCGACCTTGTCCTGTTCGAGATCGACCAACCACAGGACGACCAGCACAACGACGTCCGCGAGGTCTTCAACTACGTCCGTGCCATAGATCACGTGCTGGCGCCAGATCGGAGGCTCCCCCTCAGCCTGAGTCTGCTGCGGGAGGCCCATGGCATTCTGCTGACCGGTGTCCGTGGCGGATACGCCACCCCCGGTGAGTTCCGAACTAGCCAGAACTGGATCGGCCCACCCGGCGCAGTGATCGACACTGCGACCTATGTCCCGCCGCCTCCCGAACGACTCTGGGAGTGTCTCGACGGGCTCGAGAAGTTTCTGCACGCCGAAAGCGAACTGCCACCCTTGCTGGCCATCGCTGCGGTGCATTACCAGTTCGAAGCCATCCACCCCTTCATCGATGGGAACGGCCGCGTGGGGCGCCTGCTGGTGGTGCTCCTCCTGATCGAGTGGGGTCTGCTCCCCGCGCCGCTGCTGGACCTCTCTGCCTACATCGAGCCTCGACGTGACCAGTACTACGAAGGTTTGCTCCGCGTGTCCACCGCCGGCGATTGGGCAGGTTGGTTCGACTTCTTCCTGACTGCGGTGGAGCGGCAGGCGCGTGACGCCCTCGCAAGGGCGCGGCAGTTACACGCACTGCGATCGCAGATGCGCGATGAAGTGGCCACCGTCAAGTCCTCGGCCCTGCCGGCGAAGCTCGTGGACGCCCTGTTCGACGTGCCCGTCATGACGATTCCTCGCGCGAAGGACCTCCTGGGGGTGACTCACCGGGCGGCCACCCAACACGTCGAGCGGCTGGTCGCCCTTGGGATGCTCACGGAGATCGACCTCGGCCGTCGTCCTCGCCGGTTCATAGCGCCCGGGATCATGGCTGCTGTGGAGGGGGCGGGCATGAGCCCGGTTCAACGCGAACTCAAGAACCCCAGTCAGATCGGAGAGACTCGATGACCGAGCAGCGCCGCAAGCTGATCGAGGTGGCGCTGCCGCTCGAGGCGATCAACCGCGAGTCCGCGCGGGAAAAATCGATCCGTCATGGGCACCCCTCAACTTTGCACCTGTGGTGGGCCCGCCGACCCCTCGCGGCGGCCCGAGCGGTGCTCTTTGCCCAGCTCGTCGACGACCCCTCCGCGCGGCCGGAGGAGTTCCCGACGCAGGAGGCTCAGGACGCTGAGCGGAAGCGGCTCTTCGACCTCATCGAGCGCCTCGTCGTGTGGGAGAACTCCACCGACGAGAAGCTGTTCGCCCAGGCACACGCCGAGATCCTCAAGTCGACCGGTGGCAACCCGCCGCCAATCCTCGACCCGTTCGCCGGCGGTGGGTCCATCCCGCTGGAGGCTCAGCGTCTAGGTCTCGAGGCGCACGCCTCAGACCTCAACCCGGTCGCGGTGCTCATCAACAAGGCCATGATCGAGATCCCACCGAAGTATGCCGGCCGCTCGCCAGTGTTCCCCGGCGCGGCTGACGGATCGGTCCAACACTGGCCCCGCGCAACGGGTTTGGCCGAGGACGTGCGTCGTTATGGCGCATGGATGCGTGACGAAGCGAAGCAGCGAGTCGGGCACCTTTACCCGCGAGCCAAGCTCGCCGATGGCAGCACCGCCAAAGTCATCGCGTGGATCTGGGCACGCACTGCAACCCAGGGCCTCGGCATTGTCCTGAG
>DHJN01000126.1:18070-24730 GCA_002404345.1 Actinobacteria bacterium UBA4719 | reverse complement strand
TTTCCGCCCTAGATCAACGATGAACCCATCCCAGGATGAGCAGCAGGGCCCAGTTGACGACGACCAGCGCCGGCAGGTCGTGGTGGTCTCCCAGAACGGAATCGGGGTTGCCGCCCGGCCGGGCGGCAACGAGGAGGCCAGCGACCCCGCCGATCTCCTCGAGCAGCCGGGCAAGGTCATGCGGATCGCGTCCATGATCAAACAGCTGCTCGAGGAGGTGCGCAGCGCGCCGTTGGACAATGCTGGTCGCACCCGCCTCGCCGAGATCCACCGTCGCTCGATCAGCGAGCTGGAGCAGGGTCTGGCTCCGGAGCTGATCGATGAGCTCGAACGCATCACGTTGCCATTCGGCGATGAGACCCCCTCCGACGCTGAGCTGCGCATCGCGCAGGCCCAGCTCGTCGGCTGGCTCGAAGGGCTGTTCCATGGCATTCAGGCCGCGCTCTTCGCTCAGCAGATGGTCGCCCAGCAGCAGCTACAGACAATGCGCCGGGCGCTCCCGCCGGGACAGCCCGCACAAGACAGCGGTCCGGGCCAGCACCCCGGCCACGTTCCGGGTATGCCGTACCGCCCGGACCAGCAGGAAGGCGGGTCAACGGGGCAGTACCTCTAGCTAGAGCCGCCGGCTACTAAGAGGCGGGGTCCTCGGTGAGGTGCTCGCGAGCCCACATGGCCGCCGATGTGCGGTCGCCGACACCGATCTGCCGAAAGACATTGCCCAGATGGACCTTGACCGTGTGTTCGCTGATGCCCAGTGCCCGACCGATCTGCTTGTTGGCCATCCCCTTGGTGACCAGGCGCAGCACCTGCAGCTCTCGGTGGCTGAGCGCCGATGCCGGGTCGGGAACACGGCCGGAGGGAAGCAGGCTGCGAGCCACCCTCGGGTCCAGCGGTGCGTGGCCCGCCGCAGCCGCACGGATCCCGGCCAGCAGGTCGCGCGGATGGCTGTCTTTGAGGAGGTACCCCACCGCCCGGCGGCGAGCGCCTCGGCGACCCGGGTGTGGTCGGTGAAGGATGTCAACACCACGACAGCGGTTTCCGGCCGCGCTTCGAGCAGCGCCCGGGTGGCCGTTACCCCATCCATGATCGGCATGGACAGGTCCATCAGGACGACGTGCGGTGAGGTGGCCAGAGCCATCTCGACAGCCTCCGCGCCGGTCGGCGGCCTGGCCGACAACCTCAAGCCGAAGTGCCCCTTGCTCGAGCTACGAAGGGCCACGTCGCTGTCGAAACCCACTCCGTCGTCGGAGATCTCCAGGACCACCACGCCCTTCTCGGCGGACAGCCGCAGGTCGACAGTCTGCGCCGCCGCGTGCCGGGCAGCGTTGCGCAGACATTCCTGGGCAACCCGGAATACGAGCTGCTCGCCTCCGGCGTCGAGCCGGGTCGGCTGGTCGGCGGGCGGAAGGTCCAGCCGGACATCGATGTTGCGCGACCGCAAGGTGGAGGCGAGGTCGGTGAGGGCGGTGAGGGCGGTGACCAACCCTGCCGTACGCAAGCTTGGTGGGTAGATGTCCACGAGCAGAGATCGCAAGCCGCCGATGCTGGCCCGTACCGTCGTCGCGGCCGTGCGGAGCCGCTCAGCCAGCTGTGGCTGGCCCTTGGTCTCGGCCTGTTCGGCTGAGGCGGTGACCGCAAACGAGATGGCCGCCAGCTCCTGCACGACGCCGTCGTGCAGGGTGCCAGCGATGCGTTGACGTTCCTGGGCGGACGGTCGACGGCGTGCTGGAGGAGTGACTCCCGCAGTCGCTGCCCGCGCCGCAGCCGGTCGAGCAGTGCCCACAGCAGTGGCAGGAGCAACACGACCAGGAGCAACAGGGTGGAGACCATGAGACCGGCAAAGCTGCGCCACAACTGCGTGGTGCGCGCCGTGACCGTGGTGTAGCGGGTGTAGGTCTCGAAGAGCAACGGCTGGCCGCTGGGAGTCCACACCGGCCGGTAGACCTCGAGCAACTTGCCATTCCCACGTTCGTACACGTTCTCCGGCGCCTGCAGATCGGTCACATCGGCAAGGGTCTGCGGGTGGGTCATGCTGTCGCGATGGCCCTCATCCACCGGGAAGCTCTTTCCGATCAGGCGCTTTTCGTCGGAGTACACGATGCGCCCCTGCGGCGTCCAGAGCTTGACCCTGGACACCGACGGGCTCAACACGAGTTTGGTGACGACTGCGTCGAGGCTGGCTCGGGCAGCCGCCGGCGAGTCGGACAGCAGGCTGTCCCTCAGGGCCGGCTGAACAACGGCTTCCGCCAGCAGGTCTGTGACTTGGGCCGCACCGTTGATCGCCTCGCGCTCGGCTGTCCGCCGTGCAACGACAACGCCACCGGCGACGACCAGGCCGATGACGATGACGGCGATGATGCCGACCTGCAGCAGGACACGGGTCGTGCTGACCACGGTCCTGTCCTTGTGGTCGGTGCGGCCATCAGCGAGCGTTGTCCACACAGGGGCCTGATCGCGCTGAGAAGGCTCGCCGTCTGCAGGATCCAAGATGGAGAGGCGAGTGCGCGCCTCGGAGTCGTCTCCCGGCGCCGCGGAGTCATCGGGCCATCTCACCCATAGTTCTCCGGCAGCACAGGTGATGGCCGCAATCAGACGATGGGACTAGTACCGGACCAGGGCTGCTCCTTCGGCCCGAAGCTGCGCCACGGTCGTGACACCCATCAGCGTCATCGCCCGACCCAGCTCTTGGGCCAGCATGGAGATCGCCGCAGCAACGCCACGCTCGCCGGCAGCGCCGAGCCCGTAGAGGTACGGCCGACCGACCAGGACACCGTCAGCACCCAGGGCCAGGGCGAGCGCGATGTCCGAGCCACGGCGTATGCCTGAGTCGATGAGCAGCTCGAACTCGTCGCCCACCCGCTCACGTACTTCGGGGAGCATCTGCAGCGGGGCCACGACCTGGTCCAGCTGACGGCCCCCGTGGTTGGACAGCACCACCGCGTCGACACCGACCTCGGCGGCTTGGGCGGCATCCGCCGGGCTCACCAGACCCTTGACCACCAGGGGCCCCTTCCACAGCCCACGGATCCAGGCGAGGTCCTCCCACGAGACCGAGGGGTCGAACTGCTTGGCCGCGAACTCCATCACGCCCTCGGGGGTCCGGCCGACCTCACGCGCAAAGTTGGCGAAGGTGATCGGGGCGCCCGCCAGCAGGTTCGCGCACCAGCGGGGATGGCGGGCCATGTCCAGCACGGTCAAAGCACTGAGCTGCGGCGGGATGGTGAAGCCGTTGTGCGCGTCCCGCACCCGCAGCCCGATGACCGGAGTGTCGACGGTGAGCATCAACGCGCGATACCCGCTTGCCTTGGCACGCTCGATCAGGTCACGGACGAGCCCGCGGTCGCGCCATACATAGAGCTGGAACCAAAGGTCACCGCCCACCTCCCCCGCCACGTCCTCCAAACGCGTCGTCGCCATGGTCGACACGGTGTAGGGGATGCCCGCATCGCGGGCGGCTCGGGCGACGGCTCGCTCACCGCCGGTGTGCATCAACCGGGTGTATCCGGTCGGCGCCAGCGCGAACGGCAGCGCCGACTCACGTCCCAGGAGCGAGGTGCGCAGGTCGACGTCGGTGACGTCGCGCAACGTCGAGGGCACAAGCCCGAGACCCTGGTATGCCGCACGGTTGCGCGCCAAGCTCACCTCAGCGTCCGCGCCGCCCTCGACGTAACCGCGGACGCCTGCGGGCCAGCGGCGCCAGGCCGCGTGCTGCAGATCCTCGATGGTGACGCAACGTCGCAAGGTGCGCTCGTCCCGGTCCGGCTCTGGTTTGCGGAGCTGGACCAGGGCGCGGGCCTCGGAGAGCCTCACAGAGTCAGCAGCCCTTGCCGGAGCACGCCAGCTCGTCAATCACGGTCATGGCATTCTCCTGGAGCTTGAGCGCGAAGCGGCCGGGAAAGTCTGGCCGGATGGTCCAGAGTCTGCCCGACCGTGCGGCCGGGCCGACAGCGGCACCGCTGCCGCGGCGGATCAGGTCGGCGTGATCAGCCCACTCAGGCGCTCTGGCGGTCCAGCGCGATCTCGAACCACACGGTCGACCCGCCGACGCCCCGCGCGTGTCCCATGGCATCGGAGACAGCCGCCACGAGAGCAAGTCCCCTGCCCTGCGAGGCGGAGTGGTCCTCGGGTCCAGCACGAGGTGTGCTCCACGTGCCGGTGTCCTCGACGGTGACCAAGAGCCGGTCGGCGAGCTCCATGGTGACCCTCGCCGACGTGCCGGCGTGCAGCCCAACGTTCGTGACCAGCTCCGAGACGCACATGACCGCGTCGGCCACGACTCCCTCGTCCAGACCCCATGACTCGAGCTGGCCCCGAACCCAGAGACGGGCCCCACGAACGGCGATCGCGTGCGGCGGAACGAGCACAGAGGCCATGCGGTGGACCCCGCTGTCCCGGACCACCACCAGCAGGGCGCAGTCGTGCTCCAGTCCCTGTCCATCGATCAGCTCGTCGACCACGTGCTGGGAGATACTGCGCGGCGCGGTCGCCGTCATCGTGCTCAAAGTCTGCAACAACGTCCTCTGCCCCATGGCCGGGCTCTGTTCGTGGCGCTTGATCAAACCGTCGGTGTACCCGACCAGGGCGTCGCCCTCCTCGAGGACTAGCCGCAGGACGGGGCGATTCCCGGTGATCCCCAGCGGGGGCCCGGGCTCGACCTTGGCGTACTCGGCCAAACGCCCGGGACCGGCCTGCGCGTCCGCCGCCGTCCGGCGACGAACAACCGCCGGTGGGAAGTGGCCGGCACTGGCCAGCAGCAGCTCACCAGTGGCGGGGTCGAAGACCCCGAGCAGCTCGGTGACGAACAGCTCGCCGCCGAAGCCGGCACCCGCGGTTCCGGCGGAGCCGGCGCGGCCCGGCGCAGCCGGCCAGGTACGGTCCAGGCGGCTGACGAGCTCGTCTAGCGCAGAGAAGATGTCCCCGGGGTCCGAGCTGTTCAGGGCTGCTCCTCGCAGGCCCACCTTGACCTGCGCCATGACCGCGGCCGCAGCGTCACCACACCCCCTGACATTGCCGATGCTGAGGGCGAGTCTGCCGTCGGGCAAGCCGAAGACGTCGTAGAACTCACCTCCAGCGGCGGTCCCAGTGGGGTCGTCCTGGTCGCGTGCCGCCAGGGTCACCATCTGAGCGTCGGGGAGGTGGCGTCTCATCCCCAGGTATCCAATGGAGCCCCCGACGTCGGGGCCGTTGATCGGCAGGATCAGCTGTCCGCCGCCTTCGGCGACGAACCGTTGGTCAGTTTCGGCGACTGGCGCCTCAGGTGACCTGGCGCCCGCCCGGAAGCCGGACCAGATCAGTGGCCCGCGGGCGACAGTCTCGTCCCATAGCTCGATCCCGCGCCATCTGGCCGCGCCCTGATCGCCCTGCTCACCTCCGCCCACCAACACCAGCACGGGGGCAATCTCTACTACCACGACCAGAACTCCGAGAACCGCGCCATCGCTGTTCCTGACGGCCGAGTAGCTGCGGACCACATACACCCAGTCGGAGTCCGTTTGCCGACGTCCCTTGCGCTCCAGCATCTCTCCGTCGTCATGGAAGGACGGTCCTCCGGCGAAGACGTTGTCGACCGCCTGGGCATAGCCCGGGCGTGACCAGATGTCGCGCATCACCACGTCTGCCCGCTGACCCCACGCCCTCGGGTGCCTTGCACCCAGCAGGTGGGCGAACCGGTCGTTGTAGACCATCGCATAGCTCGGGCCGTGGAAGTAGGCCATCGGGGCGGTGGCTTCGATCAATGTCCGGACAACGGCCTCGACAGCCGGCTCCCACTGCTCTTTCGGCCCGAAGGCGCTGACGGACCAGTCGTATTCGGCCGCGAGGGTCGCGCAGCCTGCCGCCGGCACATCGGCGGCCATGGAAGAAAGCCCCTGCGAGAAGGCAGCCACATTTTTAGCGTAGTGCGCTCGGCTTCCTGGCGGGGTCCAAGGCGTACGGTCCTTGTTATGCACCGCGTGCCGTGGTGGGGTCTGGTTTCGTCCCTTGCCGCACCGGTGTTACTCATCGGCGGATGGACGGTGGCCGCAGCCATTCAGCCGGTGCACTTCGATTCCTTCGTGCGCACGATCAGCGAGCTCGCCGCGCGCGACACCCCCCACCGCTGGCTGATGACCAGTGCCCTCATCGGCGTTGGCCTCTCGCACATCGCGACCGCCTGCGCGCTTGGCTGCGCGGCGACGGCTGGGCGACTGGTTCATGGACTCGGCGGGCTTGCCACGCTGCTGGTGGCCGTGTTCCCACTACCCGCTGGTGGCCGTTCCTCGTCGGCGCACACTTTCGCCGCAACAGTGGCCTTCGTCTCGCTCGCGGTGTGGCCCGCCTTCGCGTGGACTCGCTCACAGGTGCCCGGGCGGACCGTCGCCGCCTTTCTTGAACCAAAGGTATCCGCGGCGGCGACGTGCACGCTGCTGCTGACCCTCTCGTGGTTCTTCGCCGAGAAGTTCATGAGCGGACAGTCGGTGGGGTTGGCCGAACGTGTCGCTGCCGGAGCGCAGGCAGTGTGGCCGCTGGCAGTCGTGCTGTCAGTGCGGCGCTCCCGCCAAACCTAGGGACGGTGTCACCCGAAACTGACCAAACCTAGGGACCGTGTCACCCGAAACTGACCACAGTGTCACCGATCCCCACCAAGCAGCCCAGGTGTCACAGTCCCTAGGTTTGTGGACC
>DHJN01000126.1:12227-17889 GCA_002404345.1 Actinobacteria bacterium UBA4719 | reverse complement strand
CCCGGTCGCACAGTCCCTAGGTTCGTGGATCGGGCAGTGGCTCCCCAAGGGGTGCGACCGTGAACATCGTTGGCCACGTTGTTCAGGACGGCAACCAGGGGCACGGCGATGAACGCGCCAAAGATACCGCCCACGATGGTGCCTGCCGTGACCGCCATCAGGATGCCCAGGGGATGGATCTGGACAGCCTTGCCCAGGATGTAGGGATTGAGCAGGTTGCCCTCGAGCTGCACGGTGAGAAACAGCGCGAGCGCCATGACCAGGGCCAACACCAGGCCCTTGGTCACCAGCGCCACCAGGATGACCACGACGCCGGCCACGAGCATGCCGATCAGCGGGATCAGCGAGCCCAGGAAGAGCAGCACACCCATGGGGACCACCAACGGCATACCGGCAAAGAGCATGACCATGACCATGGTCAGCGCATTGATCAGCGCCAGCAGGACGGTGCTGCGCATGTAGGCGATCAGCGTCCGCCAGGCGACGTTTCCGGCATGGGCCACCTTCACCCGACCCTCATCCGGGAAGAGCCCCACGACCCACCGCCAGATGCCACCGTCGTCGGTCATCAGGAACAAGGTCGCGAAGAGGCAGAAGACCGTCCCGCTGACGACGACGAGCGCGCTGTTGGCGGTGGCGAAAACGCCCTGAGCCAGGCCGGCGCGGTTCTCGGTGACGGCTGTCGTCAGGTCGTCGATGAGCCGGTTGACCTGGGTCTGGGACATATGTGGCGGGCCCGTGACCAGCCAGCTCTGGATCTTTCCCATGGCGTTCTGCAGCTGGCCACCCAGCGCGGTCGCGTTCGCCGAGACCTGCTGAACGACGAACCAGGCTGCGCCGACCAGCGTGGTCATACCGAGCACGAACACCAGGAGCGCCGCCGGGATCCGAGGCACCCCATGGCGCATCAGCAGCCCGACCGCCGGCTGCAGGAGCGCGCTGATCATCACCGCCACGATCACCGTGATGGTGACCAGGCTCACGGCGTTGAGCAGGTTGAGCAACACGAAAAGGGCCGTCACCACGATGAGGAAACGCAACGACCACGCGGCCGCAACCTGCAGACCCCAGCTGACGGTGTCGGTCGGACGTTCGTGGATGGGGCTCATGACAGCGCGCGTGCCGCGGACCGTCTGGCAGCACGACCACAGAACAGATCAGCACCCTCGGCCAGTGGGATCATCCGGCCTCCAGGGAGGTCGCCGCCGAGGTGAGCGCGTCGAGCTCGTCGCGCAGGAAACCCGCCATGACGTCGAGGTCCGGCACCAGCTCACGGCAGGCGATCAGCCCGAAGTACAGGTTGCCTCGATAGCTCATCACCGTGATGTTGAGCCCCTGGCCGTCGACCAGGGCCGACACCGGGTAGTACGCCAACAGCTCGGCGCCGGCGAAGTAGAGCGGCACGTTCGGGCCGGGAATGTTGGAGACGATGAGGTTGAAAGGGTTCACCCGCTCGAACAACCTCAGCCGGGCGGACAGCCGCCAGGCCTGGTTGGCCAGTGCCGGCATGGCGAACTGGCTGACGTCGGCGAGCAGGCTGGCCGGGATGGCTCCGTGCTGGTCCTTGGCCGCGCGCATGGCCTCGTGCATGGCGCCCAGTCGCTCCCCCGGGTCGGACAGGTTGGTCGGCAGGGCCGCCAGCATCATCGAGACCCTGTTGCCGAACGTGCCCTTCTGGTCCTTGGTGCGCACCGAGACCGGGACAGCTGCCACCAGCGGGGCGGTCGGCAACGCCTCGTGCAGCTCCAGCCAGCGGCGCAGCGCGCCGGCACACAAAGCCATGACGACGTCGTTGACGGTCAGCCCCGGTCGGCCATGGATTCCCCGCAGCTTCTTGACTTCGGCCAGCGGCAGCTCCGTGAAAGCCCACCTCCGGTGCGGAGACAGTGGCGCGTTGAACGGCGTCTTGGGGGCACGCAGTGCGGTCTGGGACAGCAGGTCCTTGGTGTCGCTCCCGGCCAGGCGTTGTGCCAGCGGGGAGCCAAAAACGTTGGCGAGCCCAGGAATCAGGCGGCTCAGGTCGGTGGCAACCCGAACTGCCTGCAGGGGCTGACGGGCCAGGGCGAACGCGCTTCGGCTGAGCAGCCAGGTGAGGTCCGGTGACTTCTCACCCTTGAAGGCCTTGACCTCGGGCAACGGCCTTCCCTGCGGGGACGTGTCGAGCACAGCCGTGAGGATGTCGCCTCCGGAGACGCCGTCGATCGCGGCGTGATGGATCTTGGAATAGATCGCCGCGCGCCCGCCGGCAAGCCCGCTGATGAGGTAGATCTCCCACAACGGGCGGCTGCGGTCCAGCGGCCGGGCATGCAGCCGGGCCACCTGTTCGGACAGCTGCCTGTCATTGCCGGGGGCGGGCAGGGCAAGCTCCCGGATGTGGAACTCGATGTCGAAGTCCGGGTCCTCGATCCAGTACGGATGGTCGAGCCCCAAGGGCACCGTGACGAGCCGGCGGCGAAAGAGCGGGACCAGCGGCAGACGGGACTCGATGACCCGGGTGAAGTGCTCGAGAGTCAGCCGCGAACGCGCGCTCTTGGCGTCGACGATGCAGACGCTGCCGACATGCCCGAACACTGAGCGGGTCTCCATCGCGAGGAACCCACCATCCAGTCCGCTCAGTTGTTGCACGGGTCGCTCCTCAATCTCTTTGTTGATGTCATCTGTTCGGCATCTCTATCAATGGTGTCATCTGTTGAGCGGTGTCCCAGCACATCGGTTGCCAGCCAGTCAAGGATGTGGCCAGCGGTCCACTGCGGCGCCTCGAGCTGCGGGACGTGACCCACGTCGGGGGCAACCTCCAGGCGCCAAGACGGATTGGCGGCGGCAACCGCCCGTGATGCCCCGATCCTCACGAGTCTGTCCTTCTCACCGTGCAAAAGCAGCACCGGCGCCTGAATCGCCTTCATGGTGGCCAGATAAGAGCTGCGCCGGGCCAGCATACCCATCAGCGAACGGGCTGCGTGCAGGAAGTGTTCGTCGATGTCTGGGTATTCGCAACGCGCGCGCGCCATCTGCAGGTGCTGCTCGAGCACGTCGGCCGGCACCCGTGCGGCGTCCACACAGCACAGGTGCAGGACGTCCATCGCAAGCTGCTCGGGCGAACGGACCCGGCGACGGGCCTTGAGCATGGCGCGCCCCAGGCGGGGCACGGCATACATCCCGAAGCTGGCGGTCACGAGCGGATCCGGTGGCGCACCAACGGTGGCCGGCAGCGCAGGGTCGATCAGCACAAGCGCCTTGACCATCTCGGGGTGCCGCGCGGCCTCAATGATCGTGATCATCCCGCCCATGGAGTTGCCGACCAGCATCGCGGGACCGGCGGCCACCTCGCGCAGGAACCGTTGCAGCATGGCCTGGTTGGCGGTGATCGACGTCGAGTGGGTGCCTGCCTGGGTGTGGCCGAAACCGACCAGGTCGAGTGCCAGGACGCGGCATGTGTCAGTAAGCAGCGGGGCGAGCGCAGCCCAGTTGACCAGCGACCCGCCTAACCCGTGCACCATCACCAGCAATGGCCCGTCCGCGGGTCCACCGTGGTCGACGTAGTGGACCGGCACCCCCAGATCCACCCACCGCGAGGTCGGAGCGGTATGCCGTCCGGCCGCGCCCGCGGTCGCGTCTACAACTGCGTCTACAACCCCGTCTACAACCCCGTCCACGGTCGCGGTCGCAGCCACCCCGGTAGTCGCCTCCGCATCCGGCAGTCCATGGCTCGTGGCCGCTTCGCTGCTCATCACCTGAGCGTAACGGTCGTCCGACTCATTCCCTGGTCGGCCGCGCAGGTCCGTTTGCCGGGCTCGCGGGTGGCGATGGTCTTGCCGTTGATGACCCTGACGTCGTCATAGGCAGGCCGCCCCTGGATCAGGTTGCGGTAGGTGTAGCGGGTCACTGACGTCAGGTCGCAGCTCTGACCGAACACGGCGATGTCGAAGGCGTAGGGCTGACCCCTCAGCTCGCCTGACTGGTCGCCCGAGCCATTGACCACGCCCTGCTGGTCGACCAGGCCCTGCTTGTCCAACAGAAAGTGACTCACCACCCCACCTCCGGTGAAGGTGCCGACGCCGATCCGGTTGCCCTCGAGCTCGCTCTTGTGCAGGTGGCCGTTGACCAGCAGGGTCGCGGAGTCGACCATCCTGGCCGCGGCGGGCTCATGCGAGACGACCATGTCCGGTCGAGGCCGGTCGGCATACGCCCGGTTGAACGCATCCGCCGCGGGCTGTTGCTTTTGGTTGTTGTTCTTGTTGTCGTCACCGAAGAACCTCGGGTCGTTGAACCCAGCGACAACCACGCCGTTGACGCTGACCTCGGTGTAGGTCTGCGGCGTCGGCTCCAGCAGCACGACGTTCTTGATCCTGGCCATCCGCGCCAGCAGCGCCTGGTCGTCAAGGCTGTTCGCGTCATGGTTGCCGCGCACGAAGAAGTAGGGCACCCCCAGCTTCTCGATCGACGTGAAGATCCCTGACACCTCCGCCTCGGTTACGCTGCCGAAGTTGACCAGGTCACCCGAGTCGATGACCGCGGTGATCTGCTCGTCGTCGATGATCCGCTTCATCACCGGGTACTGGTTGGCGCCGTGGATGTCCGAGACCAGCAGGAACCGGGCGGCGGGCGGCTTGGTGATCTCCGCGGGGATGAACTTCTCCTGCAACGCCGCAGAAAGCGCCAGCAGGTTCTTCACGTATGGCGTGACCTGCTCCGCGCGCGCCTCCACACCGGCCAGCAACCCCGCGTTGCTTCGGACCGTGCCGAGGAGGCCGGTCGTCCTGAAGCTTGAGAGCTGGCCCGGTTGGTAGGTACCCACGACCCCGGCGCCGGTACCGCCGATCGCCAGCACTACCGCAATGCCGGTGGAGGCGACCTGCCTAAGGGTGGGGCGGCGACGACGCGCGTAGGCGATCAGGGCGATCACGGCGACCCCCACGACAAGGGCGCCGCCAGTGAACTTCAGCCCCAGCTCGGTGACCCCCGAGCCGACCGCGTCGCTGATCTCCTTGCTCGAGGGCTGGAGGGTCTCGATCGACACGCGCCGGTCGTCGAACAGCTGGGTGATCGTGTCGCGGGCCTGGATGGTCGCGTCGACACCGGGCGCCAGGAACGGGCTGGCGAACTCGAGGTCGAGATCACCGAAGGACGTCGGGCTGTGGATCGTCGAGGTGAGCGTCGGGAGCAGCGAAAGTCGCACCTCGGCGCTGTAATGGTCCGTCTGCACCGTGGTCGGGAAAAGGCTGGTCGCACCGACCCCGCCGAGAGTGACCGCGAATACCAGGGCCAGCAGCTCCACGCCTCGGATGACCCTGCGCCGCCAACGCAGAGGTATGCGGCCGGTCCCCTGAGACGATGCGCTGGATCCCGACATGGTTCAACCAATGCTAGGGGGGCCAAGCTCGAAGGTCTCCCGAAACTCATAACGGGGCCTGCCTTTCGGGCCCTGACCCAGGTACGAGGCGATCAGCGCGACCTCGCGCGCCTGCCAGGACGGGCCGGCATACGGGTCCAGCGCGCGCAGCCACCTCGTGACGTCCGCAGGCCGTCGCAGCCGGGCCAACGTCAGGTGCGGCCGGAAGCGCCCCCCGCCCACCTCGATGCCGGACTTCGCCGCGGCGGCTCGGACCTTGTGAGCTAGCGTGGCCAGCCTGGCCAGCTCCTCGTGCTCCCCGTCGTGCTCCCC
>DHJN01000126.1:375-12162 GCA_002404345.1 Actinobacteria bacterium UBA4719 | reverse complement strand
CCGTCGTGCTCCCCGTCGTGCTCGAGCCCGTGCTCGAGCCCCGCATACAGCACCTTCGCGTGACCGGCGTGCGGGAAGGCGCCCGCGCCGGCCACCCGCAGTACCAGCGGGTCGCGACGGGACGCGGCGCGCCCGAGACGCTCGAGCAGCTCATCCGCATGCCGGTCAGCCACCTCCGGCAGGAAGGCGAGGGTAAGGTGCCACTGCTCGGGCACGGTCCAACGCAGACTGAGTTCCGAAGATCCCGCCTCTTGTCGGGGCTCGAGGTACTCGGCCAGGTGCTCCTTGGCCATTTCGGGCAGCGGCAGCGCGACAAACATCCGCATGGGTGTCATCGTGACACGGGACTGCATCGGCGGGGCGAGCCGGAACCGCGTACATTGGCCAAACGTCAACATGGTGAAGGCATTTGTGCCTGTACCAGCGCCTGCGAAGCGGCGTTCGCACATGCAACTCGATGAAGAGCCGAGAGAGACAGCGATGACAGAGCCGGGCACCTCCAGCCAGCCAGCCAACCAGCCACTCCAGCCACCAGCGGGGGCCGAGTCCGTCCTGACGCTCGTTGCGCCCGCACCGAGCCAGGCCGTGGCCGCCACCGCGGCGCCCAAGATGGCTCCAGCCGTGGATGCCGCGGCGCTGCCGGGCCTGGACGCCAAGGTGGAGGACTACCTCGGGTCGTTGATGGCTGCCGAGCCGCGTTCGCCCGAGTTCACGGCCAAGGCGGCCGACGTGCGCACGATGGGCGACGACGACATCCGCAAGGCGGCCGAGAGCTCCAACCGGCTGCTCAAGTCCCCCGTCAAGGCGCTGCAGGAGGGCGGGCTGGCCGAGGGCTCCAAGGTCGGCTCGACCCTGCTCGAGCTGCGCCGCACGGTCGAGGACCTCGACCCGAAGGAGGCCAGCGGCGCCAAGAAGTTCCTCGGCATGATCCCGTTCGGCGACAAGCTGGACGACTACTTCCACAAGTACCAGAGCGCCGAGAGTCATCTCGACGCGATCCTGCACGCGCTGCGCAACGGCCAGGACGAGCTCGGCAAGGACAACACCGCGCTCAACCTGGAGAAGCAGCAGCTGTGGGAGGCGATGGGCCGGCTCAACCAGTACGTCTACGTCGCCGAACGGCTCGACTCCCGCCTGGCTGCCGGGATCGCGGACCTGGAGGCCACCAATCCCGAGAAGGCCAAGGCCATGCGGGACGACGTGCTGTTCTATGTACGCCAGAAGCACCAGGACCTGCTCACCCAGCTGGCCGTGTCGATCCAGAACTACCTGGCCATCGACATCGTCATCAAGAACAACATCGAGCTGATCAAGGGCGTCGACCGGGCTTCCACCACGACGATCTCCGCGTTGCGCACCGCGGTCATCGTGGCCCAGGCGCTAGGCAACCAGAAGCTCGTACTCACCCAGATCACGGCGCTGAACACCACGACGTCCACCCTGATCGAGCGCACCTCGGAGATGCTGCGCGACAACTCGGTCGCCATCCAGCAGCAGGCTGCGTCGGCCACGATCGGTCTGCCGCAGCTGCAGGCCGCGTTCCAGAACATCTACGCCACCATGGACGCGATCGACACGTTCAAGGTCGAGGCGCTGGACAACATGGCCGCGACGATCGGCACCCTGGAGACCGAGGTCGGCAAGTCCCGCGAATACCTCGACCGGGTCGAGCGCCAGGACCAGCGGGTCACCCACGGCTCACTCGATCTGGGCGGCGCTCCCGGCGCTGGTCGCACTGGTCACTGACGCCGGTTTCGGGGGAAGATCGACATCATGGCGCTGAGTGAGCTCTTCGCCCGGTTGACGGGTCGCCGTCGCGAGCCCGAACGCCCTGTGCTGCCAAGGGTTCCCACCAGTGACGACCTGCTCGCGGCCCTGGACCGGGTCGAGGCGATGGTGGCCCGGGGTGCGGTCCCTGCGCCGGTCGCCTCACGGGTCTCCAGGGTCTCGCGTACCGTGCGCGACACCATCCCGCGCCTGTCCAACCTGGGCGCCGGGAGCCTCCAGGCCTACAACGTCATGGCCACCGCAACCGACTACCTGCCCGAGGCCATCGGCGGCTATCTGCGCCTGCCGCGACAGTTTGCCGACAGCCGCCCCGTCGACCGCGGCAAGACCTCGCTGATGATCCTGATAGACCAGCTCGACCTGCTGGCCGCCACGATGGACAAGGTCTTCGACGCGGTATGCCGTGCCGATGCGGACGCGCTGGTCGCGCACGGCCGCTTCCTGGCGGAGAAGTTCGGCACCGCCTCGACCGGAGGTGCCCTGTCGCTGGGTCCGGACGTGACGATTGCGCCGGACGTGCCAGGTCGGTTGCAGCCACCGACAGGGAAGGGTGCGCCATGACCAGCCACCTTCAGTCGCCCACGCTGACGCTGGAGCGGGCGCTGGATGGCCTGGTCGAGGTCGCCGAGTCCGCCGGTGTGCAGGCCGAGACCGCCCGCGGCGAGGGTTCCGCCCTGGCCGCCGCCGTGGCCGAGTCAGCACCCGGAGCGGCTGCGCAGTGGTCAAAGGCCGTCGGCGGCGGGAACACCCAGGACTTCTTCGACGCCGCCACACGGGGCCGGCGGTGGCGGGCGGCCCCCACTGCAATCCTGAGCAGCCTTGTGGCGCAAGGGTCTTCGCACAGCGTGCCCTATGCCCGGGCCCTTGCTGACGTGGTGTCGGCGGCCTGTGATCTAGGCGAGCCGACGATGCGCGTGATCGGCAATGCGTCGGTGGCAGCAGCCGCTCAGCTGACGGCGGCCGGAGTGCGACCGGCGGCACCAATGACGACGACACTCACCACGGCAGCTCCCACAGACGGTGCAGCTCCCACAGACGGTGCAGCTCCCACAGACGGTGCAGATCCCACAGACAGTAAAGATCCCACTGAGCAGTCAGAGCCTGACCCGGCCCTGGCGAAGCCTGCCTCTGCCAGTGCGGCTGAGACGGCTCCGCCCAAACCCGTGAAGCAGAAGAGCGTCGAAGAGCTGCTCGCCGAGCTCGACGCCCTGATCGGTCTGGAGCGCGTCAAACGCGAGATACACCGTCAGGTAGCGATCCTGCGGGTCGAGCGGCTGCGCGCCGAGGCGGGCATGAAGAGCCCTACGATCACCCGGCACCTCGTGTTCACCGGCAACCCGGGCACCGGCAAGACGACGGTGGCACGGCTTGTCAGCGGGATCTACGCCTCGCTTGGGCTGTTGTCGCAGGGCCAGCTGATCGAGGTCGACCGCTCCGAGCTGGTGGCGGGCTACCTCGGCCAAACTGCGGTCAAGACCGCCGAGGTCGTCGCCAAGGCTTGCGGGGGCGTGCTGTTCATTGACGAGGCCTACAGCCTGACCGGCGACCAGTACGGCACGGAGGCGGTCGACACCCTGGTCAAGGAGATGGAGGACCGGCGCGACGATCTCGTGGTCATCGTCGCCGGGTACCCCGCGCCCATGCGGGCATTCGTGGCGGCCAATCCCGGTCTGGCCAGCCGCTTTCGGACCACCATCGAGTTCGAGGACTACACCGACGGCGAGCTGGCCAACATCTTGACGCTGCTGGCCGACGGCTCTGACTATGAGCTCACCTCGTCGGCGCTGGCGCATTTCCGAGAGCTTTTGGCCGCGACGGACCGCGGCAGTACCTTCGGCAACGGTCGGTTCTCGCGCAACATGCTCGAGGCCGCGATCGGCGCTCAAGCGTGGCGGTTGCGCGAGGTCGAGGCGCCCACCACCGACCAGCTGCGTCAGCTGCTGCCGCAGGACCTCGACCAGGACGAACAGAGGGACCCGGCGTGAGCCAGACCACGGGCGCGAGCCAGACCACCGGCGCGAGCCAGACCACCGGCGCGAGCCAGACCACCGGCGTGCCGACCGTCGCGGGACGGGTCGGCGACGCGAGGGCCTCTGTCCGGCGCGCCATGTCGGGGACCCCGGGGCGGCTGCGGGCCCTGGCTCTGCTGGCCGTCGCCGTATCCCTGGTCTTCGCCGTCGTGGCCTTCTCGACCTTTGGGTCGACCGATGACGCGCTGCGCCGAGGGGGGGCCAACAGCGCCCAGCTGGTCCGGATCCAGGCGATCCACACCAACCTGGTCCGCGCCGATGCCGATGCCACCAACGCGTTCCTCGTCGGCGGGCTCGAACCTGTCGACCAGCGGGCCGACTACACCTCGTCACTGGCGCAGGCCTCGCGGCTCATCGCCGAGGCGGCGAAGGCCCAACCGGCCGACGGATCGGCGCTGGGTGCCCTCAACAGCTCGGTGCTCGCCTACGCCAGCCTGATCGAGCAGGCGCGAGCCACCAACCGCCAGGCCCTGCCAGTGGGTGCGCAGTACCTTCGGGTGGCCAGCTCCGGTCTGCGCAGCGACGCCCTGCCCATCGTCGACGCCTTGGTCAAGGCCAACGATGCCCGCGTGACCGCCGAGTTCGACGGCGCCACCGGGGCATCGGCCGCACTCATCACCAGCGGGCTGCTCGCCCTGCTCGTGCTCATCGGCGGCATGGGCTGGCTGACGCTACGCACCCACCGTTACGTCAACGTCCCGCTGGCGGGGGCCACCGCAGCGGTCCTTATAACTCTGGTGGTCGGGTCGATCTCGCTCGCCGCGATCGGCTCGCGAGTAAATGAGGTGCGCAATGGCTCGTATGCCGCCACGCTGGCCACGGCGAGGGCGCGAATCGCCGCCTTCGACGCCAAGTCGAACGAGAGCCTGACACTGATCGCGCGCGGTTCCGGGTCGGCGTTCGAGAAGGCCTGGGTGAGCTCATCGGACGTCGTGACCGCCCAGAGCGCAACCTCGGCCCGGCTGAGCAGCGATGCCGCGAGCATGGGTGGGCTGTGGGCGGGATACGTCAATAGCCACAGCCAGATCCGAAAGGCCGATGACGGGGGCCAGTGGGAGGGGGCGGTGCGACAGGCGATTGGGACCGGTGCCACGTCGGCCAACGCCACGTTCGGCATTTTCGATACCCGCTCCGACGCCGCACTGACCTCGAGCAGCACAGCGGCATCCGACAGCCTGGATGCACCGCGCGCCTGGCTTCCCATCGCCGCCTGGCTCGGGTTGCTGGTGGGGATCGCGGCCGCAGTGTCGGCCTGGTGGGGCGTCTCGCTCCGGTTGGAGGAGTACAGATGAGCCGACACCGCGACACGTACAAGGCGTTCCTGGACCCGCGCGCAGGCCTCGGGTCCGTGGTTGCCGCCCTCGCCATCCTCGTGACGGCCGGCTGCTCGGGCAGCGGGGTCTACGCGACGACCCAGGTGCCCGCCACAGGGACGCCCTCCAGCACACCCACACCAGCCACATCCACGCCACCACCATCCGCCTGCGGCAACCGGCTGGCGTCTTTCGCACCCAACGCGTCGAACCCTGCGCCCGGTGCCGCCATGCCGGCGGGCAGCCAGATGGCCACGATCCAGAAGCGCGGCCGACTGATCGCCGGGGTGTCCGCCGACACATTGCTGCTCGGATCACGGAACCCGGTCAACGGCCAGATCCAGGGCTTCGACATCGAGATGCTCAAGGCGATCTCGAAGGCAATCTTCAACGACCCCAACAAGATCGAGTTCAGAGTCATCACCACGGCACAGCGCATCCCCGTCCTCACGGACGGCAGCGTCGACATCGTCGCGCGTGCGATGACCATCACCTGCGTCAGGTGGGAGCAGATCGACTTCTCCACGGAGTACTACCGCGCCGGGCAGAAGGTCCTCGTCGCCAAGGGCTCACCGGTCAAGCGCATGGAGGACCTCAACGGCAAGAAGGTGTGCGCCCCCAACGGATCCACCAGCATGGACAAGCTGCGCACGTTCACCGGACTCATCCCGGTGGCCTCTGACACTCACACCGGATGCCTGGTGCAGTTCCAGCAGGGCACGGTCGACGCGATCACCGGCGACGACACCATTCTGGCCGGGTTGGCCGCCCAGGACCCCTACGCCTTGGTGGTCAAGGCCCCGGCGTTTACCTCGGAGCCCTACGGACTGGGTGTGTCCAAGAAGCACCCTGAGTTCGTCAGGTTCGTCAACGGCGTGCTGGCGCAGATGCGCACCGACGGTCGGTGGAAAGCGGCATACAACACGTGGCTCAAGGACGCCCTCGGTCCGGCGCCCGCGCCGCCTGCCGCCGTCTACGGACGGCGACAGTGATCGCGCACGCAGCGACGGCCATCACCCCCGAGCCGCCGGGACGTATCGGCGTTGCGATCCCGCCCGAGGACGCGTTGCGCTATCTCGAGGCCCTCGGCGCCTGGCGTGACCAGCGCCGGCGCGAGCTCGACCGGCTCGACGAGGCCGCCTTGGCTGCAACGGACCGCGACTCCGCCACGGGCACAGGAGGCATGACAGGCCCGACCGGCGATGTCCTGTTGTCGATGGCGTTGTGGAAGGCGGTCGCCGATCGTCATGACCTGCTCATGGCGACCTGGGACTCGGGTCGGGTCGGGCAGGCCGAGCGCGAGCGCCTGTCCACCCTGATCTGGGGTCGCCTGGACGCCACCCTGGACCCCCGCCTGGCCCAGCGGCCCGACGTCCCCAGCTCGAGCGGTGCACTGGCCGTGTCCCTGCCGGAGGCAATGCGCCTGTCCGACGCGCTGGCGGCATCACTTCGGGCGCGGCTGTCCCTGGACCCTGCCGATGCCGATGTGACCAACCGTCTCCGCCAGCTGCGGGCCCAGCTGGAACGGGTGCGCGATCTGGTGGCCGTAGAGCCGCACGACTCCCGAGACGCCTTCTCCCGAAAGCTGACCCAGCTAGACGAGAGGTTGGGTGAGATCGTTGAGAAGGCCAAGCGGGGCGCCGACGTCGGCGGTCTGGTCGGACCCCTCGAGGCGGACGCCGCTCGTACCGAACGTGACCTCATCGTCGGTTCGGCCACGCGAGCGGAGGCTGCCCGGGACGTGACCCGAGCCCGTGAGCTGCGCGCAGAGCTCGAAGCCCGCGGGGCCGCCATCCGCGACCTCGCCGCTCGCTGTGTGGCCACCCTCAGCCCCGCCCCCAGGCTCGCCGTTCCCGACGTCGCGGCGCTTGGGCCGGTGCCGCAGTCCGCGGCCGCGGTGGGCGCGTACCTGGCGCGGCTCGCGACGGTCAGCCGCGCCCTGAATCTCGCGCACGCGGCATACGCCACGGCTCTGGACGAACGTAGCGAGCTGCGTGGCCGACTCGAGGCTTACGCCATCAAGGCGACCAGAGTCACCGGCACCGGCAACGTCACAGGGACAGCCACCGGCGACGCCAATGACGACACCAATGACGACCTCGGCGAGCTGTTCCGCCGCGCGCAGGAGGTCCTTGCAGCCAAGCCCGCCGACATGGCCCGGGCCCGCGCGCTCGTGGCCGCCCATCAGGCCTACCTTGCCTCACGCTCAACGCCCAGAGACATCACACGAGGGACCAGATGAGCACCATCGCCTGCGCCCAACCCGGTTGCACGGGAACGATCCTGGACGGCTACTGCGACATCTGCGGCTCACCGGGCGGCTCACCGGGCGGCTCTCCGGGCGGCTCTCCGGGCACACCGCCGCTCGCGGCCGACCAGTCCGCGTCGACGCAGCCGGCGGGGATCGGCAGCAGCGTGTCGACGGTGTCGCGCGCATCCAACCGGCTGGCCTCGACCGCTTTGGGGTCCGCGCGAGCGGTCTCCGGTTCCAAGGTGACCGGACGGCTCGGGACCTCCTCGAAGCGACTGCGCGGCGCCCGGCTTGGCGCCGGCCTGACGACGATCCCGACGATCCCCGCCGTGGATGCGGCCGCGGCCATCATGAAGAACCCGGTGGTTCCCGAGGACAAGCGCACCTGTCCCTCCTGCGGGTCGCCCGTGGGCCGGTCGCGCGACGGGCAACCCGGGCGCACCGAGGGCTTCTGCGCCAAGTGTCGCAACCCCTTCTCCTTCACCCCCAAGCTCGCGGCCGATGATCTGGTCGGCGGGCAGTACGAGGTCGCCGGGTGCCTCGCGCACGGCGGCCTCGGCTGGATCTATCTCGCGCGCGACCGAAACGTGTCCAACCGCTGGGTGGTACTGAAGGGTCTGCTCAACTCCGGTGACGCCGATGCGCTGGCTGCGGCGATCGCCGAGCGGCAGTTCCTGGCCCAGGTCGAGCACCCGCTGATCGTCGAGATCTACAACTTCGTCACCCATCAAGGCGCCGGCTACATCGTCATGGAGTACGTCGGTGGCACGTCGCTGAAGTCGCTGCTCAAGTCGCGGATGCAAGCAGCCGGAGGCCGGTATGACGCCCTGCCGGTCGACCAGGCTATCGCCTTCATCGTCGAGATCCTGCCAGCCTTCCAGTACCTGCACGATCTCGGACTGGTCTTCTGTGACTTCAAGCCGGACAACATCATCCAGGTGGGAGATGCGGTCAAGCTGATCGACCTCGGCGGCGTGCGCCGGCTCGATGACCTGGACTCGGCAATCTACGGAACAGTGGGCTACCAGGCGCCGGAGGTGTCCACCGTCGGCACCTCAGTGGCGTCCGACATCTTCACCATCGGGCGCACGCTGTTGGTCCTGGCAATGGAGTTCCGCGGCTATCAGTCGACCTACCTGGCCTCGCTTCCGCCGGTCAGCGACACGCCGCTGTTCCAGGAGCACGACTCGCTCTACAGGTTGCTGGCCAAGACCTGCGCGCCGGATGCCGCCGACCGTTTCGCCTCTGCCGATGAGCTGCGCGTCCAGCTGCTGGGTGTGCTTCGCGAGGTCGTGGCCGACCGGCCGGGCGCCGGAGCGGCGGCCTACTCGACCTCGTCCCTGCTGTTCGAAGTCCCCGCGGTCTCGGGCCAGACCCTGGGCTGGCAGGAGCTTCCCGCGCTGCGGGTCGACGAGAACGACCCGATGACCAGCTGGCTCCACACCGTCAGCGTCGAGGAGCCTGCGGCCAGGCTCGAGGCGCTCATCGCGGCGCCGCAGTCGTCCCCCGAAGTGCTCCTGGCCAGAGCCCATGCGGCAATGCACTGTGGCCAGCTCGACGTGGTCGACACCGTTGTGGGGGACATGCTCACCGCTGACCCGTGGGAGTGGCGGGCCGTCTGGATGTCCGGGCTCGCCGCCCTTGCCCGAGATGACAACTCGACCGCCCAGTCTGCGTTCAACGCGGTCTACGGCCAAGTGCCAGGCGAGCTGGCCCCGAAGCTGGCCCTGGCCCTGGCCTGTGAGGCCAGCAACGAGCTTGACGTGGCCGAGTCGCTCTACACAACCTGCGCCCGTACGGATAACAACTACATCGCACCATCCGCCTTCGGCCTGGCCCGAATCCGCTCCGGCCGGGGGGACCTGGACGGGGCGATCTCGGCGCTAGACCTCGTCCCGCCGACCAGCCGTGCGTTCACCCAGGCCCGCCGCGAGCGCGCCGGGCAGCTGGCCGCCTCAGGGCGCGGTCTGCCGGCGCTGTCCGAGGCGATGAACAGCATCGAGTCGCTGACCATCGACGCCCAGGACAGGGCCACGCTGTTCGTCAGCGTGCTGGATACCGCCCTCGACGAGGTCCGCGCCAAGGGCTCGCGGCCGGACATCCTGATCTCCGGGCTGCCGGCGGCGGAGCCTTCCCTGCGGCAAGGGCTCGAGGCCACGTACCGCGAGCTGGCCCGGTATGCCGAAGCCCGCGACGACAAGGTGCGTCTGGTCGACCGGGCCAACTCGGTGCGCGCTTGGACAGTGCAGTGAGTTGGACGGGGCAATGAGATGGACAGAGCAATGACGACGTGTCCGGTCTGCCACGTGACAGTCGGGCCCTCCGAACAGTTCTGCGAGGCCTGCGGGGCGCAGCTCAGCCCCACGGTCGCCACCGAGCCGCCGTTGGCCGACGAGCCCGCCCTGGCGGTGCCGATGCCCAGCGACCTGGCCGGGACCGCGTCCACCTGCCAGGCCTGCGGCGGTGAAGTTGCCAGCGACGGGTACTGCGGCACATGCGGGGCGCGCGCGCCAGTCCTTCGGGATCATTTCAGCGAGCAGCCCGCAGCGTGGGTTGCCGCGGTCTGTGACCGGGGCATACGGCATACGCGCAACGAGGACGCGGTGGCGCTAGCGGCTGACCCCGGGCCCGGGTCGCGCGCGGTGCTCGTCGTCTGCGACGGGGTGTCGAGCTCCATCGACTCGGACCTGGCCAGCCTTGCGGCGGCGCGAGCCGCACGTGACGTTCTCACGTCCTCGCACTCGCGCGGCATGGGCTCGGGACTCTCACTCGTCGCCGCGACGATCGCACGTCTGGAGGCGGCAGCGGATGCTGCCAGCGAGGCCGTGCTCGAGGTGACCCGAACGGCCAAAGCCGTTGCGGCAGTGGGCAGTCCGGCAGGCGGCAATCAGGTTGGCGGCAGCCCGGCAGGCGGTAGTCCGGCCTCATGCACGTTCGTTGCAGCGGTGGTTGAGCAGGATCTGCTCGTGGTCGGGTCCGTGGGGGACAGCCGGGCCTACTGGCTCCCGGACATCGGCGCCGCAACCACGCTGACCCTCGATGACTCGTTTGCCCAGCTGCAGATTGCGTCCGGTGTCCCTCGCGTGGAGGCCGAGGCGGGCCCCCAGGCACATGCCATCACCCGATGGCTCGGGGTGGACGCCCCGGACCACAAACCGACGACAGCCACCATGACGCTCGCCGAACCGGGCTGGCTGTTGGTGTGTTCCGATGGACTCTGGAACTACTGCTCGCCAGCCGAGGACCTGGCGGCGCTGGTACGTCAGACCTGCAGCACCTCGCCGACAGCCACCGAGCCGCTGGCCCTTGCCGGGGCACTCGTCGACTGGGCCAACGCCCGGGGCGGCCAGGACAACATCACCGTCGCCCTGGCCCGCATCCATCCCGTTCCACCCCGAGAGGAAGCCCGACGAAATGGCTGATTTCAGCGCCGAGGTCTATCAGAACGAGTTCCTGCCAGATGGCGGCACGGACGTCCACGCCATCGTCACGGTGACCTGCACCGGCGCCGGCGCGGCGGGGCAAGCCGGCGAAGGGGATGCCGCAGAGATCGTCATCGTCGACACGTCAGGGTCGATGGGCGAAGTAAACATCCGCGCGGCCCAGCAAGCGGCCGCCGCCGCGATCGACCAGATCATCGACGGCACCTGGTTTGCCGTCATCGCCGGCACCCACGAGGCACGGATGGCGTTCCCGGCCGGCCGGGCCGAGCTGGGCATGAGGCAGATGGACAGCACCACCCGAGCATCAGCAAAGCGCGCCGTGTCGTCGTTCCGCGCGGACGGCGGCACTGCCATGGGTACCTGGCTGACCCTGGCTGCAAGGGTCTTCGCCACGGTCCCGTCCCTGGCCCAGAAGCACGCCATCCTGTTGACCGACGGACAGAACCAACATGAGACGCCTGAGCAGCTGACGGCCGCGATCGAGGCAGCCAAGGGCCAGTTCCAGTGCGACTGCCGCGGCGTCGGGTCCGAATGGCAGGTGGCGGAGGTCCGCCGGATCGCCCAGGCACTCATGGGCACCGTCGACATCATCCCTACGGGGGCGCAGATGGCTGCAACGTTCGAGACGATGATGCGCCAGTCCATGGGTCGGGGTGTCGCGTCGGCAACGTTACGGGTGTGGGCGCCGCAGGGTGCCCAGCTGTTGTTCGTTCGCCAGGTAGCGCCGACGGTCGAGGACCTGACCTCGCGCCGGCAAGAGGTCAACGCGTTGACGGGTGCTTTCCCCACCGGATCATGGGGTGATGAGTCACGCGACTACCACGTGGCAGTCCGACTGGCAGCAAAGGGAATCGGCCAGGAACAGCTCGCCGCGCGGGTGCAGCTGGCCATTGGCGAGAAGGTGGTCGCCCAGGGGCTGGTCAAGGCCATGTGGTCCAGCGACGACACCCTGACCACACGGA
>DHJN01000126.1:0-334 GCA_002404345.1 Actinobacteria bacterium UBA4719 | reverse complement strand
TACACCGGACAGACCGAGCTCGCCGATGCCATCCAGGAGGGACTTGCGGCCAAGGCCATCGGCGACGATGCCACCGCCACCGCCAAGCTGGGCCGAGCCGTGCAGCTTGCGGCCGAGACAGGCAATGACGAGGCGACAGCCAAGCTGAAGAAGGTCGTGGACATCGACGACCCCAACGCCGGGACCGTGCGTTTGCGCCGTAGTGTCGACAAACTGGACGAGATGGCACTGGACACCGCGTCGACCAAGACGACACGCGTGAAGAAGTGAGGACGATGGACCCGAGCGAGGGCGACCAGGCGATGCGCACAAGGCAAGTGAGCGAGAGGCAAGT
>DHJN01000065.1:8890-57650 GCA_002404345.1 Actinobacteria bacterium UBA4719 | reverse complement strand
TCACACAGGAAGCCGTCCACAGTTATGACAGGAGAGCCGACTTTGCGTTGCCAAAATTGGGGTCACATTCAACGATTGGGGTCACCATGACGGATTCACATACGACATCGACCACCATCACTCATCCGGATCGCAAAGAGATCGCGCGCTATCTGTTGGCGCGAGGCCTGGATCCGATAACTGCGACAATCGACCCTGCGCGCACTCTGATTGATCTGGGTCACGACCACACCATCGCGTTTCCCGACGGGCTCCAACCAACCCCGGCTCCCATCTCTCCCGCCCCCGGCGAGGACGATCCATTGCCGGAGGCAGACGTCGTAGTGATCACGTGGACGGTCGATGAAGTCTCCGGTCTTGCCCATGTTCTGACACCAGAGGTCAGCCCGGATAAATGGCATAAGTACGCCCGAGACTTCGACAAGTATCAGCCCAGGATCCGTCCGCACGCGCCGGCTGCCCAGGCGCGCCGGCTGGGCAGCTACATGCCAACCCAGGTCGGAACCAAACGGGTGCTGTGCATGAAATCCGAGCTCCACTTGAATCAGGACGGCGTGAAGACGGGCGACGGCACGGCAACTCTGCCGGTCAAGGACTTCTTTCTTCAGATCATTGCCGAGGCAAAGCCGACACTGGTCCTGACAATCGGAACAGCCGGTTCGGTGTATGAGAACTTCGGCCTAGGTGACGTGGTCGTCTCCCGGGCAGCCAAGTTCCGCTGCCAGAACGAGTTCCGTAACGAACCCTTCAACGGTCAGAGCTTTCACAGTGACTGGGTGCTGCCCACCGATCGTCTGACCGATGCCGAGCGGCTCATGCGCACTCTGTCATCAGAGATCGCCGAGCCGCCATTCGCACCGCCCACCAAGCGATTCCGTTTCAGCGGTGATCCGATCACCACTCCTGGCAATCAACCCCAGATCCGTCTCGACGGGCGGGACATGCCGAAGTTTCACCCGATCCTGACGACCGACTACTTCGAGTACGGCACCAGCGCCAACCGGCTGGACAAGGAGGGAGCGGCGGTGGAGATGGGCGATGCAGCCCTGGGACTGGCCTGCGCCGAGCTCGACAGCCCGCCGCACTGGGCGGCCGTGCGGAACATGTCGGACCCCACGATCAACGGCGATCTGCCGGCCAAGGAGTACCCACTCAACGAACAGACAACCTGGGCAGTCGGCTACTACACCGCCTACGGCAAGTGGACCAGCACGTTGGGGGCACTCGCCACCTGGGGCCTCATCGCCGGCCTCCCTGACTAGAACCCGTCTAGCGTGTGATCGCGGCGACGACTTTTCGCTCTATGTACGGCGACAGCGTCGCCGCGTACGTCGCGGTGATGTGGGCGAGATCCCGGTAGACGAGGACGTTGCCAACTACCGGCGAGCACAGCGTGGCTGTGCAGTAGAACGATGTCATGTCGACCAGGTGTGCCCGGGGCACTTGCCGCGCCCCCTCGCCCTGACCATCGAAGTTAGCGAGCCCCCTCGATCGTGACACTGCGCATACCTGTGCAGCCCTCTCCCGGTGTTCGGCTACGCAACCCGGGAGGCTGGCCGGCATCGACGGGTTGTCGCGGATCGCCACGATCGGTACGTCCGGCAGTTTGCGCCACGCCTCGACCAGACCGCGCACCGTCGCCCGCTCGGTGGTCTCACCTGGAGCTGGAATGACCGGTCGGTCACGGTTCGCATGGGTAACGATGATCGCGTCGTACCCTCCTCGCGGGCTATGGTCGTGACCCCGCCGCGCCAGGAAGTGCAGTCTCTCTCCTCTTCGACCGAAGGCTGCGACTGGCGGGCCGTGGTGAGGTAGCAGCCACTGTGGCCTGCGACGTCGATCCGCCATTTGTTGTGCTCGGCGATGCGGCGGTAGACGCCGATAAGTGTGTTGTTGTGCGAATCGCCGACGGCGAAGATGCGCTTGCGGTACCCCGTCCGGGGTCCGAGTTGGCAGACCTTCGGTGCGCCGGCAGATTGCATACCCCAGCAGTCGGGCTTGTTGTCATCGTCACTCTTGGCCTGGGCCGGGTCAGGGACGAGGACACCGTGTAGATCGGGGTTATTACAAGGTGCGAGCGCAGGGTCCATGGCTTGGGCGCCGAGACAATCCGGCATCTCGGCAACGATCTGATGCGCTTCCTGGGCGAGCTGCTTGTCACGGACCACCTGGCCATGCGTCTCCGCGGCCGAAAAGACGACCACGAGCGCCATCGCCGCCGCGGACCAGGCCGCCACCACGAGCGGGCGCCGCTGGCCGAGCAGTCGGGGCCGAAACCGGATCGGGTCCTCGACGAACGTGGTCGACAGCCACGCAAACAAAACCGTGGCCGCGATGATCGCGACTTTGTCGACCGTGCCCAGCGACCGGTGCGTGACGTAGGGCAGCAACACGATCAGTGGCCAGTGCCACAGGTAGGCGGCGTAGGAGACGCGTCCGAGCAGCGCGACCGGCGGCAGCGCACCGAAGCGATCGAACGTCGAGCCCCGTCCCGACCAGATCACAACCATCGCTCCCACGACCGGCAGCGCCGCCGCAACACCCGGGAACGGGGTCTTGGCATCGTAGAAGGCGCATGCCGCAACGATGCCCGCCGCACCGAGCCACGGCAACGTGCGGTGCAGGCGCCGGCCGGCTCCGGCGAATGCGAGTAGTGCCCCGGCACCGAACTCCCAGGCTCTGGTCAGCGTGGAGAAGTACGCCACCCCCGGCGTCGTGGCCGTGAGCCAGATCGAGTAGCCGAGCGAGCAGGCGACCGCAAGCATGAGCCCGGCCAGGATCATGCGCCGGCAACCCAGGCGCAGGACACGGTTCAGCGCGATCACTGCCAGCAGTAGCAGCGGCAGCGCAACATAGAACTGTTCCTCCGCCGACAGCGTCCAGAAATGCTGCGTTGGTGACGGCGTGTTGCCGTCGGCGAGGTAGTCCACAATGTTGTGCGCAAGCAGCCAGTTCTCCGCCTGGACCGTCGAGGCCATGATCTCGCCGAGGAACTGGCGCCTGAGATACTCCGGCACCCAGGTCACGACGCCCAGCGCCGTCAGCAGCAGCACCAGAGTCGACGCGGGCACCAGTCGTTTTGCCCGGCGCGCCCAGAATCGGCCCGGCCTCACGCGGCCGGTTGCGTCGATCTCGGCGAGCAGGTGAGATGTGATAAGAAAGCCGCTGATGGCGAAGAACACATCGACGCCGACATAGCCACCGGTCAGCCGGTTGGGCCAGAGGTGAAACAGCATCACCGCGCCCACCGCGATCGCGCGCAGAGCTTGGATGTCGGCGCGAAGGCCACCCCTGTTACGCGTGTCCACCCTGACCCCGGCCATGGGGGTCGGGTGCGTGAGGGTCATTCGCCGAAGCGTACAGCCATGCACGACCCAAAATCCCACAACTCACATCAGTGGAACGGCGATCGGCCAACACCCGGCCAACACCCGGCCAACACCCGGGCCAAGCCGAAGCCCACGGCAGCTCAGGGCGGCCTTAACGTGGGACAATGATCACCTCGGTCACGCGTTCGCGGCTCCTCATTTTCCGGGTGCGAGCTCAGCAGCTGGACCGGGGGTCGTCACGTTGACCGACACAACCGTCCTGGACATCGGGGTGCAGGACACGGGTCCGGACGGCGCGAGGTGGGCGCTGTCGAACCGCGGTGTCGACGTGTCCGGGCTGTCCGGGAACGAGCTGGTCATGGTCTGGACGATCCGCGGCCGTTCGACTTGTTCCTGCAGGCGAGAGACCGGTCGCTGCTGGTCGAAGACCCGGCTCGGGCGAAGGCGCTGTGGCCCGTGCTCGGCCGACCCGGTGCCGTCCTTCTTGACGGCGAGATCGCCGGCATGTGGCGGCCGGGTAAGTCCGGCAAGAACTTCAGGGTCCACGTCGAGCTTTGGACCAAGGCGTCGACTTCAGCAGCGCGATCAGGGAGCAGGGCGAACGGCTGGCGGCATACCGGCAGGTGTCCTGTCCGGGATCGATCTTGATGGCTGAGCCGACCAGACGGGCGGGACCCGCTTAGCGCGCCTCAGTGAGTGCTTGTTCGGCTCGCCTCAATGAGTGCTTGTTCGGCTCGCCTCAGTGAGTGCTTGTTCGGCTCGCCTCAGTGAGTGCTTGTTCGGCTCGCCGACGGATGCTCTTCCACGCCCAGACCTCGGAGCGGGTGCCAGCATCAAACTCGCGGGTAACCTCCGACCAGGCGCACGGCGGCACGATCTGGTCGCTGTTGCCGAACACCTCCGCGCGCCCAGGGGCGAAGACTTCGAACCTGACGACTCCCTCTATCAGCACACGACGACCGCGCAGGTCGTAACCCACCGGCAGGTTCGGCGAACGCCAGTCCACAACCGCCGCCACAAGATGGGTGTAGGCGCCTGCTCCGGACGTCTTGAGCCCGCGCACCTGCAGAACGGCGAGGTCGCCCCCCTTGAGGGGCACGGTCCACAGGTCGCCGGTCTGCAAGTCGGCCGTTGAAGCCGGAACGAACGGGTACCGGCGCATACCGGTCAGAATAGCCCGCCGGTGATCTACCGCCGGGCGGCTGGCTGTGCCATATACTCGGCCGCGACGGTAGCGGAGGAACACCGGTGACCGGCAAGCCCGAAAGGGCAGGTCGGGATTCTGGGGCGGTCCCGCCACTGTGACCGAGGAGCGATCCTCCCTCGTGTGCCACTGACGCTCGTCCCCCAGGACGGGAGCCGGGAAGGCCGGGGGTCGCGATCGGCGTCGACCAGGCGCCGGGATTTGGGAGCCAGGACATTCCCTGCCGTCACGTGCTCAGCGCCGTAGACCCAGTCGACCGGCGCCTTGCTCGACACTGACCGGCGACGGGCGCGGACACCCGTAGGACGACAAGGGGTTCGCCCATGCGGCGCACGGATTCACCATCAGCGGGATACCCGTTCACTGCGGTCGTCGGCCTCGACGACCTGCGTCTGGCACTCGAGCTGTGTGCGGTGTCACCGGCCGTCGGCGGGGTGCTGGTACGCGGCGAGAAAGGCACCGCCAAGTCGACCATGGTGCGCGCGCTCGCGACCCTGCTGCCCGATGTCGCGGTGATCGATGGCTGCCGCTTCTCGTGCGACCCGGCGGTGCCGGACCCACGCTGCCCCGATGGCGTGCATGACAGCGGAACCCCCGCCTCCACCCGCGCCGCCCGGTTGGTCGAGCTGCCAGTGGGCGCCACCGAGGACCGCGTGCTTGGCTCGCTGCACCTGGAGCGGGCCCTCGCCGAGGGCATCACCTCCTACGAGCCCGGCCTGCTGGCCGCCGCTCACCGAGGGCTGCTGTATGTCGACGAAGTCAACCTGCTCGGTGACCACCTGGTCGACGTGCTGCTCGACGCGGCCGCAATGGGACGATCGACCGTCGAGCGAGAGGGTGTCTCGGCCTCGCACGCAGCGCGCTTCGTGCTCGTCGGCACGATGAACCCCGAGGAGGGCGAGCTGCGGCCACAGCTGCTCGACCGCTTCGGTCTGACCGTCGAGGTGGCGGCCAGCCGTGACCCGGCCGTCCGCGTGAACGTGGTCAAACGCCGACTGTCTTTCGAGGCCGACCCCGAGGCCTTCGCCGGGCGCTGGGCGGACGACGAGACCGCGCTGGGCGAGCGGATCGCCCGGGCCCAGGCGCTGCTGCCCGAGGTCGTGCTCACCGACGGTGCGCTGCGGCAGGTGGCCGAGGTGTGTGCCGCCTTCGGCGTCGACGGCATGCGGGCCGACCTGGTCACCGCGCGCGCAGCGATCGCGCACGCCGCGTGGCACGGCCGCCGGGTCGTCGAGACCGAGGACGTGCGGGCCGCTGCGCGACTGGCGCTGCCGCACCGGGCCCGTCGCGACCCGTTCGACGCCCCCGGCCTGGACGAGAACCGTCTAGAGCAGGCGTTGGACGCCGCCGCACCGCCCGACGACCCCGAACCGCCCGACGACCCCGCCCTGCCCGACGACAGCCCACCCGCCGACAGCCCCGCACCCCCGGACGACACTCACGTCTCCGCCGGTGACGCAACCGACGGCGGCCCACCCGACGGGAGCGAACCTCACAGCGGCGAACCTCACAGCCGCGAACCTCACAGCCGCGAACCTCAGAGCGGCAAAGCGCACGGCGGCAATGCTGACAGCGACAAACCCGACGGCGACACCGACAGACCCGACGGCGACAGCGACAGACCCGACCGCGGTGCCGGCGTGGCGCCCCGGAAGCTCGAAGGTGCCGAGCCGAGCGAGCCATACCGCGCTCGGCTGCTCACCGCCCGGGGGCAGTGGGCGGGGGTCGCCGGGCGGCGATCTCGCGCGCTGACGAGCACCGGCCACACGATCGGTGCCCGCCGTCCCGCGGTCGGCGAGCGTGGTCGCCCACACCTGCTGGCGACACTGACGGCTGCCGCACCCCACCAGAGGACCCGCGGACGACGCGGCGCCGGGCTGCGTGTCCTGGCCTCCGACGTGCGCCTGCCCGTTCGTGAGGGTCGCGAGGGCAACCTCGTCCTGTTCGTGGTCGACGCGTCGGGGTCCATGGCCGCGCGCCAGCGACTGCGCGAGGTGAAGACCGCCGTGCTCTCGCTGCTGCTCGACGCCTACCAGCGCCGCGACAAGGTGGGACTGGTGACGTTCCGCGGCCGGGAGGCGACGGTGGCACTGCCTCCCACCTCCAGCGTCGAGGCGGCCGCCACCCGGTTGCGGCACCTGCAGGCCGGCGGGCGCACCCCGCTGGCCGAGGGGCTGCTCGCGGCCGGTGAGGTGCTGCGCGTCGAGGCGCTGAAGGACCCCACCCGCCGTCCGCTGCTCGTGGTCATCACCGACGGTCGCGCCACCAACGGCCCCGACGCCGTCGGCCGCGCCCAGAGCGCGGCGTCCTCCCTCGCCCGCACCGGCGTCAGCAGCGTGGTGGTCGACTGCGAGGCTCGCGGACCAGGTACGGTGCGTCTCGGTCTGGGCCGGCAGCTGGCGGACGCACTCGGCGCCGAGCACCTCGACCTCGGTGAGGTCGCCGCCACCTCGCTCAGCCAGGCCGTAGGCAGCCGCATCACCGCACCCAGAGGCACCACCGCACCCAGAGGCACCACCGCACCCAGAGGCACCACCGCACCCAGAGGCACCACCGCACCCAGAGGAAAGGTCGCCTGATGCCCCAGGGCCAGCCCGAGCACGTCCCTGACGATGGCATGACCACACGCCAGCGCCGCAACCGACCGCTGCTGGTGGTCCACACCGGCACCATGAAGGGCAAGTCCACGGCGGCCTTCGGGCTGGCGCTGCGGGGCTGGACGCAGGGGTGGGACATCGGCGTCTTCCAGTTCGTCAAGAGCGCCAAGTGGAAGGTCGGCGAGGAGACCGCCTTCCGCGCGCTCGGCCATCTGCACGAGCAGACCGGCGAGGGTGGCCCGGTCGAGTGGCACAAGATGGGCGAGGGCTGGTCGTGGGCCCGCAAGGGGGGCACCGAGGAGGACCACGCCGCCGACGCCCTCGAGGGCTGGCGCGAGATCCAGCGCCGCCTGGCGGCCGAGCGCCACGGTCTCTATGTGCTCGACGAGTTCACGTACCCGATGAAGTGGGGGTGGGTGGACGTCGACGAGGTGGTCACCACCCTGCGTGAGCGTCCGGGACACCAGCATGTCGTCATCACCGGCCGCGACGCCGACCCGCGGCTGGTCGAGGCCGCGGACCTGGTTACCGAGATGACCAAGGTCAAGCACCCCATGGACGCCGGGCAGAAGGGCCAGCGAGGGATCGAGTGGTGAACATCGCGCGTGTCGTCGTCGCCGCGCCGGCGTCCGGCCATGGCAAGACGAGCATCGCCACCGGCCTGATGGGCGCGCTGCGTGCCCGGGGACTGGTCGTCAGCGGTCACAAGGTGGGGCCCGACTACATCGACCCTGGCTACCACGCACTGGCAACCGGTCGCCCGGGCCGCAACCTCGACCCCTACCTGCAGGGTGAGCACCGCGTCGTACCGCTGTTCCTGCACGGCGCGCTGACCCCTGCGCCAGCCGACGTCGCGGTCGTCGAGGGCGTCATGGGCCTGTTTGACGGCGCGGTGGGCCAGGACGGCTTCGCCTCCACCGCGCACGTCGCCGCCCTGCTGCGCGCGCCGGTGCTGCTCGTGGTCGACGCCTCGGCCTCCGGCCGCAGCCTGGCCGCGCTGGTACACGGGTTCTCGACGTATGACGACCGGGTCCGTCTCGCGGGTGTCGTGCTCAACAAGGTTGGCTCGGACCGCCACGAGGCGGAGGTCCGGTCGGCGCTGGGCTCGACCGGGGTTCCGGTGCTCGGCGTGGTGCGCCGGGACGACGCCGTCACCGTGCCGAGCCGGCACCTCGGGCTGGTGCCGGCCGCCGAGCGCGACCACGCCGCCGTGGAGGTGGTCGACCGGCTGACCGCGCTGGTCGCCGGATCGGTGGACATCGAAGCCGTCCTGAGGTTGGCGCACGGCGCGCCCTCGCTGTCCGGGCCGGCCTGGACGCCGACCGGGCAGGTGCAGGCTTTGCCACTCGACGCCCCGCGCCCGGTGGTGGCGCTGGCCGGCGGTGCCGCGTTCACGTTCTCCTACACCGAGACCGCCGAGCTGCTCGATGCCGCCGGCTGCGACGTCGCCACGGTCGACCCGCTGCATGACGAGGCTCTCCCACCGGGCACGTCGGCGCTGGTGATCGGCGGCGGTTTCCCCGAGGTCCACGCAGCGGCACTGTCCGAAAACGCCTCGCTGCGCAAGGACGTCGCCGCTCTGGCCCTGGGCGGCGGCACCGTGCTGGCCGAGTGCGCCGGGCTGCTCTACCTGGCCCAGGAGCTCGACGGCCACCCGATGTGTGGCGTGCTGCCCGCATCGGCCCGGATGACTCCACAGCTGACGCTGGGATACCGGACCGCAGTCGCGCTCACCCGCTCCGTCATGGCCGAGGTCGGCGAACGGGTCACCGGTCACGAGTTCCACCGCACGAGCCTGGACCCGCGGGCCGGCGACCCGGCGTGGGGCTGGACGGTCGACGGGAGGCCGCAGCCCCCCGAGGGGTTCGTGCGCGACGGCGTCCACGCGTCGTACCTGCATGTGCACTGGGCCGGTCACCCGGCCATCGCGCAGCGGCTGGCCCGACACGCCACTGCGAGCGCTAGTCATCAGGGGATGGTCCACCAATGAGCACGCACCGGCTGGTGGGGGTCGGCGTCGGTCCCGGTGATCCCGACCTCATCACGGTCAAGGCGATCAGGGTGCTGCAGTCCGCCGACCTCGTCCTGCTCCCCACGATGGATCTCAACGCGGTCGGTCGCGCCGAGGCGACGGTACGGGCCCACGTCGACCACGACCGGCTTCGACGCCTGACGTTCGCCCTCAACGAACGTGAGGACCGCGCCCGGCGCGAGGCCGCCTGGGACGCCGCGGGGCAGGTGGTCGCCGAGGCGTTCGCCGGTCTGGCCACCACGGTGGCGTTCGCCACCATCGGCGACCCGAACGTGTACTCCACGTTCTCCTACCTCGCCGCCACGGTCGGCCGCCTCGTGCCCGACGTCGAGGTCACCACGGTTCCCGGTATCACCGCGATGCAGCACCTCGCGGCCGAGTCCGGGGTGCCGCTGGTGGAGGGCGAGGAGACGTTGACCCTGTACCCGATCACAGCTGGCTTGCAGGGTTACCGCGAAGCCTTGCGGCGCAGCGACACGGTCGTCGCGTACAAGGGTGGTCGGCACCTCCCCCGGGTGGTCGAGGTGCTGCGCAACGAACAGCGGCTCGACGCGGCAGTCATCGGGTCCGCACTGGGTCTGCCCGAGCAGAGCGTGCTGCCCGCCTCCGCCGTCGACGCCGAACTGCCTTACCTGTCCACAGTCCTGGCCCCGCCCGGGGCCCGCACCCGAGGAGGCCGGCTGTGAGCACGCAGCAGCAAGCACACGAGCACGCCAAGGTCTGGTTCGTCGGCGCCGGCCCCGGCGCCGCCGACCTGCTCACCCTGCGCGCGGTCCGCGCGATCGAGGCCGCGGACATCGTCGTCTGGGCGGCCAGCCTGGTCCACGAGGACGTGCTCCAGCACGCCCGGTCCGACGCCGAGGTGGTCGACTCCGCACTGCTGCCGCTGGAAGGGGTCCGTCCGCTCTACGAGCGGGCTGCTCGCGAGGGCCTGGTGGTCGCGCGCATCCACTCCGGCGACCCCGCGCTCTGGGGCGCCGTCCAGGAGCAGCGCGAGCTGTGCGACGAGCTGGGGCTGGCGTACGAGACCATCCCCGGGGTCTCGGCGTTCAGCGCCGTCGCGGCTTTGATCGAACGCGAGCTGACCGTTCCCGAGGTGGCGCAGTCCGTCGTGCTGACCCGGCTCGAGGGTGGCAAGACACCGATGCCGGATGGCGAGAGCGTGCGCGAGTTCGCCCGTCACGGCACCACCATGGCGCTGTTCCTGTCCGCAGCGCGCTCCGGGCAGCTGACCCAGGAGCTGCTCGCCGGTGGTTACGACGAGGACACCCCGTGCGTCGTCGCGTATGCCGTCACGTGGCCCGACGAGCTGGTGGTGCGCTGCCGCCTCGCCGACCTGGAGGCAACCTGCAAAGAGCACAAGCTGTGGAAGCACACGCTGGTGCTGGTCGGCCCGGCTCTTGCCGGTGAGGGCAAGCGATCGCACCTGTATCACCCCGGGCACTTCCACGGGCACCGCCGGGCCGAGCGGGGCGCACGCCGGGTGCTCAGGAGTGCATCGGGAATACAGGGGTCCCCGGAGATCAAGAATGGGACTGAGCTGAACAGTGCGCCAGAGCTGAACGGTTCGCCGCGGTGAGCGAGCGGCCGCCGGATCCCCCGACCGGACCTCGCCAGGGAGGCACCTACGACGCCCCCGACCTCGCCGAGCCGGACCTGCCGCGCACGGCCAAGGTGCGCACCAAAGCCTTGCGGACCGGGTGGACGACGGGCACCTGCGCCAGCGCGGCAGCGCGCGCCGCGGCACTGTGCCTGGTCACCGGCGAGCCGGTGCGCGATGTCGATGTCGCCCTGCCCAGCGGCAATCGCGTGTCCTTCGCCGTCGAGGGCTGCGAGCTGCTGGCCGACGGCCGCGCCGAGGCTGTCGTGGTCAAGGACGCCGGCGACGACCCCGACGTCACCGACAAGGCCCACCTCACGGCGACAGTCGGGTGGGCGCCCGAGCCCGGTTTCGACCTGAGGGGCGGCGCGGGCGTCGGCACCGTGACCAAGGCCGGCCTGGGTCTGGACGTCGGAGGGCCGGCGATCAACTCCGTGCCGCGGGCGATGATCACGGCTGCGGTCAGCGAGGTCATCGACCCGACGCAGACCGGAGTCGTGGTGGTCATCAGCGTCCCCGAAGGCGAGCGGATGGCTCGCCGTACGACCAACGCCCGGCTCGGGATCGTCGGCGGCATCTCCATCCTGGGCACCACCGGGATCGTGCGGCCGTTCTCGACGGCGAGCTGGCGAGCCAGTGTCGAGCAGGCCGTGCGCGTCATGGGTGCGCAAGGGGAGGACACCGTCGTACTGTGCACTGGCGCACGCACCGAGAAGGCCGCTACGGGGCTGCTGCCCGACCTGCCCGAGGTCTGCTTCGTCGAGGTCGGTGACTTCACCGGTCACGCGCTGCGCACCGCCGTCGAGGTCGGCGTCGGGCACTGCGTCTTCGTCGGCATGGCCGGCAAGCTCACCAAGCTGGCCTCCGGCGTGCTGATGACCCACTACACCCGCAGCCGGGTCGACATCGGCCAGCTCGGTGACGTGACCCGGGTCGGCGCCGCTCACCTGCCCGACGTGCAGGCGCTGGCTGCCGCGGTCGACGCCGCGAACACCGGACGGCACGCCTACGAGCTGTGGGAACAGGCCGGAGTACTGGCCGAAGCTGGGGACGAGCTGTGTCGTCGCGTCCAGGAGGTGCTCGAACGGTTCACCGCCGGCCAGGTCGCGGTGGACGTGGCCATGGTCGACTTCGCCGGGCAGCGATGCGTCGCGGCGACCCGCAGCGGGTGGGCGGCGTGAGCGCGACCCAGCCCGTGAGGATGGCCCAGCCCGTGAGCGCGACCCAGCCCGTGAGCGTGGCCCAGCCCGTGAGCGTGACCCAGCCCGTGAGCATGGCCCAGCCGATGACTGTTGTCGTCGTCGGTTATGACGGCCGCCCGCTGAGCGCCGCCGCGCGCGCGGCTGTGCGCTCAGCGGTGCTGGTCGTCGGTGGCCGGCGCCACCTGGCGGCGGTCCACGGCGTGGGCGACGGCGAGCGCGTCGAGGTCGGAGCGGGCGCCGTGCGCTGGGCCGACGCGGTGCAGCGCGTCGTGCAGGCCGCCGGTCGTGGCGAGGCCTGCGTCGTCCTGGCCAGCGGTGACCCGGGGTTCTTCGGGGTCGTACGTAGCCTTCGCAGCGCGGGTGTCAGCGTGCGCTCGTGGCCCGGCGCGTCGTCGGTGGCGGAGGCGTTCGGTCGCATCGGCCACGCATGGGAGGACGCGACCGTCGTCTCGGCCCACGGTCGCGCGGCCGGCCCGGCTCTCGCTGCTGCCCGCGCTCTGGCGAAGGTGGCAGTGCTCACCGGACCAGACGCACCGGCGGAAGACTTCGTCGAGGCGCTGCGTGCTGCCGGCCGCGACGTGTGGGTGGCCGAGCGGCTCGGTGAGCCCGACGAGCGGGTGCGGTATGGCGATGAGTGCATGCCGCCGTATGCCGAGCCGAACGTCGTCCTGACCATCGACCCGGGGCTAGACCCGGGGCTAGACCCGGGGCTAGACCCGGCCGCAGACCAGAAACGCTGGCGTACCGGTCACGACCCGGTGCCGGACGGCTGGGCTCTGCCAGAGAACGCCTTCGAGCACCGCGAGTCCATGGTCACCAAGTCCGAGGTTCGTGCCGTGGCACTAGCGCACCTTGCTCCCCGGGTGGGCAGGACGCTGTGGGACGTCGGCGCCGGCAGCGGCTCGGTGGCCATCGAGTGCGCCCGTTTCGGCGCCGATGTCATCGCGGTGGAGCGCGACGCCGAGCAGTGCAACCGACTGCGCCGCAACAGCATTGCGCACGGTATCCGGGTCGAGGTCGTCGTCGGTGCCGCGCCGGACGCGTTGCAGGGGCTGCGTCCCCCCGATGCGGTGTTCGTCGGTGGCGGAGGACTCGAGGCGGTCAGGGGCGTGGTCACCCTGCCCTCACCTCGTCGCGTCGTGGTGGCGCTGGCCGCGGTCGAACGCGTCGGCCCGGTGATGCAGCTGTTGCGCGACAACGGGTTCGACGTCAACGGCGTGCAGCTACAGGCATCCCGCCTGAGCGCCCTTCCGGACGGCAGCCACCGGCTGGCCGCCATCAATCCCGTGACCCTGGTGAGAGGAGAACGACCGTGATCGGTCTTGTAGCCGTGACAGCGGCTGGACGAGGTGCCGCCGCCCGGGTGGCGACGGCGCTGCGCCTCCGGGGCGAGCAGGTCGCCGTGTACGACGGCCCGGCGGCAGGCGCCCTGCTCCGGGCCTGGGGCGAGTGCGACGGAATCGTGGCGTTTCTGGCGACGGGGGCGACGGTCCGGCTGGTTGCCGGAATGCTCGACGACAAGGCCCGCGACCCCGGGGTCGTCTGCGTCGACGAGGCGGGGCGCCACGCCATCGCTCTGGTCGGTGGCCATCAGGGCGGCGCCAACGCACTCGCGCTGCTCGTCGCCGACGTCCTCGGCGCAGCGCCGGTCGTCACGACCGCCAGTGACGCCGTGGTGCTGCCCGGCCTCGACATGCTCGGCTGGCCGGTCGAGGGCGACCAGGCCGGTGTGGCCCGGGCGCTGTTGGATGGCGAGCCGGTGCACCTGCTGGCCGACGCGACCTGGCCGCTGCCACCTCTCGGCCTGCACGCCGGCCAGGTCGGGCACCACCCGGCCGCCGTGGCGGTGTTGCACGTGACCGACCGCGAGATCGCGCTGCCGGCCGGGCACGCGGTGCTTCGGCCGCCGAGCCTGGTGCTGGGGGTCGGAGCCAGCCGGGGCGCCGACCCGGCCACGATCGCCGTGCTGGTCGCAAAGACGTTGCGCGAGAACGGTCTGAGCCAGGCCAGCGTGGCCGAGGTCGTGAGCATCGACCTCAAGGCCGACGAACCGGGCATCGTGGCGCTGGCCGCCAGGTTCGCTGTCCCCTACCGGACCTTCCCCGCGGCTGCCCTGGCCACCCATGAGGTTCCCACCCCCAGCGAGGTCGTCCGCGCCGAGACCGGCACCGCCAGCGTCGCCGAGGCCAGCGTGCGACAAGCCGGGGCGGAGCTTGTGGTGACCAAGCGCAAGAACGCGGTGGCCACCCTCGCCGTCGGTCAACGTGCCCCAGTCGGTCGGCTGGCCGTCGTCGGCATCGGACCGGGGGCGCGCGACCTGATGGTGCCGCGCGCCGTCGCCGAGCTGCGTCGCGCCTCGGTCGTGGTGGGCCTGGACCAGTACGTCGAACAGGTGCGCGACCTGCTGCGCCCCGGCACCCACGTGCTCGAGACCGGGCTGGGCTCGGAGGAGGAGCGTGCCCGGAGCGCCGTACAGCAGGCGCAGGCGGGCCGTGCCGTCGCGATCATCGGCTCCGGCGATGCGGGCGTCTACGCGATGGCCAGTCCGACGTTCGAGGCTCTCGAGCAGGCGCTGGCGGCAGGAGCCCCGCGGATCGACGTCGTCGGCGTGCCCGGGGTGACGGCCGCACTCGCCGCCAGCGCTTCACTGGGTGCTGCGCTCGGCAACGACCATGCGTACGTCTCTCTGTCCGACCTGCACACCCCCTGGCCGGCGATCGAGCAACGCCTGCGGGCAGTGGCCGAGGGTGACCTGGTCGCCTGTCTGTACAACCCCCGCAGCAGGCGCCGTACCGACCAGCTGCCCAAAGCTTTGGCGATCCTGGCCGAGCACCGGCCACCGTCCGTGCCGGTCGGCGTGGTGCGCAACGCCTCCCGCCCCGATGAGAGCGTCACCCTGACCACGCTGGCGGACCTGGACCCGGACGACGTGGACATGTACAGCGTGGTCATCGTCGGGTGCTCGCAGAGCCGGGTGGTCGATGGCCGCTTGGTCACCCCAAGGGGCTACCGGTGGCTGCAATGACGGTGACTGCACGAATGACGGTGACTGCACGCGGCGTAGCTGCAGGCAGTGCTGCGGTCGAGGTGCAGGGGTGTCAAGGCTGCGGCGCCTGCCTGCTGACCTGCCCCGAGCACGCGATACGCCCGGTCGCTCGCGAGTCGGGCCCGGCGACGTTGGTCGTGCTGGCCGAGCGTTGCACCGGCTGCGGGCACTGCGTCGAGGTCTGCCCCGTCGATGCCATCACCTTCACCTCTATCGCCTTCACCTCCATCACCTTCACCCCAAGCGGAGGACCTCGGTGACACAACTGACATCGCTGACCTCTCAGGCACTCACCCCACAGGCGCTGGCCGTCGGCCGGTGGACCCGCACCGAGCGGATGCGGCTGTCCGCGATCCTGGGCGTGGTCGCGCTGTTGCACCTCATGGGAATCGCGCTGTACCTGCACGCTCGCGGCAACGTGACCGCCGCGGGAGGTCTGGCCGGCGCCGGCACGCTGGCGTATGCGCTCGGCATGCGCCACGCCTTCGACGCCGACCACATCGCGGCCATCGACGACACGACCCGGCTGATGCTGCTGCGCGGACGTCGCCCGGTGGGCGTGGGCTTCTTCTTCGCCATGGGGCACTCCACGGTGGTCCTGGCGCTGGCGCTGCTGGTGGCCTACGCCGCCACGAGCGTCTCGGACGGGCTGCGCGCGAGCATGGGCACCGTGGCGGTGCTGGTCGCCATGACCTTCCTGCTGCTGGTCGCCTACCTGAACGCGGTCGTGCTGCGCAACATCATCGGTCTCTGGCGAGGGCTGCGGGCAGGGCGGATGGACGACGTAGCACTTGAACGCACCCTGCTCGACCGGGGCCTGCTCAACCGGCTGCTGGGTGGACGCGCGAGGGGCCTGATCCGCTCCTCCTGGCACATGTACCCGGTCGGCGTGCTCATGGGACTGGGCCTGGAGACGGCCAGCGAGATCACCCTCCTTTCGCTGAGCGCCTCGACCGCCGTGGCCGGCCGCCTGCCCCTGTATGCCGTGCTGTCACTGCCCCTGCTGTTCGCAGCCGGCATGAGTGCCTTCGACACCGCCGACTCGCTGCTGATGACCCGCGCGTACTCGTGGGCCTACCGCAACCCGGCCCGCACGCTCTTCTACAACATCGCCACGACGACGGTGACAGTCGCGGTCGCAGCCTTCATCGCCTCGGTGTACCTTGCCGACGTCCTGGTCACCTACGCCGGTCTGGGCTTCCTGTCCGGCTACGCCGGCCTCGCCGATCACTTCGAGCTCTTCGGCTACGGCATCGCCGGGATCTTCGTGGTCACCTGGGGCGGGGCCCTGCTGTGGTGGCGGCTGCGCGGTTACGACGCACGGTACGGCGGGGCCCGATGAGCCGCCGCAGCATCCACCCCATCGAGCGGGAGTCCTACGAGATCCTGCGCCGACGGGTCGACACCAGTCACCTGCCGCCGCTGACTCGCGCCGTGCTCGAACGGGTCGTCCACGCGAGCGCGGACCTGGACTACGTCGACGACCTGGTCTGCGACGAGCCGGCCCTGGCCGCCGGCCGCCGGGCGCTCGCGTCGGGCGCCCCCTTGGTGGTCGACGCCCAGATGGTCCGGGCCGGAGTCACCACCCGCGACAGCGTCTGCCTGGTGCGCGACCCCCGCACGGCCATTCTGGCGCTGGACGCCGGTTTGACCCGGTCGGCAGCGGCCATCAGGCTGGCGGTCGAACAGGTCGGTCCCGGGGCGGTGTGGGTGGTCGGCAATGCGCCCACCGCACTTTTTGAGCTGCTCGAGCTGTCCGGGCGGGCGCGACCCGCACTGGTCATCGGCCTGCCGGTGGGCTTCGTCGGTGCCGCCGAGAGCAAGCGGGCCCTGCGCGAGGCCGGCCTGCCCGCTCTGTCCAACCGCAGCGAGAAGGGCGGTACGGCCGTGGCCGCCGCCGCAGTCAACGCTCTTCTGTACGCCGAGGACGTCGCACCCGCCGGTGCGCCGAAGGATTCGCGAGAGGACCACTCATGACCGCACACCCGCCCTTGCTCGTGGTGGGCCACGGCACCGAGCACGCCGGTGGCGTGGCCGACTTCCTGGCTCTCGTGGAACGGGCCGGCCGCCGCCTGGCCGACTCTGGGCAGACCAGTGGCCAGCCCAGTGGTCAGCTCAGTGGGCAGACAAGTGGTCAGCTCAGTGGGCAGACCAGTGGGCAGACCAGTGGGCAGCCCGGTGGGCCCCCCGACAAGCAACCCGTGGCTCGAGGCGGGTTCATCGAGCTGTCCGCACCACCGCTGACCGAGGTGGTTGAGTCGCTATGGCAGACGGGGTACCGGCGGCTTGCTGCAGTTCCGCTCATGCTCGTGGCTGCCGGCCACGCCAAGGGCGATATCCCCGGCGCGATGGCCCGCGAGCTGGAGCGTCATCCGGGCCTGAGCTACGCCTACGGGCGTCCCCTTGGCCCGCACCCGATCCTGCTGGAGCTGCTCGCCGAGCGCATCGATACAGCCCTGGCCGGCGCACCCCGTGACGGGACAACCGTCGTCCTGGTCGGCCGGGGCTCCACCGACCCCGACGCCAATGCCGAGGTCGCCAAGCTCGCCCGACTGCTGTGGGAGGGCCGTGGCTATGACGGGGTCGAGACCTCGTTCATCTCCCTGGCGCGCCCCGGTGTGCCGGCCGCTCTCGATCGAGCCGCCCTGCTGGGAGCACGTCGAGTCGTCGTGGTTCCCTACTTCCTGTTCCGCGGCGTGCTGCCAGAACGGGTCGTCGAGCAGAGCAGCGAGTGGGCGAAGCAGCACCCGGAGACCGACGTCCGGGTCGCCGACGTCCTCGGTGACTGCGACGGCCTCGCCGACCTCGTCGTCGAGCGCTACCGCGAGGCCCTGGGCGTTGACCTGCGGATGAACTGCGACACCTGCGTCTACCGGGCCGCCATGCCCGGCTTCGAGGGCAAGGTCGGGGTGCCGCAGACCCCGCACCACCACCCGGACGACCCGGCGCACGGGCACGGCCATGCGAACTCGCACGGCCACTCGAACGGCCTCGCGAACGGCCTCGCGAACGGACGCCATGCGAACGGAGGCCATGCGAACGGCCACCCTCACACCGATGCTCATAGCTAAGGAGGGCGACGTCCCGGTGGACCTGCGCAACCGCGACCTGCGCCACCACGACCCGGACCACCACGACCCGGACCACCACGACCCGGACCACCACGACCTGCGCCACCATGGCGACCGGGAGGTCGGGCCCGGCCTGGTCGACCTCACCGTAAACGTGCGCCGTCCCGCACCGCCGGTCTGGCTGCGCGACGTCCTCATCGAGGCACTGGACGGCGTCGCGGCCTACCCCGACACGGGCGCCGCGACGACCGCAGTTGCCCACCGGCATGGCCGGACGCGCGAGGAGGTGCTCGTCACCGCCGGTGGGGCCGAGGCATTCACGCTGGTGGCGCGGGCGCTGTGCCCCGGCACCGACGTAGGTCGCGCGGTCGTCGTCCACCCGCAGTTCACCGAGCCTGAGGTCGCTCTAGCTGTTGCCGGCCACCGGGTGGACCGGTTGCTGCTCGGCCCGCAGGACGGGTACGCGCTGGACCCGGCTCGGGTTCCGCAGGATGCGGACCTCGTGGTGGTGGGCAACCCCACCAACCCGACGTCGGTCCTGCATCCGCTGGCCACCCTGCGCCGGCTGGTTCGTCCGGGGCGTGTACTGGTCGTCGACGAGGCGTTCATGGACACCGTCCCTGGCGAGCCGGAGTCACTGGCGGCGCTGCGGCTACCCGGGGTCATCGTGCTGCGCAGCCTGACCAAGACATGGGGTCTGGCGGGAGTGCGCGCAGGCTATCTACTGGCCGAGCCAGCACTCGTGCGCCGGCTGGCAGAGGTCCAGCCACCGTGGTCGGTCTCCTCGCTCGCGTTGGCCGCCACGGTCGCGTGCTGCAGTCCGTCCGCCGTGGCCGAGGCCGACCGCGCCGCGGTGAGATCCGTCGGCGACCGCGAGCACCTCGTCCGGCGACTGCAAGGCGTGGCGCCGGTGGCAGCACCCCCGGCGGCGCCGTTCGTGCTGCTGCACGTTCCGCAGGGCGCTGCGGTGCGCGAGGGGTTGCGCGAACGGGGATTCGCCGTCCGCCGAGGCGACACGTTCCCCGGCCTGGGGCCGAACTGGCTGCGCGTCGCCGTCCGAGACCGCGGCGTCACCGACAGCTTCGTCGACGCCCTCACCGGCGTCCTCAGGCGAGGAATGACTTGAGGACGAGGACCAGGCCGTCCTCGTCGACATCGAGGGTGACCTCGTCGGCGAAGACTTTGACCTCATCAGGCGCATTACCCATCGCGACGCCGCGTGCCGCCCAGTGCAGCATCTCGATGTCGTTGCGCTGGTCGCCCACCGCTGTGGTCTCACGAGGCTCGACGCGCAACCGGCGCCGGACCAGCTCCAGGGCCGAGGCCTTCGAGACCCCCTCAGGGTTGATGTCCAGCCACGCCGTGAAACCGACGGCGTAGTTCACCCCGTGCAGCCCGATCCGCTCGACCAACGCCAGGAAGTCCGCGGCGGTGCCGGTCGGGCTACGGAAGGTCACCCGGGTTGCGGGCGAGCGCGAGAGGTCGGCCCAGGGAACGATGCGCACCACACCCTCCAGCTCGCCGTCGGGGAACGGCGCACTCACCTTGAAGCCGACGCCAATCTCCTCCACCGCGACAACGGCGTCGGGCCAGGACCCGCGGAGCATCTCCAGAACCGGCGCCGGGTCGAAGGTCACGGTCTCGAGGATCCGATAGCCATCGGGTTCGTCCGGGTCCAGCCGGAGGGTCACCGCGCCGTTGGAGCAGACCGCGTAACCATGCTCCAGCCCGAGATGCGCGACGATCGGCATGGTGGCCACGATCGCGCGGCCGGTCGCGATCACCACGTGCGCTCCGGTCTCGGCGACCTCGCGCACTGCCTGACGAACGGCCGGCGACATCGTCCCGTCGTGATGGAGCATCGTGCCGTCGAGGTCGAGGGCGATCAGCCGTTCTGCCATCTTGCGAGTCACGGCCTGCTCAAGCCGTCGGCGTCAGGACGTCGATTCCGAGGAAGGGACGCAGCGCAGCAGGCACGACCACCGAGCCGTCGGCCTGCTGGTGGTTCTCCAGAATCGCCACGATCCAGCGGGTGGTGCCCAGCGTGCCGTTGAGCGTCGCGACGTGGCGCGTGGCGTTGCCCTCGGCCCGCGGGTCGCGCTCGCGAATGTTGAGCCGGCGAGCCTGGTAGGTCGTGCAGTTCGAGGTCGAGGTGAGCTCGCGGTAGCGACCCTGGGTCGGCACCCACGCCTCGCAGTCGAACTTGCGCGCCGCCGGTCCACCCAGGTCGCCGGCCGCGGTGTCAATGATGCGGTAGGGCACCTCGATCTTGGCCAACATCTGCCGCTCCCAGTCGAGCAGCCGTTGATGCTCAGCCGCTGCGTCCTCCGGGCGGCAGTAGCTGAACATCTCGACCTTCTGGAACTGGTGCACCCGGATGATGCCGCGGGTGTCCTTGCCATAGGACCCGGCCTCGCGCCGATAGCAGGCCGACCAGCCGGCATACCGCTTGGGACCGCTCGAAAGGTCCAGGATCTCGTCGGCGTGGTAGCCAGCGAGCGCGACCTCCGAGGTCCCGGTGAGATAGAGGTCGTCGGCCTCGAGGCGATAGACCTCGTCGGCGTGGGCGTCCAGGAAGCCCGCGCCGGCCATGACGTCGGCCTTGACCAGCGTCGGGGTGATCATCGGGGTGAATCCGGCCTCGACCGCCTGGGCGATCGCCATGTTGAGCAGGGCCAGCTCAAGGAGGGCACCGACGCCCTTGAGGAAGTAGAAGCGCGATCCGCCGACCTTGGCGCCGCGCTCCATGTCGAGGGCGTCCAGGCCCTCGGCGAGCTCGAGATGGTCCTTGGGCTCGAATCCTTCGGCCGCGAAATCCCGTGCAGTCCCCACAGTCTCCAGGACCGTGTAGTCGTCCTCGCCACCGCTGGGAATGCCCTCGATGACGATGTTGGGGACGCGCCGGACCAACGTCGCGAGCTCGGCGTCAGCGGCGGTGGCGGCGGCCTGCAGCTCCTTGACCCGGTCAGAGGTGGCCTTTGCCGCTGACACAAGCGCCGCCTTCTGCTCGCCCTTGGCCGCGGCTACCTGCTTGCCGAACGACTTCTGCTCGGCCCGCAGCGCCTCGAACTCGGCGATGGACGAACGGCGTCGTTCGTCCGCGGTCAGGATCGCGTCGACAATCCCCTCGTCCTCACCACGAGCACGTTGCGAGACCCTTACGGCGTCGGGCTGGTCACGCAGCAGCTTGATGTCGATCACGAACCCGAGCCTATCGGCGGTGCCCGCCCGCCCTCGAACCAGTCGCCGACCACACCACCGGTATGCCGTGTCCGTGCGACCGCGGAGGTCGTGAGAATGGTGGGCGGAGTCCTCCGGTAATCTCGCCTCGTGTTGACAGACCACCCCGGAACGATCGTCGTCGCAGCGATCACCCTCGTGATGCTGCTTGCCTGGCTCATCAGCTCAGCCTCGGGCGACACCGTTGCGCAGGCGGTGGGCGTCCGCCGTTTCAGTCGGCACCGTCCGCCACGCGAGCACTTCCGCCCCGAAGGGGCGCAGAAGCCCGAGGCACCCAAGCGCGTCGCCGCGATCATCGTCAACCCGACCAAGTTCGACAACATCGAGGCGGTCCGGGAACAGGTCACCCAGGGCTGCCTGGCCGCCGGCTGGGACAAGCCACTGTGGATCGAGACGACCGCGCAGGACCCGGGCACCGGTCAGGCCCGCCAGGCCGTCAAGGACGGAGCAACGCTCATCTGCCCGCTGGGCGGGGACGGGACAGTCCGCGCCGTGGCGGCAGCGCTGGTAGGGACCGAGACCCCCCTCGGCCTCCTACCCCGCGGCACCGGCAACCTGCTCGCCCGCAACCTCCACCTGCCCGTGGACTCCCTCGACCATGCGCTCAAGGTGGCGCTGACCGGCCAGAACAAACGGGTCGACGTGGGCCGGCTGACCGTGGACCACTCCGGCGAGCACGAGCACCCCGAGGAGTACATCTTCCTGATCATGGCCGGCGTCGGCTTCGACGCCGCGATCATGGCTGACGCACCGGAGCGCCTGAAAAAGACCGTCGGCCCACTGGCCTACACCATCTCCGGTGCCAAGAACCTGCGCGGCCCACAGTTCAAGGTCCGGATCAAGTTCGACGACGAGCCTGAGCTCACCCGCCGGACCCGCACCGTCGTCATCGGCAACTGCGGCCGCCTCACCGGCGGGCTCGTGCTCATGCCCCGGGCCCAGGTCGACGACGGCTGGCTCGACGCCGTCATCCTCTCTCCCGTCGGTGTCGTTGGCTGGGTGGCCGTGGCCGGGCGCATCATCTCCCAGAAGAAGAAGGGCCACGAACGGGTGGACCACCACCGCATGAGGTCGGTCACGATCCGCTGCGACCGCCCCGAAGCTGTCCAGGTCGACGGGGACCTCATCGGCCAGGCCCGCGCCCTGTCCGCCACCGTGGATCCCCTCGCGCTGGTCGTTCGAGTGGGCTGACCGATGCCCGCGCAATACCGCTTCGACAACCTGTGGCACCTTCACGCCCCGCGCGAGCAGGTGTACGCCGCGCTGGCCGACGTCGACAGCTACCTGCTCTGGTGGCCGCAGATCCGCGAGATCCACCGGATCGATGACGACAGCGGGCGGGTACGGATCCGCAGCCTGCTGCCGTACACCCTCGAACTTCTCCTGGTCCGCGCTGTCCAGGACGAGGCACACGGAATCCTGCGGGTGAACGTCGACGGAGATCTGCGGGGTTGGTGCGCCTGGCAGTTCAGTTCCGAAGGGGCCGGCACGCGCGCCCAGTTCAGTCAGGAGGTCGAGGTCACCGCACCCATGCTGCAACGAGTGCCCTTCGCCATCCGGCCGCTGCTGTGCGGCAACCACGCCCACATGATGCGATCCGGCGAACGCGGCCTGAGCGGATACCTGGCCAGCCCGCGTCCCTGACTTTGCTCACATCGTCCCTTCACCCCCTCCGCTTGTTGCGCCCAAACCACCGAATGTCGGGGCCGGGCTCGGCGAAACGGTGGTTTCGGGGCATCAAGCGCCGGTCTCAGAACGAAGGGCTGCGCAAACTCTGCAGCCAGTCCCGCGCGCCGACGAAGTCCCGGTCGCCAGTGCCATACGACACCTGCGCCTCGACGCCGTCGGCCCGCGGATAGGACCCAAGAAAACGGACTTCAGCGCACACCCTTCGAAGTCCCATCAGCGTCTCGCCAACCCGCTCGTCGTTGACGTGCCCCTCGCAGTCGATCGAGAAACAGTAGTCGCCAAGTCGGCCACCGTTGGGGCGGGACTCGATCCGCGTCAGGTTGATGCCACGGGTGGCGAACTGTTCGAGCAGCTCGAGCAGGCCACCGGGGTGGTCCTCGCGCTGGAACAGCACGACCGAGGTCTTGTCGGCCCCGGTCGGCGCGGGCGGCTGACCGGGCCGGGAAACGAGCACGAACCGAGTCACGGCCCCACTGTTGTCGCCGATGTCCTCCTGCAGGACCATGAGCCGATGGTTGGCCGCGGCCACTGGCGCACAGACCGCAGCCTGGTATGCCGGCCGCCCACCCACCAGCCCCGCTGCGGCCGCGGCCGTGGACGCCCCGGGCAGGTAGTCCACGTCCGGAAGGTGTGCGCGCATCCAGGCCCGCACCTGAGCCCACGCGTGCGGATGGGTGGACACGGTGCGGATATCGGCGAGCGCAATACCGGTTGGCGCCGCCAGGACGAAGGTGATCGGGACGACCTGCTCGCCGATCACCACGAGGGGGTCCCCACTGGCCAGTGCGTCCAGCGTGGCGCTGACCCCGCCCTCCACGGAGTTCTCGATCGGCACCATCGCGGCGTCGAGATCGCCCGCGCGCAGGGCTGCGAGAGCGGCGTCGACGGAGGCGAACGGGATCCGTTCGGCGTCGTCCGCATTGGCGAACTGGGAGCTTTGACGCAGTGCCATCTCGGTGAAGGTGCCTGTGGGACCCAGGAATCCATATCGCGTGCTCATGTGGCGCCCTTTCCGGTTCGGGCAACGGCTCACGCCTGCTGCTGCTCGGGTGTCAACGTGACCTCGCTGTGGCCGCCGGGCCCAGGTCCACGACCGCAAGCGTATTGCGGGTTGTCACCTCGGCGCGCGGTGGCCCAACCGATGACCGGTCAGGTCAGCTGCGGACGGCGGCGTGCCCACACGAGGTGAGTGCCGGACTGGCCGGGTGCCTTCGTCTCCACCTCGATCGGGCCCTGCTCGTGGAATCCCGCCTTTGCTGCGACCCGTCCTGATGCCGGATTGTCGACGTCGTGGTGGATCTCGATGCGATCGATGCCGGGCAGGGCGAAGCCTGCCTCGGTGAGGGCCAACGCGGCGGCGGTGGCATAGCCCTTGCCGGCGCGCGCGCTGTGAACCCAGTATCCGATCTCGAAGACGCCCGGTCCCTGACGAGACATGAGGCCGCATGCGCCCACGACGTGGTGCTCGGGAGTGAGCATGGCGTAGTTGAAGTTCTCGCCGTCGTCCCATTCGCTGTGCGACCGCTCGAGGAAGGCCTTCGTGGCATCGAGGTCGTAGTCCGCGGTGGCCCAGGGCATGAAACGCACCAGCTCGGGCAGGGACTCGCGGATCGCCTGGTGAAGGTCGTCGACGCGGTCAACCGTCCACCGCTGCAACGTGATCGGGCCGGCATCGATGGTCTCCGGGATCTCCATACATCGATTGTGACGGGCGACGTGGACCGTGACCAAACGGTTCGGTCTTGGCCATCCGGGCAGTCCAGCGCGAGAGCCAGTTGCAGGCCCGCCTGCACACGAGTCATACCCGAGCCAGGTACGCGGCCCGATCGCTAGGCTCGACCTCACCATGAGCCTCGCCATTGCCGCCACCGCGTTCCTGCTGATCTTCCCCATTGAGCTGCCCGACAAGACGTTCGTCGCGACGCTGGTTCTGGCCACGCGATACAAGCCGTTGCCGGTCTGGGTCGGGGTGAGCGCGGCCTTCGCGGTGCAGACCGTCGTGGCGGTGACGCTGGGCGGTCTGATCGGTCACCTGCCACGCACGCCGGTCGAGATCTTCGCCGGCCTGATGTTCCTGGTCGGCGGCCTGATCCTGATCCTCGGGGCCGGCAAGGCCGACGCCGAGGAGGCCGAGACCGAGCATGAGTTCGAGGCCAAGACCAAGGCCGGTATCCACGGCCTGCGGGCTGTCGCGGCCAGCTTCCTGGTGCTCTTCGTCGCCGAGTGGGGTGACCTGTCGCAGCTGTTGACCGCCGGGCTGGTCGTGAAGTACGGGGACCCGGTGTCGGTCGGGGTCGGGGCCTTCCTTGCCCTCGCCACGGTGTCGGCGCTGGGCGCGGTGCTGGGTCGGGCCCTGCTCAAGCGGATGAGGCTGGCCACGATCCGCAGGGTCGGCGGGGGACTGTGTCTGTTGCTCGCCTCGGCGTCCCTGCTGCATGTCGCCAACCTCTCTGTCCTGCCCTGAACCGACCCGTAGCCTGTCTCCCGTGACTCGACGCCGACTGCCCGCCGCCGCGGCTGCCGTGCTGCTGGCCACTCTGCTGCTGATCACTTTGGCGGTCGGCTCTCTCACCTCGGCATCATCAGCAGGAACCGCCTCATCAGTGGGCAGGGTCCCCATGGCTGCCACCAAGGACCTCACCGGATCCGTGGTGGTCATCGGAACCGGCGGGTTGTCGTGGAGTGACGTCTCGGCACGGTCGACGCCGGCCCTGTGGTCCTTGCTACGGGACGGCGCGACCGCCACTCTGACGGTCCACGCGGTCCACGCCAACACCTGTCCGGTGGACGGCTGGCTGACCCTTTCCGCCGGGGAGCAAGCCGGCGAGAGCGACAAGGGCGGCGGTGGCAGCAGCGGACCCGATGGTGCCAGGCCGCCGTGTCACGCCCTGCCCGAACGAATGACGGCGGGCAGGGTGCCGCAGTGGGATGGGTACCTCGCGGCAGCCGCGGCCACCAGGTTCGATGCCCCGCTCGGTCTGCTCGGCGACCAGATTGCCAGCCACGGCGGCTGCCTCCAGGCCGTCGGCCCCGGCGCGGCACTGGGCGCAGCCCGGGCCAACGGGATGGTGGACCGATACCAGGCGTTCGACGACTCGACCCTGGCCACCGCTCTGGCCAGGTGTCCGGCAACCCTGATCGACGTCGGTCCGGTCCGCGACCCGGCCGACGTGGACCCCCACGATGAGCAACGCCCGACGACCAGTCGTACCCAGCAGGTCATGGCCGTCGACGCCCGGGTTGCCGCCGTGCTCAAGGCCGCACCCGCAGGGACGGATGTTCTGCTTGCCAGCCTGGCCGACGCGGGAGTCACCGCGCGCCTGCGCCTGATCACCGTGACCGGGCCGCACTTCGGTGCCGGAACGCTGGAGTCGAGCTCGACGCGACAGCCGGGGCTCGTACAGCTCACGGATCTGACACCGACCATTCTTGAACGTCTGGGCATCCCGGCGCCGCAGAGTCTGGGCGGCACCCCACTGCGGTTCGTGCCCGCAGGCGGGAACTCCGAGAAGTCGGCCGTCGAGCGTCGTACGGCTCTGCTTGACTACGACGAGGCCTCGCACAAGGTTCACAGCCTCGTCGAACCGTTCTTCTACGGATGGGTCCTGCTCCAGGTGGCGCTGTATCTGATCGCCGCCGTGCTCTGGAAGCGCGGGTGGGGCACCGGGGCCCAGCGCCACCAGCTTCTGGGGGTCACCCGCCGGATAGCCACCATTGCTGCGACGGTTCCGGTGTCGACGTTCCTGGCCAACCTCCTGCCGTGGTGGCGCTTCTCGGTGCCCTTGGTCAGTGTGGTCGCCTCCGTTGCGCTGTTCAGCACTGCCATCTCTTCCCTGGCTCTCCTGGGGCCGTGGCGGCGACGGCTGTTCGGGCCGCCGGCCGTGGTGTGCGTGGCGACGATGGCCGTCCTGGCGCTCGACGTGATGACCGGGTCACGGCTGCAGCTCTCCTCACTGCTGGGCCTGCAACCTGTCATCGGGGGCCGGTTCTACGGGATGGGCAATGTGACGTTCGCATTGTTTGCCACCGCAACGCTGATGCTCTGCACCGCGGTGGGCAACCACCTGATCACGATCCGGCGACCCCGCATCGCCGCCGCCGCGGTGGCCGGAATCGGGCTGGTCGCCGTCGTCGTCGACATGTCGCCGTCGTGGGGCAGCGACATCGGTGGGCCCCCGGCACTCCTGCCCGGCGTGATCCTCCTGGTCCTGACGATTCTGCAGATCAGGCTGACCTGGCGCCGGTCGCTGGCCATCGGTGGTGGGATCGGGGTGTTCCTCGTCGTCCTGGGCCTGCTGGACTGGCTCCGTCCGGCCGAGTCCCGTTCGCACCTGGGCAGATTCGTGCAGACCGCCATCGACGGTGGCGCCTGGGACATCATCGTCCGCAAGCTCGACCAGAACATCACGCTTCTGTTCGGCCAGCCGCTGTCGCTGCTCGTCCCGGTCGGTCTCGTCATGTTGGCCGCCATCCTCGCCCGGCCGACCTCCCGGGCAGCGGGCCCACTACGTCGGTCCTTCGGGCGGGTCCAGCTGCTGCGGTCGGGACTCATCGCGGTCCTGGTCATGTGGGTGCTCGGCTTTGCGCTCAACGACTCGGGGGCGGCGATCCCCGCCGTCGGCGGCACCCTGGCCGTTCCGCTGGTGCTCGCGATCGCCCTCAGGACGCTCGAGGACGAGAGGGTCGCGGGGCCTTCGGGACCCGGGACCACCCACGCCTCGCGACTCCTGCGATAGCCAGCAACACCAGCCACGCGGCCAGCGGACCCACGATCTTGCGGAAGCCCAGTGTCAGCGACTCGACGTCAGGGCTCATGGCGACCACGCGGCCCGGGACATAGGCCATGGCCATCACTGTCAATCGCGCCAGCAGGATCCCGTCCAGAGTCGTGGCAAGCAGCAGCGGGAGGGTGGCCCAGGTGAGCACGTCATACCAGGGCAGGGCATAGGGAGCCCCCAGGGCGTATGCCGTGGCGAGCACGAACGTCGCGGTCATGGCCGACTGCGCCTGCTGGGTGGCTGAGATCTGCTGGGTGGCTGAGATCTGCTGGGTGGTCGGGACCTGCTGGGTGGTCGGGACCTGTTGGGTGGTCGGGACCTGCTGGATGGGTGAGACCTGCCGGGTGGCTGAGCGCGAAGGCACGAGACGTGACAGCACCCACGCCAGCACGATGACCGCGACGATGGAGGCCGCGGACACCACCGTGCGGGCGGCGTCCAGTGGCATCGCGGCGGACAGCAGGTTGACGACCGGGCGCCAGGCTGTGGCCAACGAGACCCCCTTGCCAGCCTTCTGCAGCTGCTCGAAGACATGGGGCCCCGCCCAGACGTGCAAGGAGACGAACACCGTCAGGGACGACACCGCGAGCGCTATCAGGTTGCGGACCAAGGGTCTTGGGGCCAGGGAACGCCAGGACCACAGGATCGCCAGCCCCACGATGCCGTAGGTGATCTTGGTGCTGACCGCCGCTCCGAGCACCAGGCCGGCGATCCAGGGCCGGCGCGCCGCCAAGGAGACCGCGGCCAGAGCCAGCGCCGTCGCTATCAGATCGACGTGCGCACCGAGCACCGCAACGCCGAACAGGACGGGGTTCGCCGTCCACAGCACGTCGACCCTGGCGCGAGCCACGTCATCGACGGCCGCGCGGCGCAACAGGAACCGGACGAGCAGCCAGGCTGCCACGATGAGCAGCTGCCACACCCAGACGGTCTGGCGCAGATTGTCCTGTCCGACAAGGGAGCTCAGCGTCTGCAACGCCGTCCCGAAAGGGCCGTAGACGCTCGGTGTCATCGTCCACGGCGGCTCGACAGCACTGGTGACCGGATCGGCCCCCCCGGCCCAGGTGATCGGCGCAACGAGGTAAGGGTCGCCGCCCTGTGCCGCGATCCGCCCGTAGGCGGCGTAGTTGGTGTGGTCGGCGGAGCCGATCGGCGCGGTCAAGAGCGCCAGAGCCCCCAACGCCACGGGCCAGAGCAGATGACCAGTGCGGACCCAGGGCCGGGGCCAACGCCAGGACCAGGACTGACCGCTGCCCGAGCCGCCCCACAGGCCCACGGCAACCGCCAGGGCCCCCAGCAGGTATGCCGTCCACAGGACCGCGGTGACCACGGCCGAGGACAACGAGATGGGCAGGTTCCCCGGAGCCCAACCCCGGGGGCCGAGACCGGGTCTCGCCGCCGAGGGCCCCGCCACCGCCACCAGCAGGAGCAGGGCGAACGAGAGGGTCAACGCCACCATGCGCAGCAGACCCACCGACCTGTCAGAGCGCGAGACGTTAATGTCGGCCTCTGGCTGTGACACCGCGGACTCGGCGGACAATGTGCAGGGCGCGGACTCGGCGGACAATGTGCAGGGCGCGGACACGGCGGACGGTGTGCAGGGCGCGGACACGGCGGACGGTGTGCATGGCTCGGACACGACGGACGGTGAGCGCAAGCCAGACGTCGCGATACTGCCTGGCGCGGTGGACCTGGCCCCGCCAGTCAGAGCCGGTGACCCGGTGCTGAAGCTCGCAGGGGACCTCGAGCACTCGCAGACCCGCGCCGAGAACGTCGATGGTGAGTCCGACCTCGACGCCCCAACCCCGCGCCAAGGGTGAGGCGGCCTCGAACGCCTCGCGGGACAGACATCGCATGCCCGACAGCGGCTGGCTGGAATTCCAGCCGGCAAGAGTCTGAATACCGCTGCGAGCCAGCCGCACCACGAACCCGTGACCGCCCCCAGAGGTTCGCTGCGGCGGCAGGACCGCGATGGTCATGTCGGCCTCGCCGGACGCGACCGGCACGACCAAGACGGCCATGTTGGCGGCACTGTCCTCCAGATCGGCGTCGATGAACAGGAGTTCACGAGCCCGCCCGGAGGCCGCTGGGTTGCGCCGGTCCCCATCGGCGGCAGTGCGGGCACCGGTAGTCATGGCGGCGGCCTTGCCGCGGTTGCGGACATGACTGACCACGACTGCGCCGGCCTCAGCCGCCAGTTTCGCGGTCGCATCGGAGCTGCCGTCATCCACCACGATCACCAGGTCGACCCCGTCGATCCGGCGCACGGCAGAGATCGTCGAGACGATACGCGCGGCTTCGTCCTTGGCCGCGATGATCGCCGCGACCGAGGCGACCGTCGTGGGATTCATTGCGTTAGGCCTCAGCGCAGGGTTACCTGGCGACTCAACAGACCCGAGCGGGCCCGCCGTTCCTCGATGCTCAGGGCACCGGTTTGAGCCAGGGCGTCATCGAGGCGCACGGCCATCTGCGCCAGCGCGTTCTCGTAGTCAGCACCGGCCAGGCCCGGGTCGAGGTCCCAGACCGGGACCAGCAGTCCGCACGCCCGGAAGGCCCCGAGCAGCCGGGTCCCCTCGCCCAGGGACGCCGCAGACGCTGCGTGCAGCCGGGCGAGCGCATCCGTGGCGGCATCCTCGTCGTGGGGTAGCACCCAACGCAGGTGGGTGCGTTCGCCGACCCGGCACCAGTATGCCGACGGCGCGGAATCCAGCTTGGTTGTCGGGATGACCGAGGCGTTCGCGCCCTCCAGGGACTCCGTGGCTGCGTCATCGAGATCGCCTTTGTCCGGCACCCAGAAGTCGAAACCGTCGTGAACGGTGACCTCGAACGGGGCCGCCGGGTCCAGGACATCCTGCAGTCTCGGCGTCGAAACGGTGGCAAGCGGCGCGGACGGCAACGGCATACCGGGTTGCGCGGCCGCAGTCGCCAGAAGCGCCTGGGCGACATCGCGGCTGGCGTCACCCGTGGTCGAGCCGGACTGGAGCGCGACCATGACGGCACCGTCAGCGCGGTGCAGACCCGACCAGGCGAGTGGCAACACCGTTGCCACGGTCGCGCTTTGGGGGCCATCGGCGGCGACTGCACCAGCCGCGAACGACACGGTTGCGGTGGCCGCCGGAACGACCTCGCGCATTGCCACCCAGTCTGTCTCGCCGGTCATCCCCTCAAATGGTCTGGCCACGAACGGTGCTGGTCCAGCGGCAAATTCCCCGGTGCGCGTCCCGCGCACGTTGTCGCTGCCGACCTTGCGACGCCTGGATGCCTTGCCCACACTAGCCAACCCTAGTGCGCCACTGCCCTGACGGGAGGCGGCGGGGTTTCACTGACTTCGACGGCGGGATGGGCCGCCGAGCGAGACCCAGACCGTGCGCCCCCCGCGATCCTCCAGGACTCCCCACTCGTGGGCGAGGCCGCGCACGATCCGCAGTCCCCGGCCAGTGACGGACAACAGCGCGCGCGGTGCCGGACGCGGGGTGGTGGGTCCTCCACCATCGGCGACCTCGACCTCGACCACGCCGGCCCTGACCGTCCAGCTCACCCGGATCGTTCCGTCCGGCAGGGGTTTGGCATGACGAACGGCGTTGGCGACCAGCTCGGAGAGCACGATCTCGGCCTCGTCGACGATGGTTGTGTCCACCTCCAGGGCATGCAGCTCAAGGACCACCGCACGACGCACGTCCACCTCAGAGCTCATGCTCCACGGCACCCGCAGGGTATGCGCAGACATCCTCGCCCTCCCTGCTCGACACCGTGTTGTTCGTGCCCCGGCGATTTTGTCCGGTCTGCTCGTGACATTAGTCCTTGCCGAAGACGTAGTCGCGGATAAAAGCCGGACGGTTCGAGATGATTGCGTCGACTCCCAGCTCGAGACACCGGTCGATGTCGTCCTCGTGATCCACGGTCCATGCATAGACCTGGTGACCGCGATCGTGCTGTCTCTGCACTGTCTTGGGCCAGCGCCGAATGATCTCCTTGTCCAGCCCGGCGATCCGCGCCCCCCTGGGCAGGGACCCGTCGCGGAACCTGAGGGGCACGTTCTCCCTCATGACATAGACCAGCGGCACCTGCGGGCAGAGCTGTCGCATCCGGGTTATCGCCACTTGCGAGGTGGACATCAGGCGCACATATGGACGACCCGGCACATACGCACGGTCGAGCCCGAACTCGCTGAGAACCGTTGCCAGCTCGCGCTCGACCTGACCGGCGTACCGGGTGGGGTGCTTCGTCTCGATCACCAGCCCGACCTCTCGACCACAGTTCATCACCGTGTCGATCAGGCGGCGCAGCGTCAGGAGCATGTCCCGCTCGCGGTCCGCATCAGGCATCTCCACCTCGGAGCTGTGAGCCCGCCTCCATGAGCCGAAGTCCAGGCCCTCGAGGGTGGCAAGCTCCAGCGTGGAGACCGGGCCCTTGCCGTTTGAGGTCCGGTCGACCCTGCGGTCGTGGACGCAGACCAGGTGCGAGTCGGCGGTAAGCCGCACGTCACACTCGAGAGCGTCGGCACCTTCGGCGATCGCACGAACGTAGGCCTTGAGCGTCTGCTCGGGCAGGTCCCGGCTGGATCCCCGGTGGGCGATGATCTGCGGGGTCCGGTCGGCGGTGGGCATGACTGCTTCTCGCACGAAGCCATCGTGTCACCCATGGCTCGAACCTGCCGGGCGACTCAACGTCAGTGCACGGATACCGTCAAGGCATCGTCCGGCACCGCCCGGCACGTCCCCGCCCATCAGCGCAGGCCTCACACCCCAGCCCCCGGAAACGTTGAACCCCTGTGACACTGCCTCCCTTTCAACATCTGGTCGACGCCCACTGGCGCGACGTTGCTCGGCTGGCCCATGCCCTGGCGGGCCCGGTTGACGGTGACGACGTGGCACAGCAGGCCTGGACCCAGGCGCTCGCGGCCTATCCGAGAGTGCGCTCGAGCACGAATCTGCGGGGCTGGTTGCTGACGATCACGTCCCACTGCGCGATGGACGTTCATCTTTCCCGAGGCCGACGCGCGGTGCCAGCACAGGACATCGCCCTGATCGGTGAGGTCTCGGGCCGAGCGGTGGTGAAGGGGCCGGAGCGGGATCGTCCCGATGAGAGCCTGTGGTCCCATGTGGCGGATCTGCCCGAGCGCCAACGCCATGCCGTCGTCCTGAAGTACGTGGTCGACCTCGACCATCCCAGCATCGCCAAAGCGCTTGGCACGACGCCGGCCATGAGCCGGCGGCTCGTCAGTGATGCTCTCGCCACCTTGAGACTCGCCATCTCCAGAAATGAGATCTGACATGTCCGAACACACCGTGTCCGAACAGAGCCCGTCCGAACAGGGCCCGTCCGAACAGGGCCCGTCCGAACAGAGCGTGGCCGAACACGCCGTGGCCGCACGGCTGTCGGCGTTCGCCCCGCCGATGATGCGGCCCAACCTGCCCCTCTCGGACGTGTCCTACGTCGTCGAGGACACCGCCATTGGGCGAATGCTGTTGGCCCGCAACAGTTCTGGCGCCCTGATCGCGTCGGCATTCGTCCGGGACGTCGATGCCGAGGACGCCTGGCTGCAGCGTCTGGCACGACAGGTCTCGCCCCGCGTGCTGCGTGCCCCAAGCGCCCTGGACGTGGCGCGTCGTGAGCTGGATGCCTACCTTGGCGGCAGGCGCAGAGCTTTCGACCTGCCCACTGACCTGGTCCTGGCCACGCCCTTCCAGCAGATCGTCCTCGGGCGACTGGTGGACGCGGTCGCCTACGGCCACCGGACGACATACGGCGCAATTGCCAAGGACATCGAACGTCCCACTGCTTCCCGTGCGGTTGGTGCGGCCCTGGGCGCGAACCCGCTGTGCGTCGTCCTGCCGTGCCACCGAGTGGTCGCCTCCTCGGGCGCCCTCACCGGGTATGCCGGTGGGCTGGCGGCCAAGGAGTACCTCCTCGCGCTGGAGTCCAGCCCCTGAACCAGGACTCAACCACTCAACCGAGCCGTTCGACAGCATGACAGGATCGCGCGGTGAGCGACGACGTTGAGTTTGCGGCCAGGCCGGGGATGACCGACGAGGTGCTGTATGCGCGGGACGGCCACCTGGGGCGGATCCTGCTCAACCGTCCCAAGGTCATCAACGTCCTGAACGACCCCATGGTCTCCTCGGTCCTGGCGCAGCTGCAGGACTGGGCCGTGGACGACGCCGTGTTCGCGGTCTCGATCCAGGGCGCCGGCGAGCGCGGTCTGTGTGCCGGTGGCGACGTCCGGGCCCTGCGCACGGCCCTCCTGGCGGGGTCAGCGGGCGCGCTTCGGTTCTGGGCCGACGAATACCGGCTGAACGCGGCGATCGACAGCTACCCCAAACCCTTTGTGGCGTTCATGGACGGCATCGTCATGGGCGGTGGGGTCGGCATCTCGGCCCACGGGAGTCTGCGACTGGTCACTGAGCGTTCACGGGTCGCCATGCCCGAGACGACCATCGGCTTCTCCCCTGACGTCGGCTCGCTGTTCCTGCTGTCCCGCGCGCCGGGTGAGATAGGAACTCACCTGGCCCTGACCGGACTCCCGGTCGGCGGAGCAGACGCCGTCAGCGCCGGGCTGGCCGATGCCCTGGTCGCCAGCGCGGACATCTCCCGGATCATCGCCCGCCTAGCTGCCGGTGAGTCGTTGGACGCCGGCGTCGGCAACACCTCGGCCGTGGGCGACCTTGGCGCACAAAGGGACTGGATCGACTCCTGCTACGCCGGGAACGATCCCGTCACCATTCTGCGGGCCCTCCGGGGACATCCGACCCCCGGCGCCCAACAAGGTGCCGACGTCCTGGCGAGCCGCTCGCCGCTGGCGGTCTCAACTGCCCTGGAAGCCATCCGCAGAGCCGGCCGGATGAACACCCTGGCGCAGGTGCTTGAGCAGGACCTGATGCTGGGCGGCGGGTTGGCGGACTCGGCCGACTTCGTCGAGGGCGTGCGCGCGCTGCTCGTCGACCGCGACAACGCGCCGCGCTGGTCCCATCGGTCACTGGAGGACGTCGACGCGGCAGAGGTCGCTCTTCTGTTCACCGGCGGTCGCCACTGGGCTGTGGCAACCGCCGGTTGAGGTCAGCGGTTGCCGAGGCTGGAGCCGGCGGAGAACGCTGCAGCGCCACCACGCGACGAGGACGTCGAGTAGACCGACGACGAACCGCCCTGGCCGCCGGAACGGCTGCCACCCTGCGACGATGATCGCTTGGCGCCCGAGGAGCGCTGTGTCGTGCCACCGGCTGATCCGCCGCGCGAGGATCCAGCGCCAGAAGCCGTATTGCGGCCAGAACCGTTACGGGGCGCGCCTCCTCGACCGCCGGTTGCCCCGCCACCATTGGAACGGGTTCCGCCGGAACGCGCAGCACCCGAGCGGCCGCCACCGGGACGGCCGCCACCGGTACGCCGGGAGCCGTTGCCCTCGTCCGGGGTCAGTACGAGGGGCTCGCTGAAGGTGCGATCACCGGGGGCGAGCTGTTTGAGCAGTGGATGGGCGGCGTCGACACGAGTCGTCGTCGCCTTGATGCCGGCCTTGCGGGTGAGGTCGCGGACGTCAGAGACCTGGTCGTCGGTCATCAACGTGATGACGATGCCCTCGGCGCCGGCCCGGGCGGTGCGACCGGAGCGGTGCAGGTATGCCTTGTGCTCGACCGGCGGATCGGCGTGGATGACCAGCGCCACGTCGTCGACGTGGATGCCTCGAGCCGCGATGTCAGTGGCGACCAGCGTGCTTGCCGCGCCCGCATGGAACGCGTCCATGTTGCGGGTGCGAGCGTTCTGGGAGAGGTTGCCGTGGAGCTCGACTGTCGGGATGCCGGAGGCGTTGAGCTGCTTTGAGAGCTTCTTGGCACCGTGCTTGGTGCGAGTGAAGACCATCGTGCGGCCCGGAGCCGACGTGAGGTCGACCAGCACCGGAAGGCGGCCTTCGTGACGCACATGAAACACGTGGTGCGACATCGTCGAGATCGGCGACTGGGCCGAGTCAGCGCTGTGAGTCACGGGATTGGTGAGGAAGCGCTTGACGATCACGTCGACGCCGGCGTCCAGCGTGGCCGAGAACAGCATCCGCTGACCGGTCCGGGGGGTGCGGTCCATGATGCGGCGAACGACCGGCAGGAAGCCCAGGTCGGCCATGTGATCGGCCTCGTCCAGAATGGTGATCTCGATGGCGTCCAGGGTCAGTGCGCCCTGACCGAGGAGGTCCTCGAGCCGTCCGGGGCAGGCGACGACGACGTCGACACCGCTGCGAAGGCCGCTGACCTGGGGATTCTGACCGACGCCACCAAAGATGGTGAGGCTGTTGATCCCCAGCGGCTTGGCCAGTGGGGTCATGGCGGCAGCGATCTGGTTCACCAGCTCGCGGGTCGGCGCCATGATCAGCGCCCGTGGCTTGCGCGACTGGCGAGTGGTCTTGCTCGCGGCCAGTCTGGTGAGCATGGGGAGCAGGAAGCCGTAGGTCTTACCCGAGCCGGTGCGGCCACGGCCGAGCACGTCACGACCCGCAAGGGAGTCGGGCAGCGTCGCAGCCTGGATCGGAGTCGGGATGGTGATGCCTGCCGCCGCAAGAACGGTGGTCAGGGAAGCGGGCACGCCAAGGCTGGCGAAAGTGGTGTCAGACGACACAGGTAGGTACTCCATACGTCAGAGAGTCGTTCTGCCCGGCGCAGACCATGTGGTTGCGGCGCGTGGCTATCGACATGAAGAAGCAAATCCGAGGCAGAACAGTCCGGACCGCTGCCATGAGTCTAGCGGGTCAAGGGGACACGGACGGCACATCGACAGGCGGACGTGACGCACCAGACAGACTTGACGTCCGGACAAAACGGGTCCCAGCTCAGTCCTGGCCGCCGATGTCCACCGAATATGCCTCGTACATGAGGTCGGCGCCACGCTGACGGTGGCGGACCAGGGCACCCAGGAGCTTGGTGCCGCGTTCGCGAATCTTGGTCGGATCGTCGAGCAACTTCTCATGCGGCTCGGACGACTTGGCCCCCTGGCCCACCACGGCGAGGAGCTCTTCCACGAGCTGGGCCAGCTTGACGTGTTCCAAGGTCAGCCGATCGACTTCGTGGGCCAGCCGAGGCGACGTGCGAAGCACCCGGCTGTAGAGGCCGACCGGTCCCTCGGTGAGCTCCACGTGGTCGCGGAAGTCGCCCGTCAGCTCCAACAGAGCGACGGAAACCCGTTCAACCCAACGCATCTGCTGTCCCGGCGCAGCGAGCGCCTGCTCAAGTGCGTTGATCGACTCAAGCAGCTCGGCCCGACGGCGACGCATCTCCGTGAAGTCTTCAGACGCGGACTCCGGCTCGGCATCAGGCTCTGTCCGTCCGCCTCCTTGCAACGTGGTCACCATTGCAGTTTGTGCTGGCTGTGCCTGGTTGTCCAGTGGAGGACGAATCAACCGGTCGCGCGCAGGTACCGGCCGAAGTGCGGGACGGTGAAGGCGATCCGACCACGCTCACCGCTGTAGATCAGGCCCTTCTTGAGCAAGGCGTCGCGGGCCACTGAAAGGGACTGTGGCTTGCGGTCCAGAACCGCTGCCACCGACGCGGTCGTCACCGACTCGCTGTCGTCCAGGCCGGGGCCATCTTGGTCCCGCGCGGCGATCTGGGCCGCATCGGCCATCGCACGCAGGTACTCCCGCTCGCCGGGAGTGGCCCGTTCGTACCGCGACCCGAAGAACCCCACGGCAAGCTCGGCCTCGGCCTCCGGTGCGGCCACCCGGATGTCCTCCGCGGTGATTGGCGAGGTGGGCGCGCTGTCCCAGGCGACCTTGCCGTAGGCCTGGATGAAGTACGGATAACCCCCGGTCGCGGCATACAACGCCTCAAGAGCCTCCTCGTGAAACTCTGCGCCCTCATCCTTGGCCGGTGACTGCAGCGCCAGGTCCGCGGAGGACCGGTCGAGCCTGTCTATGCGTGAGTACTTGAACAGTCGCTCGCTGTAGGACTTGCTGGCGCTCAGCACCGCCGGCAGGTGGGGCAGTCCGGCTCCCACGACGATGACCGGCAGGCCGCTCTGGCTGATCTCGTGGCAGGCGGCGCACAAGGCGGAGATGTCGTCGGGCTCCAGGTCCTGCATCTCGTCGATGAAGATCGCCACACCTCTGCCGACATCTGCGGCAAGCCCTCCGACATCGGTCAACAGCTCGACCAGGTCGATCTCGATGTCCCCGGAGTCGGCCCGGCCCCTTACCGCGGCCACGTCGATTCCCGGGTTCCAGCGATCACGAATCCTCGCGTTCGGGGCCGCCTCGCGCTGGGCGAACGCCTTGATCACGCCGAGGACCTGGTCGACGTCGTCGCTCTGGGGATGGCCGAGCTCGCGCACCGCGACGTGCAGGGCGGCGCTGATGGGTCGGCGAAGCCGTTGGTCGGGACGCGCCTCGAGCTTGCCGGTGCCCCAGTGCGCGCGAACTGCCGCTGACCGCAGCGCATTGAGCAGGACTGTCTTGCCCACCCCGCGCAGTCCGGTCAGGACGATGGAGCGCTCCGGTTTGGATCTGGCAACGCGCTCGAGCACCACGCTGAAGGCTCGCAGCTGGTCGTCTCGACCGGCGAGCTCGGGCGGGCGCTGGCCTGCGCCGGGGGCATAGGGATTACGGATCGGGTCCACGATCGCAGGCTATCCGGCTGTATCGCGTTTCCCTGAGACATACCGAGACACGCCAATCGTGTCGCATCCCTCTGACAGCACTGGCCTGCCCTTGCTGCCCCGCGCCCAGCCGCCGCACCCATATGCGCTTGTTGCCGCTAACCCACCGTTTTGCCCCTTCGCGAGGCGCCATTGCGTGGTTTCGGCGCAACAAGCGGAGATGAGGGGGGTCATTTCAGCAGCCGCGACATCCGCCGGTCGGCGAGCGGCTTGCCGCCGGTCTGACAGGTGGCGCAGTACTGCAGGGACGAGTCGGCGAACGACACCTCGCGCACCACGTCGCCACAGACCGGGCACGCCTGACCTGTGCGTCCATGCACCCGCATCCCGGCACGCTTCGCATCCTTCAGCTCCTTGGCCGGCTTGCCCGATGCGGCGCTGACCGCATTGGCCAGCGTGCCGCGCAACGCGGCATACAGCCGCTGAATCTGTTCTTCGTCCAAGCTGGAGCCCAGCGCAAACGGTGAGATCCGCGCGGCGTGCAGCACCTCGTCGGAGTAGGCGTTGCCCACGCCCGCCAGGAATCCCTGGTCCTTCAGCAACCCCTTGACCTGCGTTCGCCGGCCCTCGAGCAGTGCCGCGAAGTCGGCCGCCGTGAAGTCCTCGGTCATCGGATCAGGTCCCAGGTGCGCGATCCCCGGCACCTGTGCAGGGTCGCGCACGATGTATGCCGCGAGCCGCTTCTGCGTGCCGGCCTCGGTCAGGTCGAATCCGCTCCCGTCAGAGAGCCGGCAGCGCAACGCAATGGGCGACTTGCCCGGCCGGATCGTGGTGGCGGCCAGGGCGTCGGACCAACGCAGCCAGCCGGCCCGGGCCAGGTGGAACACCAGGTGCAGCCCCTCGGCCTCGACGTCGATGAACTTGCCGTGGCGGGTGACGTTGCTGATGGGCAGGCCGTGCAGCGCCGTGGGTCCCGGGTCATAGGTTTTCAGGACGCTGATCGACCCGAGCTCGATGCCAACGATGGCCAGGCCGTCCGTGCGCTCGCGCAGGAAGTCGACGAGCGCTTGGACCTCGGGGAGCTCAGGCACGCGCTAATTCTCGCTCAGAACCTTGTCATCACACCCGAGAGGTCCGATCATTCGTGGTCAGGAGGTTCACTTGGTGAGAGAGCCGAACAGAATCAGTGGGGGGATCCCTGCGCCTGGGCCCTGCGCATCAGCACCTGACGCACCAGGACCCGCCATACCGGGACCAGCGGTGTTGCGGGTCAACGATCCGCGCGGTCGTCTCGTCGTGCTCACCACGGTTCTGGGCAGTGGCGTCGCCCTCCTGGACAGCACGATCGTCAATGTCGCCCTACCCACGATCGGACGCGACCTGGGCGCCGATCTGACCGGCGTGCAGTGGGTCATCAGCGCCTACGCCCTGACCCTGGCGGCGCTGATCCTGCTTGGTGGATCCCTGGGTGACCGCTTCGGTCGCCGCCGGGTCTACATCTGGGGGGTCGCCGGGTTCGCGGTGGCCTCAATGCTGTCCGCGCTGAGCCCCAACATCGCGACCCTTGTCGGGGCCAGAGCGCTGCAGGGCGTCGCGGCCGCGCTGTTGACTCCGGGGAGCCTGGCTATCCTGCAGTCATCCTTTTGCCCGGCTGACCGGATGCGCGCCATCGGGGTGTGGACGGGCTCTCTGAGCATCGCCGCCGCGTCGGGTCCCCTGGTCGGCGGATGGCTCGTCGGCTACGACTGGCGTTGGGTGTTCTGGGTCAACGCCCCACTCTGCGTCGTGGTCATCGCCTTGGCCGCTCGAAACGTGCCCGAGTCGCGAAATCCTGTTGCCAGCCACCACATTGACGTCCCGGGAGTGCTGCTCGGCGCCCTGGGGCTGGCCGGCGTGACCTACGCGCTGACCGCCTTGCCGGGTCACGGGCTCGACGCCCTTACGGTCGCCGCCGGTGGAGGCGGGGTGCTTGGCTTGGTCGCGTTCATCCTCACCGAACGACGCTCGCGTCACCCGATGCTGCCAACCATGCTGTTCGCCTCGCGCAACTTCAGCGTCATCAACGTCGTGACCTTCGCGATCTATGCGGCGCTGTCCGGAACGTTCCTCTTCCTGGTGCTCTTCCTGCAGGTCGTCTCGGGGTGGACGGCGCTTCGGGCCGGTGCCGCAGCCGTGCCGCTCAGCGTGGTCATGCTCCTGCTCGCGAGCCGCTTCGGCACCCTGGCCACCAGGATCGGTGCCCGACCGCTGATCATCGGCGGACCCCTCACCGCAGCAACGGGACTCGTGCTCCTGTCGCTCTCACCCAGCCACCCGTCATACGTCCTGAGCGTCCTGCCCGGGGTCACTCTCCTGGGGTTCGGGCTCGCGATGACCGTCGCACCGCTGACCGGCACCGTCCTTGCTGCCGCGCCCGACGAGCTAGCCGGGACGGCGAGCGGGGTCAACAACGCGGTCGCCCGAACTGCCGGGCTGATGGCCGTCGCCGCCCTTCCGGTGATCGTCGGACTGAGCGGCAACGAGTATGCCGACCCTGCCAGCCTCGCGCCCGCCTATCGGAACGCGCTGCTGATCTGCGCCGCGATCATGCTCTCCGGCGCCGCGCTCACCGCACTCGGACTGCCGCGGAGACGGGAAATGCCAGCGGTCGCCACGGGTTGAAATGCCAGCGGTCGCCACGGGTTGAAATGCCAGCGGTCGCCACGGGTTGAAGCGCCAGGGGTCGCCACGGGTTAGCGACGTGCGGCCCTGAGCTGACGCAAGAGGCTGTAGCCATCGGGCGCACGAAACACCGGCACGTCGCGTCGCACCCGCGGGGCGAACTCCTCGTTGGACACCGGTATGCCGTGCGAGAGCACCTGCTCGGCCGGGGTCAGCTCCCGAATCGCAATCGCGTCAACCACATCGGGGCGATCTCGCGCGAAGTCGCCATAGATCCTCGGGTCGTGCTGTCCGTCGTCGCCGACGAGGACCCAGCGGATCCGGGGGAACTCACGAGCCAACCGGTGCAGGGCCTCGGTCTTGTGCACCTGCCCGCTGCGGAACCAACCCGTGTTGGTGGGGCCCCAGTCGGTCATCAGCATCGGACCTGCCGGATAACCGTGTCGCTTGAGGAAGCGGGTCAACGTCGGCGCGGTGTTCCAGGCACCGGTCGACAGGTAGAAGATCGGCGAACCGGCGTGTTCGCCCAGGAGCGTGCGGTACATCGGTGCCATGCCTGGCACAAGGTGACGAGCGGTCTCCTGCCGCACGAAAGTGTTCCAGGCTGCGATCAGCGGACGCGGCAGGGAGGTGGAGATGACGGTGTCGTCGATGTCGCTGACCAGGCCGAAACGGGCCTCACGGTCGATGATCAGCACCGCGGCCTGGACCGGCAGGGCGCCCTCTGCCTCGATCGTGACCGCGTGCCAGCCCGGCTCCAGGCCTGGTTCGGCAATCACCACGTCGATGTAGCCGCTGCGGTCCGAGAACGTGTGCGTTCTACGGCCGCCGATGATGACGCGGACCGGGACGTTCATTGCCCCTGCGGTGACGAAGGCCCGCCAACCGCGCTGCTCATCCGCCCTGTTTCTGAACTGACGGATGGTCCCATCCGCCCCGGTGACAGCCGGCCTCTCGGCCTGACGGCTCAGCAGCACCCGACCCAGGACCCGGACAAAGTCCTGACTGCCATAGCCCGTGTGGCTGATCGTGCGGGTGCCCCATCCGCGTCGACGCAGCACGGCATTCGAACGGCGGTGGAAGGCATCCTCGATGAGCGATGCGGCGTGGGGTCTGGCCATGCTCCGAACGTATCGTGGCAAAGCACACAGTGGCCCACTTACCCCCAAAGAGCAGGTGTCTTGATGATTCTCGACGAACTCCGCCATCCCATCGTCCAGGCGCCTATGGCCGGCGGCACGTCGACACCCGCGCTGGCGATCGCCGTCTGCGAGGCCGGAGGGCTGGGCTTCGTGGCCGGCGGCTATCGCAGTGTCGAGGCGATGCAGGCGGACATCGCCGCCGTCAGGATCGGCACGACCGCCCCCTTCGGGGTGAACCTGTTCGTACCCGGAGTGCGCTCAGTCACCTCAGTCGCAGTGGATGAGCAGTCGGTGGATAAGCACGCGGTGGACGCGCAGGCACTGCAGCTGTATGTCGACCGGCTGGGTCCCGAGGCAGAGCACTACGGCACCCAGGTGGGCGTGCCTCGACCCGACGACGATGGGTGGGCAGCCAAGCTGTCCGCCCTGGTCGCGGACCCGGTGCCCATCGTGTCCTTCACGTTCGGCGCCCCCTCCGCGCGGGAGATCTCCGACCTGCAGGGGGTCGGCAGCCAGGTGTGGTTGACCGTCACCGATGTGGCCGAGGCACGGGCAGCCCGCAGCGCCGGCGCCGATGTGCTGGTGCTGCAGGGAGTTGAGGCCGGTGGGCATCGAGGCAGCTGGCTGGACGTCGATGAGCCCGAGGGTCTCAGCACGTTCGCGCTGCTGCGACTGGTCTCTCGCGCCGTGGATCTGCCACTGGTCGCCGCCGGTGGCCTGATCGACGGCCCCGGCATCGCCGCAGCCCTTGTCGCCGGGGCAACCGCGGTACAGCTCGGCACGGCGTTCCTGCTCTGCGACGAGGTCGGCACGCACCCCGTCCACCGCGAGCGCCTGGGCGGGGACACACCCACCGCCCTGACCCGGGCTTTCACCGGCCGCACGGCTCGGGCCCTGCGCAACCGCTTCCTGGACGCGCACACTCGGGGCGCGCCCGCGGCATACCCGCAGGTGCATTTTGCGACGGCCCCGATCCGGGCGGCGGCACGCGAGCAAGGCGATGGGGACGGGTTCAACCTCTTTGCCGGGCAGACGTACCGGCTCGCGACCGGCGGCTCGGCGGCGGAGCTCGTGAAGTCCCTTGGTGCCCAGACCCGTCAGGCCCTGGCCACGGCCGCGACTCGCGCAGAACCGTAAGTTCCCGGGCTCGGTTCCCGGGCTCGCTGCCAGCACACCCGCCGGGCCAAACCCCAGCGTTCACCCGCAGGTCCACAACACGACACCGGGTACTCACCACCCGGTACCGGTGACGTTGCTGTACTGCCCACATGAAGGTCGCCGTGGTGTCCGAGTCCTTTCTCCCGCATGTCAACGGTGTGACCGGGTCGGTCCTGCAGGTGCTGAGGCACCTGCGCAGGACTGGCCATGAGGCCCGGGTCATCGTTCCCGGGGACCCGCCCAGCACCTGTGAGGGGTTCGAGGTGGTGGCGCTGCCGTCGATCGGCTTCCCTGGGTACCCGCAGGTCCGCGTGCCCGTGGTCGTCACCGGGAGGCTTGTCCGCGAGCTCACGAAGTTCGCCCCTGACGTCATCCACCTCGCCTCGCCGTTCGTCCTCGGTGGGCCGGTGGTGCGTGTGGCGGCATCGCTCGACATACCGGTAGTCGCGGTCTACCAGACCGACGTCGCCGGTTTCGCGCTGCGGTATGGGCTCACCGCCGCCTCGAACGCCGCCTGGCGACGGATCCGCTCCATCCACGAGCGCGCCCACATCACGCTGGCTCCCTCGCCCACCGCCGCCCACGATCTCGAGCGTCATGGCGTCCCGCGGGTCGAGGTCTGGCCGCGAGGCGTCGACACCGCGGCCTTCTCGCCCAAGCACCGCGACGCCGGCCTCCGTGCGCGGCTGGCCCCCTCGGGGGAGGTGCTGGTCGGATTCGTCGGCCGGTTGGCGGCCGAGAAGCAGGTGGAGGACCTCGCCGTACTGGACAACCTGCCCGGCATCCGGCTCGTCATCATCGGTGACGGACCTGAGCGGGAGCGGCTGTCACGGCGTCTCCCCGGGGCCCATTTCACCGGCGGGTTGTTGGGCAGCGACCTGTCCAAGGCGGTCGCGAGCCTCGATGTCTTCGTCCACCCGGGGCCCTACGAGACGTTCTGCCAGGCCGCGCAGGAGGCAATGGCCAGCGCAGTCCCCGTCGTGGCGGTCGGGGCCGGAGGGCTGCGCGACCTCGTCGACAACAGCCGCACGGGGTGGCTCTACCCGCCCGGCGACCTGCGGGCCCTGCGGGCACATGTCGCCGACCTGGCCGGCGACGAGGCCAAGCGGCGGGCGATGGGAACAGCGGCCCACCACGCGGTGCGGGCGCGGACCTGGCCGGTCGTGTGCGACCGACTCCTGGGCCACTACGACGAGGCCGCGCGCAGCGTGGTCGTGGGGGGGTCCTGAGTGCGCGTCATCCACGTTGCGAACGCCTACACCCCGCGCAGCGGAGGGATCCGCACCACCGTCCATGCGCTCGGACACGGATACCGCGCCGCCGGTCACGAGCTCGTGCTCGTGGTCCCGGGTCCACGCGCAGAGGACGAGGAGCTTCCGTGGGGCCGCCGCATCACCCTTGCGGGGCCGAAGATCCCCGGGTCCGGTGGCTACCGCATCCTGGCGAACCTGCAGGGTGTGCGCGCCGTCCTGGACGCTCTCGAGCCGGACCGCCTCGAGGTGTCCGACCGGGTGACGCTGCGCGGGCTCGGCCGGTGGGCCAGCGCGGCCGGAGTTCCCTCGACGGTGATCGCGCATGAGCGGGTGGACGGCGTCCTGCGCGCCTTCTCGCCGCTGGGCGCCCGGGGGGCACAGCTGGTGGCCGACCGGCACAACGCGGCGACGGCCGAGCGCTTCGACCGCGTCGTGACAACCACCAGCTTCGCCGCGCAGGAGTTCACCCGGATCGGCGTGGCCACCGACCACGTGCCGCTTGGCGTCGACCTGGACCAGTTCCGGCCGAGCACACGTCCCTCGAGCTCACGCCCCGCCGGTGGCGTCCCCCAGCTGGTGCTGTGCAGCCGGTTGTCGCGGGAGAAGCGGCCCGACCTCGCCATCGAGGCGGTACGGGTGCTGCATGAGGGCGGCTGCCCGGCCCAGCTCGTGATAGCCGGGTCCGGCCCGCTCACCGCGTCGCTGCGACGTCGGGCTCAAGGACTACCGGTGGAGCTGGTCGGACACCTTGCGGACCGCTCATCCGTCGCCAGCCTGCTCGGAGCTGCGGACGTGGTTCTGGCCCCGGGCCCGGTGGAGACGTTCGGGCTCGCAGCGCTGGAAGCCCTGGCGTGCGGCACGCCCATCGTGGCGGCAAGCACGTCCGCGGTGGCCGAGCTCGTGGAGGGGGACGCTGGTCGCAGCGCCGCGCCCGAGCCCCACGCGCTCGCCGCCGCAGTGACGGCGCTGCTCGCGGTACCAGCGGCGCAGCGGCGGCAAGCGGCACGGGCACGGGCGGAGTCGTTCCCCTGGTCACGGACGACGGACACGATGCTCGCCCTGCACGGCCTCACGACGCCTGATCCGGTCGGACAACGATCGGACGAGGGCGCCCGGTGTCTTATGGCGGGTCTCTGAGAGTGGTCTCACAGCCAGGGTGCGTGCCGGTCCGGAAGTTGGACGTGCCACTCGTGCCGGCCGTCGCCAGGCGCTCTGGTAGGCCCTGAATCACCAAGGTTCCTTGCATGTCGTCCGATAGTAGTTACTATCAGTGGTATGACTTTCGAGACTGATATCGTTGGCCGGGCCCTTCTGGCGGATGAGTTGGTTCGACGCGGCCGCGCCCAGCTCCGCCAGGTGGTCCTTGACGGGCACCGGCGCGGGCTCAGCCAGCGACGGATCGCCACACTGACCGGCCGAAGTCAGCCGGAGGTCGGTCGCCTCCTGCGGGAAATCGGCGCGCCCGCGCGTACCTGGATGACGGCACGCGGCGCGGCCGAGGCGATCAAGGGCGAGCTCGGGCAGGGCGACGATGACTTCGCGCTGCGCACGCTGATCGGGGCCATCAACGACTTCCGCGGCCTGCGTGACCCGGCAGAGATTCAAGACTTCCTGCGGCGACCGCGCCCTACCGGTGACCGGCGATGGGACACGCTGCTGGCAGCCGCGGTGGCGCAGGCATGCCGGCCACAGGGGGTCACCGCACCGAAGTGGACCCACCGGGCGCCGCTCGAGTCCTGGTGGTTCCCCTCACATGGTGGAGGTCTGCTAGCCGCCCGCACCATGTCGCGCACACCCATCGACTTTTCACGACTGGGTATCTGGCTGGACGCGTCAGCCTTCCAGACGGCGTAGGCGCACCGATGGGCACCACTGGTTTCGATCGCCACAAGATTATCGAGCTGCTCACCGAACTGGGTCGCCGTCTGTCCGCCAAGGGCGTCGCCGGCCGGTTGTATGTCGTGGGAGGAGCCGCGATGGCCTTGGAGTTCGATATTCGTCGTACCACCCGAGACATCGACGCGGTTCTTCACCCGCCGACAACGGTGGCTGCGGAGGCTGCATCCATGGCCACGGACCTCGGCCTACCACCGGGCTGGTTGAGCGCCGCCGCCCAAGCCTTCATTCCCCTCCCCGACGAGGACCCGGTCTCCCTTGACATCGAAGGTCTCCAGGTCGCGCTCTCTTCCCCTGCCAACCTGTTGGCGATGAAGATGGCTGCCGGGCGCCCCCAGGACATCACCGACCTGGTCGTGCTGTTCCGGCACCTCAAGATCACTGGCCCGGAGCAGGCAGTGGACATCGCCGAGCGGATGTACGGCGCTGACTCGGTCGTGCTGAGCGAGCCGAGGGAGTCCCTGCTCCTGCTTGCCGAGTCGGTCCTCGCCATGATGAGCGCCTCAAAGGATCCGAGACTTCGCCGGTAGCTGACGGCGACCTCCGGCCGGAGGTTCCTTCGTGGGATGAGACACCAACTCTTCCTGACCATCGCACAGGGGCGCACCGGAAAGCTGTCACCGGGCTCGGTGTTCACGATCCCGGCCTATGTCCTGCTCATGCATAACAAGACCGTCGGCCTTGGCCGGAGCATGGTGCGAGTAGGCCGTGTCCAGCCCAGCGCCGTACGGATCGCCGCCATGGTAAAAGGGCCACCCAAGTCTGAGACCCTTGCCCACGGGCGCCCCGACGTCCCCGATCCTGCGCCCGGAACACAGCCGGCGACCAGCAAGCCCCAGCCAGATTTCACGCACTGAACACACAAGACCCTTTCCACTCAGGCCCGATGTAGGGACAACTGCAGCGAGAGCTCGATCCAGTCCCCCGGGCGTGTCCCGTATGAGGCCCACCCTGTGCCTCGTACTCGAAGCCGCCCTACTGGCAGCGCCAGATCTTCATGCTGCGATCTCCTCTGACGTCGTGGCGTAGCGGGCCAGGTAGGCCGCGCGCTTGGACGGCTGGATGTTGGCCAGGGTCACGTCGCCGCCGTAGTGGGCGAGAACGCGCTTGTCCATGACCCTGCGCCAGAGTGGCGTGCAGTAGGCAAGCACGATCATCGTTCCGTAGCCGCTCGGCAGTTGCGGGGCCTCGTCTATGTGGCGTAGCACCTGATAGCGACGCGTCGGGTTGGCGTGGTGGTCGCTGTGCCGCTGAAGGTGGTACAGCAGGACGTTGCTCGCGGTGTTGTTGGAGTTCCAGCTGTGCCGTGGAGCGGTGCGCTCGTAGCGCTCGCCGACCTTCTGGCGAAGCAGGCCGTAGTGCTCGAGGTAGTTGACGACCTCGAGCAGCGAGAACCCGAACACGGCCTGCACGAGCATGTAGGGCAGCACGCCGAGGCCGAAGACCGCAAGAAGCGTCGCCCACAGCGCGACCGTCATGGCCCACGCGTTGAGCACGTCGTTGCGGACCGACCACCGAGAGCGCCCCTCGCGGGCCCACTTCGCCGTCTCAAGTTCCCAGGCCGAGCGGAGCGAACCGACGACGGTGCGCGGCCAGAAGGCCCAGAAGCTCTCGCCGAGCCGACTCGATGCCGGGTCCTCCGGCGTCGCGACGCGGACGTGGTGGCCGCGGTTGTGCTCGAGGTAGAAGTGGCCGTAGCCGGTCTGGGCCAGGGCGATCTTGGACAGCCAGCGTTCCAGCGCGTCCTTCTTGTGACCGAGCTCGTGGGCGGTGTTGATCGCGATGCCGCTGACGACGCCGAGCGTGACCGCGAGCCCGAGCTTCGCGCTGTCGGACAGGTTTCCGTGGGTCCAGAGCCAGCAAGCGAAACCGAGGGAGAAGTACTGCAGCGGCAGGTAAAGGTAGGTGCACCACCGGTAGTACCTGTCCTGTTCCAGCAGCGGTACGGCGTCCCCCGGCGGGCTGGCACGGTCGGTGCCGACCACCAAGTCGAGCAGCGGCAGCAGCAGGAAGGCGAAGAACGGCCCAAACCACCAGAACACGCCCTGCCCGGTCGCCTCGACCAGGCCCCAGGCCATGAAGGGGAGGGTCGGCACGAGCAGGCCGAGCAGCCAGAGGGACCGCTTGCCGTCCCGCCACGGCGGTGCCTGTGCATGCGCTTCGTTACTGGTGGTCATCGCGCCTCCCTCGCTTGTCGTTGACAAGAGAGTGACAAGAGCCGGGAGCCCTGAGGTTCCCGGCTCTGCCTGCCCCTGGGAAATCTCCAGGGTTCTGTGCGCGAGGGGGGATTTGA
>DHJN01000065.1:0-8761 GCA_002404345.1 Actinobacteria bacterium UBA4719 | reverse complement strand
TTCCGCCACTCGCGCGCGCTCACACAGTGTGGGGGACGACCACCCGGAAATCCAAACCGGACAAACCGCCTCCGCCGGAAAAGAGAGCGCCGCCAGCCGGCAGCATTCGGGCTGATCCACCTTGGCCCGTTACGATCGAAAGGCCAACGCCTAGAAGGAGCCACTGTGGGAGTGTTCGATCGTGTCGAGCGAGGACTCGAACGAGCAGTTCAAGGTGCCTTCGCCAAGGCCTTCAAGGCCGAGGTCCAGCCGGTGGAGATCGCCTCGGCCATGCGCCGCGCCATGGATGACCGGGCCGCGTCGATGGGCCACGGGCGCACCTTCGTCCCCAACCTCTTCACCATCGAGCTGTCGCCCACCGACTTCGAACGCCTCACCGGCTTCTCGGACATGCTGACCGATGAATTGGTCGCCTCCGCCCAGGAGCACGCAGAGTCCCAGCGTTACCAGCCCGGCGGCCCGATCCAGGTGCACTTCCTGTCCAAGGAAGATCTCGAGACCGGGGTATTCCGGGTGCGTCCGTCCACGGCCAAGGGCGCCGCGGCCGCGGCACCGGCGGTCATACCCGCCGCACCACCGCGGGCATCCGGTCCGGTGGCCGCAGAGCCGCTGCCCGCAGCGGACGGGGCCCCGGCACACCCGCGAAACCACCCGGCCCAACGCCCTTGGCTCGACGTCGACGGGGACCACTACCCTTTGCTCGCCGCCATCACCATCCTGGGACGCGACAACTCCGCCGACGTCATTCTTGACGACCCGGGAATCTCCAGGCAGCACACCGAGATTCGCGTGACCAGCGACGGCCCTCACCTGGTCGCCAACATCCGCGACCTCGGCTCGACGAACGGCACCTTCGTCAACGGCGAGCGCATCACCAGCCAGCGCCTGGCCAATGGTGACCGGGTCAATGTGGGCCGGACCGCCCTGATCTTCCGCGGTGGACGCCGGTGATCCACAGATGAGTGAGCTCACTCTCACGGTGATCCGCTTCGGGCTTGTGGCCCTGCTGTGGATCTTCGTCTTCAGCGTCGTCGGCGTCCTGCGCGGCGACCTCTACGGCACCCGGGTCCTGACCCGTGGCAAGCCCAAGCCGAATCCTCGCCCAGCACGCGAACCGGTCGCCAAGCCCACTCCCGCTGCCGTGCCGGTCACCCCTAAGCCTTCGCGCGCTTCCGGCAAGCGCATTCCGACCATGCTGACAGTCACCGAAGGCTCCCTGGCAGGAACGACGTTGTCCCTGATGGAGACGGGCGTCCTGCTCGGCCGAAACCCCGAGTGCACGCTTATTCTGGACGACGACTTCGCCTCGGGTCGCCATGCTCGTATCTTCCGTCGCGACGCGGCCTGGTTCGTTGAGGACCTGGGGTCCACCAACGGCACCTTCCTGGGGTCCAGCAAGCTGACCATGCCCATGCCCGTCGAGGTTGGTTCGACCCTGCGGATCGGCAAGACCATCTTCGAGCTGCGGAAGTAGGGCTGTTTTGGCCATCGCGCTGCGCTACGCCGCCCGCTCGGACGTCGGACTTGTTCGACAGGAGAACCAGGACTCGGGGTATGCCGGACCCCACCTTCTCGCCGTGGCCGACGGCATGGGTGGCCACGCCGCGGGCGATGTCGCGAGCTCGATCGCGATCGGCGAGATGGTCAGCCTCGACGGCGAGAGCCACGGCGCGGATGACGCCCTGGACCTGCTCGCGGACGCGCTGCGTACGGCGAACAACGAGCTACGGGAGGCAATGCGGAATCACCCCGAGCTTCAGGGCATGGGTACGACCGTGACAGCACTGATGCGGACCGGCAACAAGATCGCCGTCGCGCACATCGGCGACTCCCGTGCCTACCTCCTGCGCGATGGCACGTTCACCCAGATCACGCACGACCACTCGTTTGTGCAGAGCCTGATCGACGAGGGCCGGATCACCGAGGAGGAGGCCGAAGGTCACCCGCAGCGCTCACTGGTCACCCGGGTTCTGACCGGCCAGCACGACGACGAACCGGACCTGGCCATGCGCGAGGCCCGCATCGGCGACCGCTTTCTGGTCTGCTCCGACGGCCTCTCCGGTTTCGTTGCGCGTGACACCATCCAGGAGATCCTCGAGCAGGCCATGCCGCCGGGCGGGACCGCCGACCGCCTGGTGGAGCTGGCCATGCGCGCCGGTGCGCCCGACAACGTGACCTGCATCATCGGCGACGTCGTCGACCTCGACAATGACTCGGCGCCACCGACGACACACGAGGTCGTGGGCGCCGCGGCTGAGCGCAGGGTCTCGACCACCCGCGCGATACCGGTCACCCCAGCCGCCAAGGCGGCAGCCCTGTCCCGCGAAGCCCTCGGCACAGACATCAACGAGGCCCAGGGATCCACGTCCCGCCGGCACAACGACGAGGGTCGGACCTCCGGCCGCAGGCGGTGGGTCACGGTCCTCTTGCCGGTTGCTCTGGTCCTGGCCGCCGTCGTGGGCGGCGGCTACGCGGCACACAGCTGGTCACAACAGCAGTACTTCGTCGGCGAGACCAACGGGCATGTCGCGATCTACCAGGGCGTCTCGCAGAACATCGGCCCCTGGGCGCTCTCGCATGTCATCGCTGACGAGAGCGACATCTCGCTGAGCGACCTGCCGGTCTTCTACCGCGGCAAGGTTGACGCGACGGTCAGCACCGCCAGCGTGGAGGACGCTCGGCGGCTCGTGACCGACCTGCGGGTGCAGGCCATCGCGTGCCGGACCACCAAGGCCGCGGGGGGCACCTGCGGCTTGTCCAAGTCATGACTACCGTCACCTCCTTTCGTCCTCGCAACAGGCGCAATGTCGAGCTGGTGCTGCTGCTGCTTGCTGTCACGATCGTCCTCGTGGCCTACCTCAACGTCGGCTTGGCGATCGACGGGGCGTTCCCACCCGACCTGATCAAGTACGGCTTCGGGCTGCTGGTCCTCTCCGTCGGCTTCCACCTGGCGCTGCGTTGGCGGGCCTCGTATGCCGACCCGCTGTTGCTGCCGATCGCGACTCTGCTCAACGGGCTGGGTCTGGTGATGATCCACCGTCTGGACCTGGCCTACGGCCGCACCGGGAGCCATCTTCTTGCGCCCAAGCAGCTGATCTGGAGCGCGCTGGGCGTGCTCATCGCCATTGGCGTCATCATCGTCCTGCGCGACCACCGCCACCTGCGGCGTTTCACCTTCACCGCGATGGCGGTCGGCCTCGGCATGCTCCTGCTGCCGCTCATGCCCGGCATCGGCCGCAACATCAACGGCTCGCGGATCTGGATCGGGCTCGGGCCGTTGTCCTTCCAGCCGGGCGAGGTCGCGAAGATCCTGCTGGTCATCTTCTTCGCCGGCTACCTGGTGCAGACCCGCGACGTCCTCTCTCTGGTCGGCAGCCGGTTCCTCGGGATCGGATTGCCCAGGGCGCAGGACCTCGGTCCCATCCTGATTGCCTGGCTTGCCAGCGTCGGGGTGCTGGTGTTCGAGCGGGATCTGGGCTCCTCGCTGATGTTCTTCGGTCTGTTCGTCTCGATGCTCTACGTCGCCACCGAACGCAGGTCGTGGATCGCGATCGGCATGATCCTGTTCTGCGCCGGCTCGTACGTCGCCTACCTGTTGTTCGGGCACGTCCAGGTACGGGTCCTGCTGTGGCTGCATCCGTTCAGCGACAAGGCTCTTGCTGCAAGCGACCAGCTGGTCAAGGGCCTGATGGGCATGGCCAAGGGCGGGCTGCTCGGCAGCGGGCTGGGACGCGGTCACCCCGAGTTCACCTACTTCCCGGAGAGTGACTTCATCGTCCCCAGCTTCGGCGAGGAGATCGGGCTGATCGGGCTGTTCGCGCTGTTGCTGCTCTACGTGCTGCTGGTCGAACGTGGCCTGCGCACCGCCCTCGGCGTCCGGGACGGCTTCGGCAAGCTGCTGGCGGTCGGGCTGTCCTTCTCACTGGCCCTGCAGTGCTTCGTGGTCGTCGGTGGCGTCACCAGAGTCATCCCGCTGACCGGTCTGACCATGCCCTTCCTCTCCTACGGCGGCTCGTCCCTGCTGGCCAACTGGTCAGTAGTGGCGCTGCTGCTACGGATCAGCGACCAGGCCCGGAGGCCACTGCCCGATGCCGACGAGCTGGCGAATGTGTCCTCAGCCCACACCCAGGTGGTGAGGCGCCCATGAATCAGCCCATCCGCCGGCTGTCCTTCGTCGTGGCCCTGCTCTTCAGCATGCTGCTCATCTCCACCACCTGGATCCAGTTCGTCAGTGCCAAGGACCTCGACAGCCGTCCGGGCAACCGTCGTACGCTGCTGGACAACTACTCCCGCGAGCGCGGCGCCATCCTGGTCGACGGGTCACCCGTGGCCAAGTCCGTGGCGACCAAGGACGAACTCAAGTACGTCCGCACCTACCCCTCGGCCAAGCTCTACTCCCAGATCACCGGCTACTACTCCTTCACCTACGGTCCCGGCGGCGGACTCGAGGGATCCGAGGACACACTGCTCTCCGGGCGGTCCGACAAGCTCTTCTACCGGCGAGTGGTCGACATGGTGACCGGTAAGGCCCCCAGCGGCGCCAACCTCGAGCTCACCATCAACCCCAAGGCCCAACAGGCCGCAGACAGGGCTCTGGGCAACCAGCGCGGTGCCGTGGTCGCACTGGATCCCCGCACCGGCGCCATCCTGGCGATGGTCAGCCACCCGCAGTACGACCCGACGACCTTGTCCAGCCACAACCTCAACAACGTCGCAAGAGCCTGGAAGAGCCTGAATGCGGACCCGACGCGCCCTACGGAGAACCGGACCATCGCCGGTAACCTCTACCCGCCGGGCTCCACCTTCAAGCTGATCACCGCCGCGGCGGCGCTGTCCTCGGGCAAGTTCACCGAGGGGACCGAGATCCCCGGACCGGCAACGCTCGACCTGCCACAGACGGCCACCAACCTGCCCACCGACGACCACCAGCCGTGTGGCCCGGGCGACAAGACCTCCCTGACGCACGCTCTCGAGATCTCCTGCAACAGCGCCTTCGGTTGGTTGGGGCTCGAGCTCGGCGGCGACTCGCTGCGTGCGCAGGCAGCCAAGTTCGGCTTCGGTGACGCCCTTCGGGTGCCGATGCGGGTCACGCCGAGCGTCGTCCCGGCGCAGCTCAACGCGCCGCAGTCCGCACAGTCCGCGATCGGACAGTACGACGTGCGGGTGACGCCGCTGCAGATGGCGATGGTGAGCGCCGGCATCGCCAACAAGGGCACCGTCATGCGCCCATACCTGGTCAAGGACACCCGGAACGGCAATCTGGACATCATCGACCAGAGTCAGCCCGAGAAGCTCTCGCAGGCGATCACTCCCGAGGTCGCGGCCGCCCTGACCCGGATGATGGTCACCGTCGTCCAGTCAGGCACCGGCACTCCGGCCCAGATTCCCGGCATCCAGGTGGCAGGCAAGACGGGAACCGCCCAGCACCTCAAGGGCGGCGCACCGCACGCCTGGTTCACCGCGTTCGCGCCTGCCAATGACCCAAAGATCGCCGTCGCGGTGGTCGTTGAGGACGGCGGAAACGTCGGCAACGAGGCGTTCGGCGGCAAGGTCGCCGCACCTATCGCACGGCAGGTCATCGAGGCGGTGATGAAGCCATGAACCCCACCGAGGGCACCGTCCTGAATGACCGTTACACCCTGACCGATCGCATCGCCGCCGGCGGCATGGGCGAGGTATGGGCGGCCACCGACACCGTCCTCGGCCGCAGCGTCGCGGTCAAGCTCCTGCATCCCGGTCTCAGCGCGCAGAGTGACTTCGTCGAACGTTTCCGGGCAGAGGCACGGCATACGGCCGCATTGCACCACCCCAACATCGCCGCCGTGTTCGACTACGGAGAGGACGGCGGCGCGGCCTACCTCGTCATGGAGCTCGTGACCGGCCAACCGCTGAGCGAGATCATCTCCGATCGCGCACCGTTGTCTGCACAGGAGACCGCGTCGATTCTCATCCAGGCGGCCACCGCACTCGAGGCCGCCCATCGGGGCGGCGTCGTGCACCGCGACGTGAAGCCGGCCAACATCCTGATCACCCCTGACGGCCGGGCCAAGCTCACGGACTTTGGCATCTCCCGAGCGGTCGACGCAGCACCCATGACCCAGACCGGCCAGATCCTCGGAACCGCCCAGTACCTCTCCCCCGAGCAGGCCATGGGCCAGAGCGCGACGGCCTCCAGCGACATCTATGCCCTTGGCGTCGTCGGCCACGAGATGCTCACCGGTCAGCGCCCGTTCGACGCCGACACCCTCATAGCGACCGCCCTGGCCCACATCAACCGGCCACCGCCGGAGCTGCCCGACACCATCCCCGTCGGGGTCCGCGACGTGATCAGTGCCGCCCTGGCCAAGAACCCGGCGGACCGTCCGGCAAGTGCCGCCGTGATGGCCCATGCCCTCGGTATGCCGGATGCCGCCTTCGCATCGTCCGTCACCGCCGCGACCACACCCTCGCGGACCGTCACCACCGCGACCACACCCTCGCGGACCGTCACCACCGCGACCACACCCTCGCGGACCGTCACCGCGCCGACCGTGGCGATGGCGGCCCAGGCCATGCAGACCCAGGCGATGCCCACCCAGGCCAGTCCCACCCAGGCCATGCAGGCCATGGGCACGCCCACCGAACCACCCGGCACACCGGATCGACGATCTGGGCGCCCTGTGGCCTGGTTCCTCGGAGCCGCGGCCGTCGCGCTGCTCGCCGTTCTTGCGTTCTTCCTCCCGTCGGACGTCCTCACCGGCAGCAGCACCAGGACCCCCGTCTCCACAACCACCCCTTCACCCACGTCAACCACAAGCAGTGCGACCCCGAGCACCAGCGCACCCGCCGTGATCACGCCTCCTGCGGTCACCTCACCCGTGCCCACCCGGCCCAACAAGGGCAAGGGCAACGGCGACGGTGGCAACAACGGCAACAAGAAGGAGGGCAATTAGTGAACAGCACAACTCGTCTGCTGGGCGGGCGGTACCAGGTCGGTGACCTGATCGGCCGCGGCGGAATGGCTGAGGTCCACGCAGGTCACGACACCAGGCTCGGCCGCACTGTGGCCATCAAGATGCTCCGCTCCGACCTGGCCCGCGACCCCTCCTTCCTGGCCCGGTTCCGCCGCGAGGCCCAGTCCGCGGCAGGGCTGAACCACCCGGCCATCGTCGCGGTCTACGACTCCGGCGAGGACGAGGAGACCGAGAGCGGTGGGGCGAAGGTTGCCCTTCCGTACATCGTGATGGAGTACGTCCAAGGCCGCACGTTGCGCGAGATCCTCAACGAGAAGTCGGTCCTGGAGCCCGCTGAGGCAGCCAGGGTCACCGAGGGCGTTCTGGACGCGCTGTCGTACAGCCATCGGATGGGTATCGTCCACCGGGACATCAAGCCGGCCAATGTCATGCTGACCCCCGAGGGCGACGTCAAGGTGATGGACTTCGGGATCGCCCGCGCCATTGCCGACACTGCCGCCACTATGACCCAGACCCAGTCCGTCATCGGCACGGCGCAGTACCTCTCACCAGAGCAGGCGCAGGGCCTTCCGGTCGACGCCCGCTCCGATCTGTACTCCGCTGGCTGTCTGCTCTACGAGCTGCTCACGGGCCGTACGCCGTTCGTCGGGGACTCACCGGTCTCCATCGCCTACCAGCACGTGGGCCAGGCGCCGCAGCTCGCTTCGGTGCATCAGCCGGACCTCAGCGCCGATCTCGACGCCGTCGTGCTGCACGCTCTGGTCAAGGACCGCGACGCGCGATACCAGGACGCGGCACAGTTCCGCTCCGACCTCGCGGCAGCCCGAAGCGGACGGCCAATCAGCTCCGCTGCCCATGGGACGGCAACAGGTGCCGCTCTCGGCGCGGGTGGGGTGGCCGTTGCCAACGGGATGGGCGGCGATCCGACGATGGCCATATTCCCGGCCGATGCGACCCAGGTCGTCGAGGCTCAGGGCGGCAGGGCCCAGAACGGCCAGCACCACAACACCGCGACATTGCCCGCCATCGGGCGGGACCCGGCCGAGCTGCCGCGCAAGCGCCACAGTGCTACCTATGCCCTGCTGGCCCTGGCGGTCGTCGCCGCCCTGGTCCTGTTGGGCCTGGCCGGCAAGGCGATGTTCGCCGCCGACGCGCCCGCGGCCAAGCTGACCGTGCCCTCGGTGTTCAACCTGACCCAGGCCAAGGCGGAGGCCAAGCTGCGCGCCGCGGGGTTCCTGGTCGTCGTCTCCACCGCCACCAACCAAGCACCCAAGGGCATCGTCGTCGACCAGAGCCCGCAATCCGGTGAGCAGCACCCCAGGAACACCTCGGTAACCATCACCGTCTCCACCGGTCCCGGCGATGCGACGGTGCCGGATCTCCGTGGCTTCACCGAGGACTCGGCCAAGGCGGCGCTCGCGAGCAGCGGCCTCACCGTGGGCAAGGTGGAGTCCGTCGACAACCCCAACCTTGACAAGGGCAAGGTCGTCGAGACCGTGCCCAAGGCCGGGGAGTCGGTCGCAGCCGGGTCGTCGGTTGTCCTCAAGGTGTCCAGTGGCAAAGTCAAGGTGCCGGATGTGGTTGGTTCCAACCGCGGCGATGCTCAGCAGGCACTCGCCGACGTCAAGCTGAAGTACACGACCAAGTTCGCGGACAGCGACAAGCCTGAGGGCACGGTGCTGTCCCAGACCCATGCCGGCGAGACGGTCGACGTCGGCACCCAGATCGTCCTGGTGGTGGCACAGGTTCCTCAACCGACGGTTGCCCCCACTACGGCACCGACCACGCCACCCACCACCGCACCAACA